>DAIOTP010000069.1:15618-18257 GCA_036751905.1 Cryomorphaceae bacterium
CGGCGCGGATGGTACCGAAGAGGTAATTGCGCTTGCGCATGGTATCGGGCAGGAAGTCGCGGGTGCCTTTGGGCGTGGAGGGTTTCGTCATGGCTTTGTCCATTTTTGCGGAAGCACAAAGGCCCCGCAATGGTGGCGCGAATTTACACCCTTCAAAGCGGGTGCACAAACGGGAAGCCGGGGCGGTGGCTTGCGCCAAATTCGATTAACTTTGGCCGACTCAAAAAACCATGACAATGACATTCAGCACACCTTTACGCATGCTCAGCACCCTGATGATGCTGGCCCTCCTGTACAGCTGCAATCCACCTGCCCCAGAAGCACAAAGCGGGCAAGTGGATGCTGAAAAAACCAGCAAAAAAGATGATTTTCAGTTCCTCACGGAGCAGTTTGGCGACATCAAAATACTGCGTTACCAAATTCCGGCTTGGGACAAGCTCTCGCTCAATGACAAGAAGCTCGCCTACTATTTGGCGCAAGCCGGCCTCAGCGGACGCGACATCATTTATGACCAAAATTACCGCCACAACCTCGAAATACGCCGCGCCCTCGAGAAGGTATACCAAGAGTACGATGGCGACAAAAATGATGAGAACTGGAAGGCTTTCGAGCTCTACCTCAAGCGCATCTGGTTTGCCAATGGCATCCACCACCACTACAGCGGCGACAAGTTTGAGCCTGGATTTCCGGCGGGTTACCTGGCTACTTTGCTGAAAACTACCAAGAACGACCTGAGCGATGATGCCATCCGCGCCATGTTTGACAAAAGCTACGATGCCAAGCGTACGAGCAAAGATGCCGCCGACCTCATTGAGGGCAGTGCGGTAAACTTCTATAGCCCCAACCTCAAACAATCAGAAGTAGAACTGTACTACAAAGCCAAACGCAAAGAACTCGACTCCGACCGCCCCATCAGCCTTGGCCTCAACAGCCGTCTGGTAAAAGACGATCAAGGACGCCTTTCAGAAGAAGTGTATAAAGTAGGTGGTAAATACGGAGAGGCCCTCGAACAAACGGTGTATTGGCTCGAAAAAGCCAAAACCGTGGCCGGCAGCCCTGAACAGGAAAAAGCACTCGGCCTGCTGATCAAATATTTCCAAACCGGCGACTTGAAGACGTGGGATGAATACAACATCGCCTGGGTGCAGGACACCAAGCCGAATGTGGATTACATCCTTGGCTTTATTGAAGTGTACCAGGATCCTTTGGGGTATACCGGTTCTTTTGAAAGCATCATTCAGGTGAAAGACCTTGATGCCTCAGAAAAAATGAAAGTACTGGCCGAAAATGCCCAGTATTTTGAGGAAAACTCCTCTACCCTGCCCGAACACAAAAAAGAAAAAGTGGTGGGCATTACGTACAACTTCATCAACGTAGTGAGCGAAGCCGGCGATGCTTCACCAAGTACGCCTGTGGGTGTAAACCTGCCCAATGCCAATTGGATAAGGGCCGCCCACGGATCTAAATCGGTGAGCCTTGGCAACATTGTGCAGGCCTATGACAAGGGAGGCACCAAAGGATTCAACAAAGAGTTTTGCCATGACGAAGAGGAATTGCAACGCGCCCGCAAATACAGCGGACAGGCGTCAAAGCTGCACACCGCCCTCCATGAGGTGATAGGCCACGCAAGCGGAAAAATCAACCCCGGCATCGGTACGCCCAAAGAATCGCTGAAAAATTACGGCAGCACCATTGAAGAGGCCCGCGCCGACCTGGTGGCCCTCTACTTTATCCAGGATCCCAAGCTCATCGAAATGGGCGTGATGGACAATATGGACGTGGCCAAGGCCCAGTACGAAGGCTACATCCGCAATGGACTGATGCTACAACTACGCCGCATCAAGCCCGGCGACAAAATTGAGCAAGACCACATGCGCAACCGACAGCTCGTTGCCGCCTGGGCCCTCGAAATGGGTAAAAACGACAATGTGATTGAGCAGGTGCAGCGCGATGGCAAGACCTATTTCAAAATCAATGACTACGAAAAGCTGCGCGACATTTTCGGACAGCAGCTGCGCGAAATACAGCGCATCACCTCGGAAGGTGATTTCAAAGGAGCCAAGGCACTGGTAGAAAAGTACGGTGTACAAGTAAATCAGGACATCCATACTGAAGTGCTTGCCCGCAGCGAGCAATTCCAGAGTGCGCCTTACGGTGGCTTTATCAACCCCCGCCTTGTAGCGGTCGAAGAGGGTGGTGAAATCACCGACATCAAGGTAGAGTACCCCGACAATTTCACTGAGCAAATGCTGGAATACGCCAAGCTGTATAGCTTTTTGCCTTAAAAGGAACAGAAACGGAGTAATAAGCTGGGGCGGGCCAAAATTGGCCCGCCCCAGTTTATTTGGATATTGTTGAAAAGGGCTGTCTGTGATTTCTATCTTTGGCCATAATGGCTCCAGCCGCACTTTGTTCGCGTGATCGACCGTATCAAATATTTCGCCCTCAAGCTCAAAACCTCCTTTATGGACCTGCTGCCCATCATTCTGGTGGTGGGTTTTTTTCAGCTGGTGGTCATTCGGCAGCCACTTCCTGACTTTGGGCAGGTGATTTTTGGTAGCATCCTGGTATTGCTGGGCCTTATGCTCTTTGTGGAAGGGTTGGAATTGGGACTTTTTCCCATCGGTGAGTCACTTGCC
>DAIOTP010000070.1:0-18224 GCA_036751905.1 Cryomorphaceae bacterium
TGTGCTCTTTTTCCTCGTATTTTGGGTTATTGGACTGCTGTCAAAATCGCTCGGCTTCAGCCTGGAAGACACCATCACCGCCCAATTTTGCGGAAGCAAGAAATCGCTGGTGCACGGCACGGTCTTCGCCAAAATTCTCTTTCCCATCGGCTTCCCGATTGGTATCATCTTCCTTCCATTGATGCTCTTTCACGCGTTTCAGATATTGACGGTGAGCATTATTGCCGCCAAGGCAGGCAGAAGGAACTGAGGGACGCCCGTGGAGCGCAATGCATCAATCCAGCAGGACCGAGGCTGTCGGTGGCTTTTGCATTCAAGGATCCAAAAAGTATCTGGGCATACGCCTCTTCAAGGGCAACTTTATTCCAACAAGCCTCCACTCAGCCTGAGCAAATCCGTTTCGGCCATTTTGGCTTCGTAGGCAGCCTGGATGAGCCGAAACTCGGCATCGACGCTGTTGCGCTGGGCTTCGCGCAATTCAAGGGCATTGATGCTCCCAAGGCGCATTTGCTCTTGGGCAATATCGAGGTTTTCGCGGGCCACTTCTACATTGCGGCCCTCCAGTTGAAACAATTGCCTGGCTGTGAGGTAGGTCTCGTACACGCGGTAGAGCTCACCCTGCAGTTGCAGCTCCTGCTGTTCAAGACTCACTTGCCCTATTTCGGCGCGAATTTTGGCCACTTTGGCTTCCCGGCGGTTGTTAAAACCCCCGAAGAGGGTCCAGCGGGCAGTGAGCCCATAGGTAAATCCGCTGAGGCGACTTTCCACAAGAAATCCGGCCTGCTGCTCGCTGGTTTGAAAGTTGTAGAGGCCTTGGAGTGCAATCTCGGGGTAGTACGCCGCCTGGGCCACTTTTTCATCGAGGGCGGTGATGCGGGCCTCATTGCGGGCCATGAACAGGTTCACATTGACAGCGCGTGTTTTTTGGGCCACCTCTTCATAGGGCATCAATGCACCCAGATCGATGCCTTCCTCCAGCGCAAAGGGAATGGAAGGGTCACGGGCCATAAGCTCGTTTACCACACTCTTCATGCGCTTGAGCTCCAACTGTTGCCGCACGAGGGCGGCACTGTCGGCGTTGAGGTCAACGCGGGCCTGAAGTACTTCGAGCCCCGAGCCTGATCCCAGGCGCAATCGCTCCTCTGTAAATTGAAGGCGCTGTGTGGAAATCTCGAGGGCACTTTCTATGGCATCAATTTGCCGCTTTATGGCCATGGATTCGTAATATGCAGCCAGCAGGCCGGCAATGGTGGTTTCCATTTGCACACGCAATTGCAGCTCCCCTTGCTTTTCAAATAGCTCGAGGCGCTGCCTTTCATTGACCACCGCGAAGCCCCCGAAGAGGGTGTAATCCATCACTACTGCCATTCCAAAACGCTGGTTTTCGAGCCCTTCACCTTCCTGAATATCACCGCTCACAAACACAAATCGCGTATTGTTCAAGTCGCGTTCAATGTTTGAATTTGCTATGATGGTAGGCAGGTAGCCGGCATTGCCCAGGGTGTTGTTTTCACGGGATTCCTCGGCTATGCTGCGTGCTACGCGGATATCAAAATTGTTCTCAATGGCCTGAATTTTGGCATCTTGGATGCGCAGCAGCTCTTGGGCATTTGCCGTAAAGGCACACAGCAGCGTGAGCAGAATACAGATATTGGAAGACAATGTCTTAGAAGTCACCATCGTTGTATACAGTTTTGCGGCGCGACATGTACGCGTACAGCGCCGGAATGACAAAAAGGGTGAGCAAGAGTGAAAAGAGCAAGCCACCAATTACGGCAATTCCCATGGAGGTACGGCTTTGGGCGGATGCGCCCAGGGCGAGGGCTATGGGCAGTGCACCCAAAATGGTGGCAAAACTGGTCATGAGTATGGGGCGCAAGCGGGAAGCCGATGCATCGATAATTGCTGGCAGCAACTCCAGGCCTTCATTGCGGCGCTGGTTGGCAAATTCAACAATGAGAATCCCATTTTTGGTGACAATACCAATGAGCATGATGATCCCAATTTGGCTGAATATGTTGAGCGTACTGTCGGTAAGCCACAGGGCCAGCACTGCTCCGGCTATGGCGAGGGGCACGGTAAACATGACAATGAGCGGATCGAACCAGCTTTCGAACTGGGCTGCAAGTGTGAGGTAAACGAGTACCAAAGCAAGGAAAAATGCAAAGAGCAAGGTGCGTGAACTTTCGTCAAAATCGCGTGACTGTCCGGCAAGCTCTGTGGTGTAGGTTTCGTCGAGCACTTCAGCGGCGATGCGTTCCATTTCGGCGATGCCCTCCCCCAACGAAACTTTGGGTGCGGGATTGGCGCTGAAGGTGGCTGAGGCATAGCGGTTATAGCGGTACTGTTGTGGCGGTGTACTTATTTCGCTGATGCGAATCAGGTTATCAAGCTGTACCATTTCGCCGCGGTCATTGCGTACGAATGCAGTGCGCATATCGAGGGGGTCGTCACGGCGGTTGTCCTCTGCCTGGGCTATCACTTCATACTGTCTGCCCCGCAGTATGAAGTAGCCTATGCGTTGATCGCTGAAGTAAAGCTGAAGGGTTTCGGCAACATCGCGCACCGATACGCCAAGGTCGCGGGCCCGCTCGCGGTCTATCTGCACATTGAATTCGGGCTTGTTGAACTTCACATCCACATCCACCACTGCAAACAGGGCACTGCTTTGGGCCATTTCCATAAAAGGCTCTACAATATCTTTGATTTTCTCAAGGCTGTTGGCTTGCACCACATACTGCACGGGCAAGCCACCGCGGCGGTCGCCGATGGTGGGATCCTGGGTGAGAAAAACCCTTGCCTCCGGACTGTTGCGCAGCTCCATACCAAGGTCGTCTACAATTTGGCTTTGGGTGCGCGTCCGCTCTGAAGGTTCTACGAGGTTTACCCTGATAAATCCGGTATTCACAGCACTCACTGCGCCAAAACCGGGAGAAGTGACGGACAGTATACTTTGCGTTTCGGGTTCCTCCTCAGCCCTGTAAATGAGCTTTGCCAGAAAATCGTTCATGTAATTGAAGCTCGTGCCTTCCGGCGCGGTAGCCCTGATAACGAAACGGCTGCGGTCTTCCATCGGCGCGAGCTCCGACTTCAGGGTACGGCCAATGAAGAAGATCATGGCAACTGAACCGAGCATGAGCACAATGGCAAGCCAGCGCACGGTCATAAATTTGCCGAGAAGACGCTCATAGCCACTGGTGAGCGCGATGAAATGCTTCTCGGTGCGCTTGTAAAATCGGCCTTCGTTGGCGCCTTTTTTGAGCAATCGGGAGCTCATCATGGGGGTAAGGCTCAACGACACAAAACTCGATATGACTACTGCCCCAGCCACCACCACGCCAAATTCCCGAAAGAGCCTGCCTGTGATGCCTTCCAGGAACATTATGGGCAAAAACACCGCTACGAGTGTAACCGTAGTGCTGATTACAGCGAAGAATATTTCCTTGCTGCCCTGGAATGCGGCCTCACGGGGTTTCATGCCAGCCTCCACTTTCTGGTATATATTCTCCAGCACTACGATGGCATCGTCGACCACGAGGCCCGTGCCAAGCACAATACCCAGCAAGGTAAGTACATTGATCGAAAAGCCCGAAATGTACATAATGAAAAATGTACTGATCAGTGATATGGGAATGGCGATCACGGGAATCAAGGTGGAGCGCCAGTTGCGCAAGAAGAAGAAAATCACCAGCACCACGAGGCCAAACGCGATAAATATCGTTTCGCGCACTTCTTTAAGTGCGGCCCGTATCTGTATGGTATTGTCATGGTTAATGCTGATGATGAGATCTTCAGGAATATCTTTTTGGATCACTTCAAGGCGGCGGTAGAACTCGTCGGCGATGTCGATGTAATTGGCACCCGGCTGTGGCGTAATGGCGATACCGATCATGGGCACGGCTCCATCACCGCGCAGGAGGCTGCGTTCGTTTTGTGCAGCAAGGTGGGCCTTGCCAATGTCCCTGAATCGGATGATGCTGCCTCCCTCCTGCCTGATGATCATGTTGTTAAAATCCTCTTCGGTGGTGAGGCGTCCATCGGTGCGGATGGTGAGCTCGGTATTGCTGCCCTCTATGCGGCCGCTGGGGAGCTCTACATTTTGCCCTTCAAGGGCCTCGCGCACGTCGGATGGCGTAATGCCCAGTGCAGCCATGCGGTCAGGATCCATTTTGAGGCGCATGGCAAAGCGCTTTTCACCCCATATCTGTACCTCGCTTACCCCATTGATGGTTTGCAGGCGTTCTTTGAAAAGGTTGTTCCCAATCTCCGTAAGGCTAAGCAAATCGCGGTTGGGGCTGAGTACTTTGAGTGAAATGATGGCTTCGGCATTGGCATCGGCTTTGTTGACGATGGGCGGATCGGTATCAGGGGGCAGGCGCCTTTGCGCCCGCGATACGCGGTCGCGCACATCATTGGCGGCAGCCTCTAGGTCTACATCGAGCCCAAACTCTACGGTGATGTTGCTGCGTCCATCGCTGCTCACAGAAGTTACGGTGCGTATGCCGTCAATTCCATTGATCGATTCCTCAAGGGGTTCCGTGACCTGCGATATCATCACCTCGCTGTTGGCACCGGTATAAGTGGTTGTTACTGTGATGATGGGCGGATCAACACTGGGATAGTCGCGCAGGCCGATTTGGTAATAACCTATCACGCCAAACAGTACGAGTGTAATGCTGAACACCGATGCAAGCACAGGGCGCTTGATGCTGGTAGATGGTAAACTCATGCGTCCTCTTTGCTGTCATTTTGCGCCTTGGCTTTTCCATTGCGCACGTTTTTTATTTCCACCTCTACCTTGCTCCCCGGCCGTGATTGCAGGAGGCCTGTGGTGAGCACGGTATCACCGGCCTGCAAGCCTGATAGCACACGAACTACGTCGGCATCGCGGTTGGCAATTTCGACGGTGCGTTCGGCCACGCGTCCATTCTCGAGCACCAGCACCATGGCGCCTTTTATCACGGGCACCAGGGCCGTACCGGGCAGCTCTACCACCTCAATGACGTCGCTAAGGCGCAGGCGCACATTGGCAAAGCCTCCCGGGAGCAACATGCCATCAGTATTGGCGTAGCGCGCACGGAAGCGCAGGCTGCGGCTGTTGGCATCTACACGGGGCTCGCGGGCGTACACCGTGGCCTCGAGGGTGTCACGCAGGCCGGCTGCAATAAATTGCACCGTGCTGCCCACTTCCACCCGGCGGCCGTAGCGCTCTGGTACAGTGAATTCGATCTTCACAGGCTTGAGCTTTTGCAAGGTAGCTATTTGGGTGCCAGGCGATACGATGGCTCCCCTGCTTACGTAGCGCAACCCAATGTTGCCCTCAAAGGGGGCGCGTATTTCCGTTTTGGCCAGCTGGGCGTCGAGCAGTGCCTGCCGGGCGCGCAGCACATTGAGTTGGTTGAGCTCGGTGTCGTAAAGTTCCTTGCTTACCGCCTTGATCTCGAGCAGTTGGCTTTGGCGAGCTTCGCGTTCTTCCTGAAGCTTCAGTTCGTAGTTGAGCATTTGTACCTCAGCGCGCAGGTCATCATTCACCAGGCGCAGCAGGAGCTTTCCTTTGGTCACGAGTTCACCTTCTTCGAAGAAGATCTCTTCGATGCGGCCACTGATTTCACTTTGCAGCTCCACTTCCTCATCGGCTATGATGGTGCCTGTGCTGGCTATGCGTTCGCGGGTGGTGGTGACTTCAGCAATCACTGCCGAGGCCTTCATTCTGTTGGTTTTTCCATTGGGAGCACTGGCATTGGCCTCTTGGGGGCTGTCGCTGCAGGCCGTGAGCACGAGGGCTATGGCAAGGATGGGAAAGAGTGTTTTCATCGTTTGCCTCCCGATTTTTGCTTGTACTCCACGTGTACCCCCGTACGCGGCAGGTGGGCCATGTTGTGGCGCAGCTTCTGGGCTGTCGCCAAAAAGGCCTGGCGTTCGGCCGTGCTTATTTCCCGAAAGGCCTGCTCATTGAGACTGCGGTATGCGGCGCTAATCTCCACTGCGAGGCTGATGGCCTTGGGGGTGGGCTTGAGCAGTATGGTGCGGCGGTCGTCGGGATTGCTTTCACGGGTGATGTAGCCAAGGCCCACAAGGTGGTCAATTTTGCGGCTCATCGTTACCTTGTCTACCTCAATGATTTCGCCCAGCTCCTTTTGGGTGAGGCCTTGGGGGCTTTTGCAAATACACAAGAGCGTGAAATAGTTCCTGTCGAGATCGGTATGCGCCATCATATGCGATACGGCCCCAAAATAATCTTTGGAAATAAAGTGCAGCTCTTTTACAAATGGCTCTTCAGCGGGCGCTACAGGCGTGCTGCGCATATCCGCTGTAGGGCCTGACTCGGCCCGGGGTTCGTTCTTCCAATCCATATCCGGCAAATTTAGGTCGGCATATGGTAACAACCGAAACGGTTAACATTGTTTACCGATGTTGGGATTGTTTTTGATTTTTGGTGTTCAAGGGCCCCTGCTTAGCGGTACACGCTGAATGGTTGTATGATTGGAATTGCAGCTGTTTTTGGTCAATTGGTACTAGCATGGGCTGTACCCTGTTTTTTCCGTAAGGCTTGTAGTGGGGTGTCAATCCTTGATGCAGCGCACGGAACATCCAAAAGCCCTTGCAAAGGTGATCAATTCAACGCTGCTTGCGGTGATATCTACATATATTGCGGCATCCGACCCAAATATGGTACTGCTCCAATATGCCATATAATTGCTTGTTATTGAGCCAAAGTTGAAGGAGCGCACACCGGCAGCGGTTAGTTTTAAAGTCGAGTTATAGGCACCAAACCGGCCATTGCTGGACCATGTCAACCTCTCCGCATTCCATTCGGCCTCTGTAGGCAAGCGCAGGCCTTCAGGACAGGGGTTGTTGATTCCATTCACCCCTTGCCACAGGTTATCATTGCTTGGCGAAAGCCAATCCAACTGGGAACCACTCCCTCTGATAAAATCACCGTGTGGTGGTTGCGCTGAAGTTGAAATGGTTGTTGTGGTTGGCGAGTTGCGGATCTGGTGGCCATCTGTACCCCGGCCCCATTGGTATAGGTACCCAAAAGCAAGGTTGTCATTGAGCGATGTTGCTACGCGCTCGGCTCCCAAATTGCGGTCCATCCATATGCGGCCTGTTGTGGGGTTGAGCACTTCACCAGGGCCGGGTACAGGAGGGCCATCTTCCTTTACAATGGTTAATAAATTCGATGCATCGATGCAGCCTTGCAGGTTTTGAGGATTGAGGGAGTTCAGATCGATGCCAGCTCCGAATGCAGCGTGCGCCACGCGGTATGTCCCTGCCGGATAGCTGTCAAAGTTGAAAATTCCATTGGTATTGATTTCCAAAATGGTACTTGCTTGTTGGTTGAGCAAAGCCCAGCGAAAATTAGGTCCTGTGGCATTGGCTACCTCAAATTCGATACTGCCTCCATTGATCGGGGTGGCACTTTGTGTGGAAATGCTGCCCCCATCAACCCAGAAAGTGGTCACAGCGATGGAATTGCTGATGTCATAGCAACCGCTGAGCTGATTCAGATTGCTGATGCCAGCCAATGTGGAGAGATTCGCCACCGAGATGTGGCCGGCGATATAATTGCCTGGAGGATAATTGGTCATTTCAAACAGACCATCCTGATTGCTCGAAACGATAACGCCGCTGCCGGCTTGCACCAGTCCAAACCGTCCTATGCCCACATTGCCCAATACAGAAAACTGTATCGACTTGTTGCTGCCGTCATTGAGGCACAAATTGGTGGTGGGCTCGAATACGCTGAGTGCACCACCCGCTACCTCACATGGCTGGGCATGGATCAGCGCACCCATTGGCATACAGCAGAGGCAAATCATCACAATGCGCAGTACGTTTGCCCTTATTTTTTTCGAAAGATTTTGGAATGTAGTTCTCATGTCTTTAATGGTTGTTTCGTGACAATTGGCGAAGCGCGCAATGGATCACGGTGTGGTTAATCGGTTGTGGCTAAGGTATGGACAAGACCATTACCAAGAACCAAAAAAGTACAATACTTCGCCGAACACTTCAGGCAAGAGCCAAGCTTGAAAATAGAGCTGTGAATAGAACAATCAACAAGTAAATTGGCCTCATTTCTGTGCCGAATCATGTTGCCACAACCTGCGATAAGGGCCAAGCGCGCTGCTTGAAGCTTCATTCCAGCGACCAGAGACAAGCAGCCAGCTTGCAGATTTTCACGCGTAATTCCAATATCAAATCCGCAACCAATGCCCAGATGACTCTGATTAATCCGCCGGGCTACGCTGTCCGTCATTTATACACATCCTGCTCCGGCGAAAAACGCATGCGCGTTTATTTCCCTGGGTTGCATCGACCCCAGCTTGCCCGCATGGGACCAATGTGATTTCGCCCTTAAAGGGCTTGTGTCCCGATGTGGCGTGAGGGTTCCCCCTGGACTATATAGGTGCCATTTTAATTCTTCCTTAAGCCGTATCCATGTGCTACGCCGCCCCCTTTGGTACTATGTATCTAGTGCCTCATACATTTTTTGTGGCTTGCAGGCTGAAGCTAAAAAGCAACCATCATCCCCACTACCGCATAGTGAAACAGCGAAAAGTTGTACACCTGATCCACATCAGCCCCGCCCTCGAGGATGCGGTAGCCGGCCTTGATGGAGATGCGCTCATCAAAGTGGTAGCGCAGGGCCAGCAACACATCCTCAGCCCGGCCCGGCGATCCCGGTATGGCCAGGGCGTCGCCTACAAAGAGCAGCGAGAGATTTTCGGCGGGGTACCACTCCGCGTAAAAATGGACAAGAGGCACAAAGCCCAAGTCGGTGGTGCGTGCCAGGCGGTTGTTGCCAACCACTTCGATTTGCGCCTCACGAATTTTGCCGGTAAGGCCCAAACCCCAGCGAAAAGTCCCCATGGTGAGAAAGTCATAGCGGTAGGTGAGCCGGTAGGAGTTGAACACGTAGGTGCTGCGGTACAGGGTTCCTTCCGGAAAAACAACCTCATTGAAAGTGACATCACGGTTGAAATTGCCGGTGGAATTGATTTGCAGTGGGGCGTAAAGTGCACGAATGGTGTGGCGCCTGTTGAAGGTATACAACAATTCGGCGCGGAAAAATGGGTTGGCCCCGTTGCGGTTGCCCTCCGTAAGTGAGAAGGGCGTGCCCGTGTTGGGCACCCGCACATCGTTGTACCCATTCCACACTGCACCGCTCTCTATATCAAGTTTCCACTGCGCTTTCGCGCAAAAAGAACACATCGATAAAAATGCAAACGCGAGGGATAATTTGTAGACAGATGATTGCATGGTTGTGATTTTAAGATAAATATTATCCATTAAAGAGACAATAACAAGACCATTGTGTTTGTTGATTTGGAGATCATACGATGATATGATGATGTGATGATATGATGATTTTAACCGTACACAGGATGCTGAAAAAGGACTCCATGCATGGGTAGCGCACCGCTTAGCAAATTGTACTCCCGCTCCGCGGCTTTTACAGCCCACAGCTTTTACCTTGCCATGATCGCCTCGCTATTTGCAATCCCGCCCAGCCCCTGCCACCCTCCCAATGTTTACAAAGCACATCACAGATTCAAACCGGTGCCTTAAATTTGCCCGCTCTAATTGGAAAATGTGATGATGATCAGCCTCCCACAATTTATCATGATCGGCCGTGCTGAAGGAATGTCCTACCTGCTGCTGCTGTTTATAGCCATGCCGCTCAAGTACCTGGCCGATATGCCCCTCGCGGTGAAGTATGTAGGCTGGGTGCATGGCATGCTTTTCCTCTTTTACCTCGCTGCCATCCTCATGGCCGGCCTCGAACGAAAGTGGGGCATTGTGAAAATGTTTCTCTTCTTCCTCGCCGGACTGCTCCCTTTCGGACCCTTTATCGCCGAAAAGCGCCTGCTGAAAAACGAAACCCACTGAGCTCGATTTGGGCAGCGCTTGATGCTACAGGCACCGCTTTCCGGCCGCCTGTTTCCCGTAAGGGCCCTTGAGGCCACAACCGGCGCCACTGTATAGGCGCACATCAAGTTGTAAAAATCGCTTTTCGCAAAATGACCACAGCGGCAGGCCAGCACCTGCTATGGCAGTATTCCAAATCCTTGCCCGCAAGCCTATTCCACCCTTAACCTGCGCAGGTCGAGCACATTCATCGGGCTGCGGTCGAGTCCAGTGACCCGGTGCGACACAAAGCGCATCACCATGTCATAATACAAATTCACCACGGGGGCATCTTGCATCACAAGGCTGTCCATTTGCCTGTACAGCTGTGCGCGCTGCCCGGCATCGGTAATGCGGAGGGCTGCCCTGTAAAGCGAATCGGCTCTGGGATTGCTGTAGAAAAAATAGTTGGGGCCCTGGGGCGTTACATTTTCACTGTAAAAGAGGGCCATAAAATTCTCATCGTCGGGGTAATCGGCCAGCCATGACTTTCGGAAAAAGGCCAAATCGCCCCGCGCCGAGCGCTCCCTGTGTACGGAGGATGGCAACACATCTACTTTCACCTGAATACCAAACTGGCCCGCCTGGTGCTGCACAAATTCACACAGGTCTACATAATCGCTCGTGGTGCTCAGCACAAGCGGAGCAAGGCCCTTGCCACCGGGATAACCTGCCCGGCCCAGCAAGGCCCTTACAGAATCAGGTTGATAGCCATAACCCGCAGCGGCTGCATGTCCGGGCATGCCTTTGGGAATAAAACCTCCCGTGGCCGGCGCATATACATTGTTGCGCAGGTAGCGCACCATGCCGGCACGGTCTATGGCGTAGTTCAGTGCTTTGCGCAAATCGGTATTCAACCAAGGGCTGTCTTTTCCGCCTACGGGTGCCACCACAAAACCAAGGTAATCGGTTTTCAAAAAAGGATGGGTTTGCAGGTAGAGCTTGTCGGCGTAAAGCACATTGAGCACACCATCAGGGCTCAGCAACTCGTCCTTGTAGCTGCTGTGCAGGCCCGACATGAAATCGAAATTGCCTTTCAGCAAATCCAGGTAAGCCGCACTCTTATCGGGGATAAACGACACCGACACGGCATCGAGGTAAGGCAGGCGCTGGCCCGCATCATCCATTTCAAAGTAGTGCTGGTTTTTGAGCACCACCAGCCGCGTACTTTCTATCCAAAAGTGCAGCGCAAACGGACCTGTACCTACAGGGTGCACGCGGTAATCGTCCATATAGTGCTCCACCACTTCCCTGGCCAGCACCGAGCAATAAGGCATGCCCAGCAATCCGAGGAAGGGCGGAAAAGGTTTTTGAAGATGAATCACCAGCGTACTGTCATTCAGGGCTTCAAATCCCTGCGGCTGGCGCACCTGTGCAAAAACCCATGTGCCCGGGCTCGCCAGCTTCGGGTCGAGCAGGCGTTCAAAACTGTACACAAAATCGGAAGCCACCACTTTGCGGCCTTTCCCTTCCGGAAAAAGCGCATGGTCATGAAAGCGCACATCGGCCCTCAATGTAAAGGTATACCGGGTACCGCTGCTGTCCACGCTCCATTCTCTCGCAATGGCAGGCACAATCTGCAAATCATCATTGGTGCTTACCAGGCCATTGTACAGCATTTTGCAGGCCCATATGTTCTCCAGGTTGCGGCTGAAGGCAGGGTCGAGCGAGCTGATCCCCGCCGATTCATTGTACCTGAAAACCATGAGGTCGTCAGTGATGCCGCTCCTTTTGCATCCCCAGTTGAGCGTCAGCAGCAATATTGCAGCACAGGTCACATATGTATTCACCGGGCACAAAAGTAACAAAGCCTTTACGGCAAAATTGAACAGAACATTCAACATCTTTTGGAAATTAGCAAATATCCGATAGATGCCTTATCTTTAGCCTGATCAATTTTTAACACTGTTTGGCCCCGAGCCTGCTATATTCACATACATTTGTAATGTTGTCTGTGGTAAAACCTGAAAACAATTGTGGAAGTGGAAACCATTACCGAAACCCATACCGAAACCAACCTCTTTATTATAAGGAGATTAGAAAATAAAATTTCTGAGCTGATACTGCTTGAGGGCAACATGGTATGGGTGCGCTACAGGCAGCTTGATGACGAGGTGAAGCTTGCCGATGCCAAGCAACAAACCGAAGCCATTGCGGAAATAAATAAGGGCCAACCCGTCCATTTGATCCTCGATTTCCGCGATTTGGATTTCAGTTTTAGCCACGAAGCCAAAGAATATTTCGCCAAAAGTGAAGCGCATTCAGCGGTGCGCATGTCGCAGTCGCTCATACTATCGAGCTTGGCGCACAGGCTTGTAGGCAATGTATACCTAAAGCTCAACCGCCCCAATTGCCCTGCGCGCATCTTCGCTGATCCACTGGAGGCGGTAAAGTGGGTGCGCGGGCTCGTGTAGCCGGCCCTGCTGATCAATGCATCGATAAGTTCGATCGGGATGGATTTCTGCCTTCCTAAACCATGACTATCTTTGGGCGTTGTTATTTAATAACCCTAAAACCTAAATACGATGTCATTCACACTCCCTAAATTACCCTACGCCACCGATGCACTTGAGCCCCACATTGATGCGCGTACCATGGAAATACACCACGGAAAGCACCACGCAGGTTATACCAACAACCTGAATGCCGCCCTGGAAGGCACTGAAAATGCTGGAAAAAGCATTGAAGAAATCCTCGCCATGGTCGACAAGCTTGGCAATGCCGTACGCAACAACGGTGGTGGCTTTTACAACCACTCCCTCTTTTGGGAAACAATGGGCCCCGGCAAAGGTGGCAACCCAAGCGGTGAGCTCGCCAACGCCATAGATAAGGATCTGGGCGGATTCGACGCCTTCAAAGAGGCTTTCGCGAAAGCGGCTGCCACACAGTTCGGTTCAGGCTGGGCATGGTTGCTCGTAGGTGCCGATGGCAAACTGCACGTAAGCAGCACCCCCAACCAGGACAATCCGCTGATGCCCGTAGCATCTGTAAAAGGTACCCCTATCCTTGGGCTCGATGTGTGGGAACACGCATACTACCTCAACTACCAAAACCGACGCCCCGACTACATCAGTGCATTTTGGAATGTGGTGAATTGGGACAAGGTTGCTTCGCTGTACGCCGATGCAAAGTCTTAAGCAATAACTATATATGCACTTCAAGGCCGCTTCCTTCGGAAGCGGCCTTGTTTTTACCCCAATTTCTGCCATTCACGTACTTTTGCAATGCCATATGAGCAAGGACATCAACATAAAGAACAAAAAGGCTTCATTCCTCTACGAGCTGATCGACAAATACACGGCAGGTATGCAACTCACCGGTGGTGAAATCAAAAGCATACGCGCCGGCAAGGCCAGTATCATGGAGTCATATTGCTTCCTCAAGAATGGAGAACTGTGGGTGAAAGGCATGCACATAAGCCCGTATGAGCCCGCCAGCTACAACAATGCGCCCCCTATCCGCGACCGCAAGCTGCTGCTCAACAAAGCCGAGCTGGAAAAAATCGAAGCAGTGCTCAAAAACAAGGGCCTCACCATCATCCCCCTCAAGGTATTCATCAGCGAGAGCGGCTATGCCAAAATGGACCTTGCAGTGGCACGTGGCAAAAAAGTACATGACAAACGCGATGACCTCAGGGCCAAAGAGGACAAGCGTGCCATGGACCGCGCCATGAAGCATTAAGTATTCTGGGTTTCTTTGCTCAATATGATCATCAACCGGCTGTAGTAGCGCAGCCAAATGTCGCTCGGCACTGTAAGCCCGGGGTTCCAGGCAGTCTTTAAGTCGTTGTATGCTATGGTATCCCCCATGCGCACACCGGCCACCACCTGTGGGTTGTGGTAGCGCAATGCGAAGGCGCCACAAAATTGCCGGGCAAATGCCAAAAACACGCGCACCCAGGTCACGTAGCAGCGCATCGCCTCCGTGGGATGAGTGCAAGCGCTAAGCACCTGTTTGAGCTTTGCCTCAGTGCGGTGGTAGGCCTCCATCATGGCGAGTAAAGTGAGCCCTTCGTGAATTTCGATATCTGCTGCATTGACCTCTGGGGAAGCCTTTCGCTCCATTTCATTTGCGGAAAGCAAACCCAGCACCAGACCTATATGCTCAAGCTGTGCAAGGTGCTTACAACGCGCGCGCGCCAGTTGCGGCACAAAAGGCCTGCGCATAAAGTAGTTGGCATCTGAGAACACTGCTTCTTCAAGGCGCTCCATGAGCTCCTCTTCACCTTCAGTGGCATGGGCACCAAGCAGCAGCAAAGCCTGTTGAGTGCTCAAAGACAAGCGCGCATCCATCATGACACAAAGCTAAGCAAAGCAGGCCCATCGGCAGCCCATCAACAGGTGCATTTCCGGCAACATGGCCCACTCCGCACCCGAATACGGTTTCTATTGCTTCACAAGCTTTGCCTGGTATTGCCGCTCGGCATCGGTCACCATGAGGATGTATATGCCCGCAGGTACATCGCTGAGGTCAATGCCTATACGGTCGGTATAAGCAGGAACAGGAGCAGATTTAAGCAATTGCCCTGCAACAGAATACAACTTCCACTGCCCTTGCTTCAAGCCTTGCTTGGCAGCAAAAACGTGTTGATTGGCAGGGTTTGGATAAACCAGCAATTCAGAATTCGGAGCGCCAAGCGTGTTGTTGCTCAAATTCCATGAGTAGTTCAGCGTGGCTACAAAGCCATCACGCCCCCCTAACACGGCTGTAGGTGCAGCATTGGGATCGAGTCCAAATGAATCTTCAAATACACCCACCACGGTAAGCGCTCCAAGTTCTTCAAAATAAGCTTGGTTTAAGCGCTCAGCACCAGTAGCACCAAATTTCTTGGCTTCAATAAATACACCGCTTGCATCCTCGTACACAGCGACGAACACATCACTGTTGCCTTCGGCCTGCAGCTGGGGCAGTATACCTTCAAAAATCGCTTCGAAGTCAAAGCTTCCTGCCCACCATACGTTGTTGCCGCTTTTGAATACACCCGCACTGAAATCGTTGAGCCCGCCGCTGCGCATGGTCCTCACCCACTGCAACTCACCGGCAGCCAGGCTGTATTTGGCCAAGAACGGGTCACGAAAGAGCGGAGTTATGCTGTTCACCATTTCAGGGTCGGGATCGAAATCGGTGATGGCCTGAATTTCGCCATGCACGTAGAAGGCATCGTCCGTGGTCTCAAAACCGACAATGCGGTTGTTCTGGCCGGGGTTATCAAAGTCGTACACCCATTGCTCCTCCCCGGCGAGGTCGAGGCGTTTTGCCAACAGGGAAGCTTCGAGAAAAGGCGTACTGACCCCATCTTTGATGGCTCCTACAAACACACCTTCTCCATGCGCATGCAGCGCAGTGATTTCATCGAAATTGGCGGTTCCCAGCTGGTGGTGCCATTGATAGGCTCCATCACTGTCGAAGGCGATGAGCGCCGCGTCCGCGCCCCCAACACTTGTGAGCTCCACAGCTTCTTGATTTTCGTCGGGATTGGCTTCCTGTATTTCCAAAACACTGCTAAACCGCACTGCTGCATACACTTCATTGTTTGGGCCCAGGTCGAGCGCCGTCATTATTTCTGGTCCAATAGTGCCATAGGTGTTCACCCACATCAGTATACCGTCCAAATCATATTTCGCAATGAATGCATCGCGACCGCCCGCCGAGGAGCGCAGTGTTGCTTCACCAATTGGATTAAAATTGACATTGGAACTGAAGCTTCCGCAAATGTAGATGCTGCCTTCGCCATCCACAGCAATGCCATTGGCGCTCATGCCGTCGATGAGTGCCACGCGGCCAAGGCTGAAAGCAAGGTCGATATCCATCATGGGGTTGTACCGAACCACAAAGAGATCGGGGTTGCCAAGTGGGCTAAGGATTTGTCCATCATCTTGGTCACCAAATGTGGTGCTGGCAGCAAAGCTTCCAAAAATGTAGGTGTTGCCCAAGGCTTTCTCCATGAGCACCACTTCAACATTGCCCGTGCTTTGCTGAAGGTAAGCTTCCGCAAATTGCGCAATTCCACTGCCCTCCTGGGCCGATACAGCCACGCTCGCACAGGCCGCGAACGCAAGCAAGAATGTTCGTTTCATTGTTTTGTCATTGATAGACTTCATGCCAAAAGTAGATTTGTAAATTTGAAATACGGTGTTTTTGCGAAGGAGTTATCACCATTGTGCATTTAAATTCATCGGGCGTTGGAAACCATAGCATGTTTTTACATCCGTCCCTTGGTTTGGCGCAGCGCAATTCCCACCACATCTGTGGCAAAAAATCTCGCATAGGGCAATTCAAAATTTCTTTCAGTTTTGCATCTTTGGTGACATGAAGATGCATACCATAACATTTGTTGCAGCGCTGCTGTGCACGTCCATTTGCTGTAAAGCACAAAACTACACCGAAGCACTGGATGCCATACGCAGTCAGTATCAACTTGCCGGCCTTGCGGCCGCGGTGGTATGCGCTGACGATACGCAGCTTTACTTTGGGGGCGCGCGCAATCTGCAAACCGGCGCTCCCATTGATGCCAATACCCTGTTTCGTATCGCCTCCATTTCGAAGAGCTTTACTGCCATCGGTCTCATGAAATTGTATGACCAAGGACTGTTTTCACTTGATGACGACATCAGTGAAGCCTTGGGTTATCTGCTTCGCAATCCTGCATTTCCCGAAATTCCCATTACTTACCGCATGCTCTTGAGCCATACATCATCGGTTAATGATGGCTCAGGGTATGGCCCATTTCTGGGTGCCACGGTAGCAACAGACAACCCCCTCTCCATCACGGAAATACTCGAGCCTCTAGGAACTTACTACACATCCGACATATGGAGAACCGAAATGCCCGGTACGCATTTCGCATATACCAATTTGGTTTATGGAATTGTGGGCACACTTATAGAAGCCCTAAGTGGCCAACGTTTTGATGTATACATGCGCGAGTCCGTACTCTTACCCTTGAATATAGTTGGGAGTTATAATGTGGGTGATCTGGATGACATCAACCAATTGGCTGTGCTGTACCGCATCGGCATTCCGCAGATCGACAACTACAATGGACTGACTCCCCCACCCTTTTCAAACCCCAACTACGTGCCTGGTACCAACGGCCTCCGGTTTGGGCCTCAGGGCGGTTTGCGCACCAACCTCAATGGGATCCTTACACTTGGCAAGCTGATCATAAACAATGGAATGCATGGAGATGACGTCTATTTGCAAAGCACCACCGTACAAACGATGATTGGCCCTGAATGGACCTACAATGAATCCAATGGCGACAATTACTTTGGCCTGTTCAACAGCTGGGGTTTGGGTATACACCGCTCATTGGGTTTCACTGGCTTTGCCACAGGCGACGCCATAGTGCCGGGCCAACTCTTTGTGGGCCATGCTGGTGAAGCCTATGGCCTACTCAGCAATATCTTCATTCAACCAGAACATGGCTATATGGTGGCATTTGTCACCAATGGCCTTTTGCAAAGCTACTCTTACGCTTGGGGATTCCACACCAGCTTCTACCGCATGGAAGAAGAGGTATTCGATGTACTTACAGAGACTTCATGGGAAGATTGTGCCCTCGGGCTTTCTGCCAAGCCCAACAAAACCGAACGAGGGCCGTGCTTTGACATCCGCACGAATGCATCACCGAACTCGGTACTTATCAACACGCCTGGTCTGCCTGGATATCTGGAAGTACTTGCAAGCGACGGCCGCAGTTTGCACCGCATCCATACTGAGGCATCGCATGAGCTTAGCATTGACCTCGGTCATGGGCGGGGATTGGTTTTTGTTCGGTGGGTGGAGCGCAACGGGGCCCACAGCTGTATAAAAAAGATTTTTCTCCATTGAATCATTGGTGTCAGGTCAACTTTCGGCTTTGATTTAAAATCACCTCATTTTTATCCGTACAGCAATGATTATGAATAATCGTGTAGTATTGCATGATGTTGGCAAGTTTGTTTGATTATTCTTGAGTGACAACATAATTTTTCGCATTTTTGCCCATCGAACTAAGGTGCTAACCGCGCTATGAACGACACCGCAAGCAACAAAGCCCAGATCAACGTTTCCCTGTTGAATACATTGGACCAACTTTTGGGCTCTTGCACAGACGTGATCCTGAAATGCGATGAAAACGGAACGCTCCTGTATGCCAACCACGCCGCCGAAAAGGCAAGCGGCGTGGATCGGAAAAAGCTCTTGGCTTCCAACCTCTTTGAACCCACAGATTCCAATAAGCTGTTTGAGGGCTTGAGGGCAGGTGTGGCTCAGATTATTGTAACAAAGAAAGCAGCAAGCTATCATCTTGATGTTGACCATGACTTACA
>DAIOTP010000071.1:0-17993 GCA_036751905.1 Cryomorphaceae bacterium
GTTACAAACACTTACTATTTCATTGTAATTGTATGCTGCGTTGAAGTCAGTTCTCCATCTAAACTGCTCCCTGTCAATTACATTGGCACCTATTTCAAGCTCTACGCCCCAGTTGAGGATTTCGCCAAGGTTATCCCAAATATTTTCCAGACCGGTTGATCGCTGTGGACGCGGGTTTAACAGCACGTCTGTAGTTCTTTTTCGGTAAAATGAAAGGGTGGAGGTGAGGCGGTCTTCCAGGAAGCCCATCTCTAAAGCGGCATCGAATATGCTCGCTGATTCCCACCTCAAATTGGGATTTGGCGGTACAGCCAAAAAGCGGATGGACTGGTTGTTGTAACTGTTTTGGACAATATTGTAAAATCCGTACTGTTGGTAATCAGGAATAGCAGCATTTCCTACCAAACCTACTCCGGCACGGGCTTTTAAGAAGCTGAATACGCCAAGGTTCTTAATAAAATCCTCTTCACTGAGCACATAGCCAGCTGAGAATGAAGGGAAAAAACCGAAGCGGTTGTTCTCACCGAACTTTGAGCTGCCATCCACCCTTGCGGTAAATTGAGAGAAAAACTTACCCTTGTAATCATAATTTACTCTGGCAAAATAGCTGAGAAAGTTATTGCGCAGCACAGGATCTCTTGGGCCCTCATCAATGAAACCGAGCTGCTCATCTGGAATAAACCTTTGATTGAGCAGACCGCGGTTGCTCCAAAATGGCCCATCAACCAGTGAATCCTGCCTGAAGATACGGTTGCGACCACGGGTTTCTGATTCTTGGTATTCAGCACCTACAAGAAAGGTGAGTTTGTGGTCCTCATTGATGTCGTGAAAGTAGGTAGCCGTCACGTTGGTATTCCAATTGTCCACCCATGTAGGGAATCGCTGGGCCATTCCGAATACATTCTGCGTGCGGTTAAGTCGCATCAGCTCAGGATCGGTATAGATGTCATCGCGCAAATCCATGTGGTCATAAGCAGCGCTTGCAGTGATGATAAGTTTATCACTTGCTTTGTAATCTAGGCGTATGTTGGTAAGGGCTCGCCACTCTTGGGTGCGCCAGTCTGTACCCTCGCGCTGTCTTACAGGATTGGTTCCCCTGTTCCATGGGTCGCCTGCAGCGTGGAGCAGGTTGCCTTCATCGTCAAAAATATCCTCTTGGAAGCGAACAGGATAAATGGGGAGCGCAGTGGACATGGCTGCTCCCAAACCGCCGTCCCATGCGGCTGCTACGCGGTTATTAACACCACGGCTCAAGCCAGCACCGAAACTGGCCGTAAGTTTATCGGTTATTTTCCAATCCACATTAGCACGGAAAGAAGTGCGCTCATAGCTGTTACCTATCAGGTAGGATCCGTTATCGTCGTAACCAATGCTGAAGTACGAGTTCACTTTGTCCCAGCCTTTGCTGATGCCGAGGTTATAAGCTTGCTTAAAGCCTACACCCACTGTTTCGTCCACCCAATCAGTATCCGTATTGCGTGCATCAGCCCAGCTTATACCTCCAGGAAGCGGGGCAAGGCCCAAGCCACCATCATTTTCCCAGGCCTCTTGGTAGAGCTGCAAGTACTGCGCGCTGTTGAGCATGTTGGGTCGTGCTGTGGGAACCGAAACGCCATGACGGGTCATCAGGTCAAACTTGATTCCTTTGGTTCGGGCGCGCTTTGTGGTAATCAAAATTACACCGTTTGCACCCCTGGAGCCATATATTCCTGTAGCAGCTGCATCTTTCAAAATTTCAATCGACTCAATATCATTCGGATTGATGGTGGCAAGTGGATTGTTATTCATCCCACCTCTGTTACCGCTCAGGAAGTAATCCTGTGTAATAGGGATACCGTCTACCACATATAGTGGATCACCGCCGGCTGATATCGAAGCAATTCCTCGTATGCGCACCACAGAACCAGAACCGGCAAGACCGCTTCCCTGTGTCACTTGTACACCGGCAGCTTTCCCCTGAAGCCCGGCTTCAAAACTCGGTGCCGGAATATCAGTAAAATCCTTTGGCTTTACTTGTGATATGGAACCCGTTACCTCACGCCGACGCTGCACGCCGTATCCTACTACCACGAACTCATCGAGTACGGCTTGATCCAATTCCATTTGCTGATTCACACTGATCTCGCCTGAAGGAGGAACATTTATAATTTGGTTTACCGCACGGTATCCGATGAAACTAAAAATAAGCCTCTGTTCGCCCACCGGAGCATTTTTGATGGTGTACTTGCCATCCAGGTTGCTGGCATCGCCCGTGGAGGTGCCATCGATCCGTACAGTTACTCCGGGCATCGGTGCGCCCAATTCATCAAAAATAGTTCCCGTAATGGTTTGGGCACTGATGGTGTACGATGTGGCCATTATTCCCAACAACATACACAGGTTTTTCACGTAAGCTCTCATACGTTTGCTCATTGGTTTCGATTGGTTAGGGTTGCAAGCACTCCTGTTAAAATATGACAATCAGTTTGTTGACCTCAATTAACGAAATTTTGCATTTAATTGAGACCTCTAAGTTAATTTATTGTTTTGTGTTAAACGAACACCATCAGAAAAAAAAAATTCATCCCTCTTTTCTCGGATTCAGGTTCGATTGATTTGCTCCTCAAAACGCGCTCAAAACGCGCTCAAAACAATCCAAAAAGATCCTTTTTGCCAAGACATGTTGTGTATTTCAAAATAGGATTGCCCACTCCATTTGGGTTAAATGAGTGGACAATCCAAGTTCAGTTTTGAATCCATGCGGTTTGATTAGCGCTGGATTACCACTTTGGTAGTTGCCAAATGGTCCTTAGTCAGTATCTGAATGAGGTACAGACCTGTAGGTAGTTTACCACCTGAATTGTCATCACCGTTCCAGCGCACCATGTGGTTTCCGGCACCTTTATAGCTTCTATCCACATTGGCAACAACGCGGCCGTTGAGATCAACTACCCGAATCTGCAATTCCTGGGCTTCGTCGAGCTTGTAGGTGATTTGGGTCTGGAACTCAAATGGATTTGGATAAGCCGTCATGCCCATATCGCTCCGCGGCGTGTTGTTCTCAGTGCTGCTTACCACGCTCAGGTCGGGTGTTTCGAGTGGTGCAGTGGTGTAAATGCGGTACTCTCCGGGCTGCAACTGGAAAGCATTGGTCAAATTGGTCTCCACAATGGCATCGCCTGTGAAGTAATCATACCACGTTCCCGTTTGTGTAAAGCCAGGCACCATATTGATTGTATTGACGTTGAAATTGGCGATAATTACCACATCCATACTTTGGTGCTGGATGATAAGCCGCTTGCCTGTTCCACTGGCATCAAATGTGAAGTTGGTTGATGAGAATGCTTCATTCTCCGTTTTCAGCTTGTTCACTGCGGCGGTAACTTTGTAGAGGCGCTGTCTGTCCACATTGCCCCAGTAATCCCAGCGTACAGGTTTGTTGGCAGTTCTACAGAGGGGATTCACTGTGCCATCAGGGCAATGGTCTAAGCTGTAATCATAGCCGAGTTCACCAAACTGCCATAACATTTTGGGACCTACCAGCGGAAAATGCAACACATTGATGGCTTCCACCCGTCGGAGCGCAGTGGCCAGGTCTCGTGTATCGTGGTCAGGATTGGCTTGATTGCCGAAAAGCAAATTTTTATAAATCAGACGTTCTTCATCATGACTTTCGTTGTAGCTCACCACGTTTGGTTGGTTCCATCCACGTGTTTGGTAATTGGCCCAATTCATATTCATGCTGTTTGGCCAGCCCATGGTGGCCTCATTGGCAGGGTTGTTCATATTCCCCCACAGCATAAAGCCTGCATTGGCCAATACGGTTTCTTCGGGATTGTCGCCGAGGTGCTCAAGAATCAGATACACCCCATTGTCCACTTCATGTATTTCATCGCGAATGCGTAACCAGTGATTCACACGGATTTGATCGAATTGGTTCCATGCCCCTACATTACCCAGGGTATTGTTTTGCGTGAAGCCTTTGCTCAGGTCGAAACGGTACCCGTCTACCTTGAACTCTTCGATCCAAAAGTGCATGTTGCGCTTCATAAATTCTTGCACATGTGGAGAGTCATGGTTGTAGTCATAGCCTACGTTGAAGGGGTGCTTGGGCACCACATTGAACCATGGGTTGGTAGGAAGCGGTGGGCCGGCAGGCCCGTTCTCCGAATACATGCGCAGCTGTGGATTCTGCCCAAAACTGTGGTTGAATACCACGTCAACAATTACAGCTATGCCGCGGGCATGGCATGCGTCAATAAAGGCTTTCAGATCATCGGCAGGGCCGTAATATTTGTCTACTGCAAAATAAAATGAAGGATTGTAACCCCAACTTTCATTGCCTTCAAATTCATTGATAGGCAGCAACTCAATGGCGTTCACACCGAGTCGTTCCAGATAGCCGAGTGTATCAATCAATGACTTAAAGGTGCGTTGCTCCGTAAAATCGCGCACCAACAATTCGTAAATCACCAAGCGCTCTTTGGGCGGACGCTGAAAATCAGTAACCTGCCATTGGTATTCAGGAAGATCAGTTTGCAATATTGATACAATCTGGTTGGTTTTACCCGTCGGATATTCAATCAATCCAGGGTAGCGGTCCTCACCGATCCATGGGTCATTCCATGGATCCAAAACTTTATGCGTGTAGATGTCTGCAATACGCAAATCTTCCTCGTCAATACTGTACTGAAAACGGTACTCAATACCGGGTTGAAGGTTGTCGATCTGTACCCACCACCTGTCGCCGGTTGGGGTTTTCTTTAAGAAATAATCCGGGTTGAATTGCCAGTCATTGAAATCGCCTATAGCGTACACAAAATTCTTCAGTGGGGCGTGCAATTGGAGCACCACTGTATTCTGATTGATGTAATTGATCCCATCTTTTGTGCCGGGAGGCGCTGCCTGAACCACAGGAGCACCCTGGAGCACCACATACGTAGAATCGGTTACCATATCACCCCCGTCATCGCTCAAGGCTTCCATCCACAACCAGTAAAGACCGGTAGCGAGTCCTGTAAAATCAACCTGGGTACTAAGCTCCGTAACCGACGAAGCACTTTCGATAAGTTGATCATTGAGATACATGTTGATGGTCGCTGATTCACTCGTACCAGCAACAAAATCAAAAGCGGGTGGAACAGTGGTAAGGACTTGCGGAGAAGAGGGCAACAAAATACTTCCTACAAATCCCCCTGGTGAAATATTCACGAAAATATCGCTGCCATCCGTATCACGACCTACAATGTTGCCTGAGATATTCCGAAATACAAAAGCCAATTGCTCGACAACCTGGCCAGGTTGAAGGTTATAAAATTCGGAAATGTTGATGGTTTTCTGAAAAACATTGGGTGACACAAAAGTCATTAAGACATTCGCATCTGCTGTACCCCAGTTGCCTTGCACATTTTGCCAACCTGTTTGTCCTTCCAATATTACTCCGGTGTGCATGTATACCGGCACAACTCCTGTAAGGGCGCCATTGCCTTGGGTAGCATTGAAGGTGATGGTCACATCGTCATTCTGTGTTGGAAATGGCGGATCAAGGGTAACCACCTGTGCTGTCGCAGCAATGAAAGCGAAACTTCCTGCCAGCAACATTGAGAAATAAGACACTCTTAACATATCAGTAAAATTCAATTAGAGTGTCAAAAATACACTATCGCAAAGAAGTACCAAAGCTGAATACCCAATAAAATACGATATTCTGTGATTCCTACAGCTTTTGATCAACACTCAACGGCCATACAAATACAATCATCTCTCTCTTTGTCAGAATATTAAAAATCATTTATGAGACGGCGCTGAAAAAATTCAGACATCCAAAAATCCCAAAAAATAAATGACAATCAAAAATTTTGTGAGCAATCAATGATGTAGCTGATGTACACCAATCGAATTACATATGGCAAACACATGTTACACCTTTCAGAATGAACAGCATCCCATTGGAGCTTATCTGGCCAGCACAAATTTATCAATAAGTACTTCGTGCTGCGTCGTTAAGCGGTATACATACACCCCATTTGGCAAATTTCCAGGATTGAACTCCAACCTGTATTTCTGGTCGGCGTTGGCCATTTGCTGAAAAAGCTGTTGTACCAATCGCCCACTCAAATCATACACCTCAAGGGTAACGATTTCGCTGCGGGGAGTAGAAAATTGAACAAATGAAAGCCCTTGGCTCGGATTGGGACTGCTTCCCAGAAATGCCGAAGCGCACGCATTTAGGTTCACCACCACAGGATTGGAAAGCTCATAACAGCCTGCAAGTTGGCTTGCAAATTGCACCCCTTGCAAGTTTACTCCTTGTTGATAAGCCAGGACAAATACCCTGTAAGTGCCCGCGCTGTATGGATTGAGATCGAAGGTTGCACCCGAGGCGCTGCCGAGCTGCTGGGCTACCACCTGGTTATTGAGCGCTTGCGAGGTAAGTACGTAGCGTCGGTTCTCGCCACTGAAACCCGCAAGTCCTACATCAATAAAAGAGGATGCTCCGGCATTGGCGCAAACTGCCGTAGGGCTCGCTGCTGAGAGCGATCCGGCATTGGGCTGCGGCCTGAGAAAAATGCCTATGGCATTGGACGCAACTGCATAACATCCCTGTAGGTCAGCAATCTGAGAAACATTTGTAATGCTGCTTATATCCACATTGTTGTCATACCGGATGTAACGGATGTTGTAATTTCCGGGAGCAAAATTGTCGAGGTTGAACAGGCTGTTGTTGCCGCGGCTTGCCACCACGTTGCCTGCTCCATCCACTAGAGCCCATCGCTGGGCACCCCCTGAAGCACCGCTCACAGTAACGTCAACTGCTGAAGGGCTGCCTGTGCCCACGCAGAAACTTCGGTTTGCAGGCGCACTCAAAGTACCGCCCGTGATATTGCAGGTAGGTTCGGTTTGACAAGGTCCGCATGCCGACCAGCAAACAAAAGGCAGCACCACATCTTCGGACGGCACAATGAGCCATCGGTTAAAGCCTCCGAAACCGTCGGCAGCTCCGCACACAGAAGGTACCACTTCTTGATTGCTGAATGATGTACCATTGATGAACTTCCACTGAAGGTTGGTGCCAGATTGTATCGAAGTGGTAAAGGTGTACAGCCCCTCATCGACCAAGGTCATGGCCTGTGGTGCAAAGCCATTAAAATTGCCTGCAATGTGTATGCCTGCAGCAGCGATCGAAAAAAGCTGGCTTACATCTACATTGAACGTTACATCGTAAAAGTCGTCCAATGATGGACATGCAGTGCATGTCGCGAAACAAACGGCGGGCAATTCCGCATCGGCCACAGTAGCGGTAAACACCCTGTTGCCGAAGGACCCGCTGGCACATTCGCCTGTGGGATTTTCAAAGGTGCTGCCGTTGCGGAATTTGTATTGCACCGACTCTCCTTCATCGAGCGTAAGGGTGTAGCTGTAGATGCCATTTCCTTGAGGCGTCATGGGTTGAAAGGCGAAATTGTTCCAGCTGCCTGAAATGCCTACTCCGCCTTGTGCGGTGTTGATGTTCTCCAGGCTCATGTCCACCTGAAAAGTGACATCCACCGTACCCATGCTCAAATCGGGGGTAGGCAAGGGCGCTGAAGTATACACACGGTATTCACCAGGTTGCAGCAGGAAGGCATTGTTGAGGTTATTCACCTGAATAGCACCACCCGTGAAGTAGTCATACCATGTTCCTGTAAATGTAAATCCGGGAACAAGGCTCAGCGGCTGCACATCAAAGTTGGCAATGATAACAACATCCATACTAAAGTGCTGTATAATCAACCGCTTTCCAAAGCCCCACACATCGTAGTTGTAATTGGTCGATGAGAATGCCTCATTTTGCGTTTTCAGCTTGTTGAGCGCTGCGTATACCTTATATAAGCGGTTGCGGTCAGCTTCCTGCAGGTACTCCCAGCGTGGGGGCTTGTTGGCAGTACGGCAATCGGGATTGATGGTGCCATTGGGGCATCGGTTGATGCTCAGGTCGTATCCCAATTCACCAAATTGCCAAATCATCTTTGGGCCCACCAAGGGTATGTTAAAAGCAGCCACAGCCTCCATCCGGCTAAGCGCTATGGACTCATTGCGGGTATTGTGACCTGAATTGCTGTTGTTGCCGAAGTTTTTATTCAAATACATCAGCCTTTCCTCGTCGTGGCTTTCTGCATAACTCACCATGTTTGGAAAAGTCCATCCGCGCAGTTGGTGGTTGGCGCCATTGAAGTTGCTGGGAAATCCAAGGCCTGCTTCCGCAAATTGGAAATGGTTGTTGCCCCACATCAGGAAGCCCCCGTTCGCCAATACCGTTTCTTCGCTGTTGTCGGCAAAATGCTCAAGAATGAGGTATACAAAAGGGTCGACTTCGTGTATTTCATTCCTTATGCGAAACCAGGTGTTGATGCGGTTTTGGTCGTAGGCACTCCATGCGTTTACGTTGCTGCCGGTATTGTTTTGCGTAAAGCCTTTGCTCAGGTCGAAGCGGTACCCATCAATTTTGTACTCCTGTATCCAATATTGCAATGCCCTCTTCACAAAATCCTGTGTATGTGGGGAGTTGTGGTTGTAGTCAAATCCAGGGCTGAAGGGATGCCTGGCGAAGGTATTGAACCATGGGTTGTTGGATGTAGGGGGTCCTGCAGCGCCATTTTGCGAATACATGCGCACCTGGGGGTTTTGCCCAAACGAATGGTTGAACACCACATCGAGTATCACTGCTATGCCGCGCTTGTGGCATTCATCCACCAGCTCTTTCAACTTGTCGGCAGTGCCGTAGTACTTGTCAGGAGCAAAGTAGAAGGAGGGATTGTAGCCCCAGCTTTCATTGCCTTCAAATTCATTGACCGGCATAAGCTCCAGTGCGTTTATTCCCAAATTTTGAAGGTAATCCAACTTATCGATCACACCCTGATAGGTGCCTTGGTCTGAAAAGTCACGCACCAGCAACTCATAAATCACCAGCCTGTCAACTGGCGGACGGAAGAAGGTTTCGACCTCCCAGGGGTATTCTTCTTTTGCAGTTTGCAGCACAGAAACAATCTCCGTAGTGAGGCCAAAAGGATATGATATGAGGTTGGGATATCTGGAATTGCTGATGAATTGATCGTTCCAGGGATCGAGTATCTTTTCTGCATAAACATCGGCTACTCGCAAATCTTCCTCGTCAATTGAATATTGAAAGCGGTATTCCTGGCCTGGGGTAAGTCCGTCGATTTGCAACCAGTACCGCTGACCATCCGGCGTTTTGGTACAGCGAAATGCCTCATCAAATTGCCATTGATTGAAATCGCCCAATACATAAACAAAATCTTTATTGGGCGCGAACAATTGCAGTATGACTGTGGTGTCGTCAATGTAATTGATTCCATCCACCGTACCTGCCGGAGGAAATCCCGTACTGGGCTGTCCGGAAGTGATGTTTACAAAAATGTCGGAGCCATCGCTGGCCCTACCAACGATACTTCCAGCGGCATTGCGGAACACGAAAGCAAGCTGATTTACCTGCACCCCGGCGGGCACGCCATAGAAATCGGAAATGGTGATGGTCTTGGTCCAAATATTGGCGCCGGCAGAGCTCATGACCACATTGGCATCGGCGGTGCCCCAGTTTCCCTGCACAAATTGCCATCCATTTTGGCCTTCAACAATCAAGCCGGTATGCATGTACACCGGCGATACACCGCTCAAGGCGCCGTTGCCCTGCGTTGCATTGTAGGTGATTGTTACTTGCTCATTGAGCGAAGGAAATTGTGGATTCAAGCTCACTTGCGCCCACACAGCAAATGGCAGAAGGAAGGCGACGGTTAGGTAGTAAATCTTTCTCATGGTTGGTAAATGAAGGTATCGAACTATAGTGTCAAATGTACACTATTGGTGCAACAAATCAAAAAAACCAAGAGGAGAAAATCAAACCTCTGTGAATAAATAAATCCAAGTATTTAACAATGGGGCAATTTAATTGACAACCACCCGATGCACATTCCCTTCAAGATGGAGGATATACGTGCCACGCGCAAGTTGAACTTGGAGTCTCACCTTTTCTCCATACCCTTGGCCCATCAACCTTCCCTGCAGGTCGTACAAGGTGTAGTGCCGCTCACCATGCCATGCCCATGTGGTGGCACTTGGGTTGGGATAAGGCAGGTTGTAGGAAGCTTGGTGAACTCCATCATCCGTGTGCAATGGATTATTGGAAGCAGCGGGCGTAGGTGCATCAAAGACAACCCACGGTAGGCCTGCATCCGTGCTTCTGCCCCAGGATATGTCGGGATTCATGGGAGGAATATCTGTGTAGTCAACCAAATGCAAGCCATTGCCCGTTTTTCTGAAAAGATATACACGCTCACCTGAGGCATTCAGCCCAAAATTGGCATGAAATGCGCCTTGCTCAGGTTGCCCATCGGCCCATACCAAGGCAAATCCACCAGCTGCCACGGTCATTTGCGGAAGCGGCCAATACCTTGGGCCGTTGTGCTTATCGCTCAAAAAATAAGCCCCCAAATCAATTGTGCCTGATGACGGATTGTACAGCTCAATCCAATCGTCATACTCCCCTGCTTCATCTGCGATGGTGGAATGGTTTACGGACATGGCCTCGTTGATGACCAAGGTGCCCTCTGTATTTCCAAAAAGCAATTCACGTGGAGTGCAGTAGGCCTCGCGTTGCAATCCGTCCACTCCCAACGCGGCAATGTTGTATTCAAGCATGTACGCATCTGTGGGCAAGGGAAGTACGAAATCCGTGAGCGATTCATCCGCATCGATGACTACACTCAATTGCGGTCCCCCATTGATGCGGTAATGCAAGATTTTCATGTTCGAAGGAGGCCCATCGGTGCGCACCCTAAAGCGCAGTTGACCGGGATATTGGGCAAAATCCTCCTCCACCTCCCAAATGACAGGTGCTATTTGAAAGGATGCCACTTGATTGAACACAGCATTGCGCCGCGCTTCAACAAAGGGCAATATACCGTATGCCACATGTCCACCCGAGGCGCTGTGCAATGCATTTAGAAATTGTGCATCGCCAAAGCCGAAATCAAGTGACCTGAAGGGGTCCTCAAGAGCAGCCTGAGTTATAGCCAACTGCCTTTCGGCAAAATCAGTTGGTAGCGCAGATCCGTCAAAATACTGCGTGGATATGGAGCGCAGGTACCAAGCGAAAATATCGCGGTAAGCCTCGTGGGCCATGAGGCGCTCATACAGCGGCATGTAGTGCGCCGCAGGTGCGTAATGAAAGGGATTCCGAAGTGCCCAGTCTATGCCCATCCAATCAATGCCCCAGGTATTGTCGAGGTCATAAGGCAGGTATTCAAATCGACCCCTTCGCGGATGGTAGTACAGGTAGTAGTTGTTTTGGTTATAAAGATACCCATCCCAATTGCCTGTCAGCACATCGATGGCAAGGGTCTTGAGGTAACGGTACACATTAAAATGGTGCTGAAATTCACAGCCGAAGGTCTCCGGATCAGCATTGTTCACAAAACCAATGAAGCTGGCAAGGTCGCTGTAATCATCGGCCTCTCTGTTGGTTTTGATCTCGTATATTCTTTCATCCTTCCAGGGTGGCGTTGCTTTGTAGTCGTCCGGATTTTCGGAAATGTAATTTAAATCGGCCGGATAGGAACACTTGTACAGATTGCCATTGTCGTCAGCAAAACGCAACTTCACCCAATCGTCATTGATGTGCTCACAATTCTGGTAAAGCCCGTGGTAGGCACCGTTGATGTACACCTTCACATGATTGCTGCGCGAGGCGGGTATTTCAAGTTCACGGTACATGCGCCATGCTGCGTAGGAGCGCAGCATGGAGGGATCGTTGGTCTCGGCATTGAGGTTGAGCTTTTTGAGCCCGTGGTACCTGCGGCCTTGCACGTAGGTGTTGAAGCTCACCTTGAATGACTTTTTGGCCTTATCGCGTGCGGTATTTCCGCGAAAGCGAAAGCCAATGTCATACAGCGTATCACTGCTAAAGCTGTCGCTCCACACGAATGTGGCAGGATATTCGTGGTTGCTCCACCAATTGCCATCGCCTGGGTCATAGAGCGCTTCGAGGCTGTCGGAATCGATGAGGATGTGTACTTCCGGAATTTCCTCAAGTGAAAAAATACGGCCGTTGCCCGGATTGGCAGGTTGCGCCAGCGAAGCAGAGGCGGCACACAGGAAAGCTATGCTTCCAAAAAACCTCACTCCTTGACCACTTTTTGCACGTCCACACCGTGCTCAGCATGCAGATGAAGCAGGTACAGTCCTTTCGGCAAATGTGCAATGGACATAGAGCCCTGTGGATTGGAGAATTGCGCCACCTCCCTTCCGGTGTAATCATACAGATAGGCCACTTGGTAAGTGGCATGTTCTGAAAGCAGGTTGATCCGCTCGCTGGCCGGATTGGGATATATGCGCAGTGAGGGCCGCCTTGCCTGCTCTGTATTCAGGGAGCTGCTCAGATACAGCCACTCAAATGCAGTGGGAAACTGCTGCGCCCAAAACCACTCTGAATGCTGCCCATTGGGCACAAAATCATAGCGGAGCTCATCCTCTGTAAAGCCAGCTTCGCCCATAATGTCTACCATTTGCTGCACTTGGCTCTGCAGGTTCGCACTCTCCTGCCCTCCCGCCAAAAAGAAGTAGCGCATCGCTTCCTGTTTGCCCTCATTTGCCGCAAAGGTGTAAATGTCGCTGCTGAACCAAAAAGAAGGAGAGAAAACGCCGACCTTCGAGAAAACATCTTGGTAAGCAGTAGCAGTATAAAAGGAAATGAGGCCTCCGAGAGAGCTGCCCATGATGCCATTGTGCTCGCGCTCCGGCCGGGTGCGGAATTGCTCATCAATGAAAGGCTTCAGGGTATTGACAATGAAAGCAGCATACTCAGCCCCTTGGCCACCACCATATTGGGGATTTGCAAAGGGTGTATACTCGCCAATGCGCTCCGGGCCGTTGTCAATGGCCACTATGATGGCCCCGGCATAGCCGCCATTCTCGAAGGCCAGCATGGCCTCGTCAATCTGCCACTCACCCGCGAAGGCTTCCTGGGCACTGAATAGGTTTTGCCCATCGTGCATATAAAGTACGGGGTACTGCGTTTCATTGCCCGGCTCGTCATAATTGCTTGGCAAAAAGAGCCGTATGCGCCGTGTACGGTCGAGTTCAGGCATTTGGAAGGCGTCATCGAGCACCACGACATTCGGAGGCAAATCTGTGGGTGGAGGTGCACTTCCTTCCCAAGTGAGCACCGAAATAAATAGCGTATCGGCATTGCTGAAGTTGAAGTTGCGGTTGGGCAAAAAACCACCAGCGGCATTTCCCTCCACGGTGGCCCATGAACCCCGGGTTATTTTACCCTGAAATGTATTGGGCGCTGTGGCAGGTACATCAAGCACATGTCCGCCCTCGAAGGGTGCGAAAGTCCAGTCCACAGCTGCAGGATTCCATTCATTGGCTGAGCCAGCAAGATAGATGGTAGCGCCCACAGGCGTAGTGGAAGGAAGGCTGGTAATGACCACAGCCCGCTGTGCGGAGGCGTGGAAAGCAGCAGCACAGAGCACGATGAGTACTGAATAACGCATGGTGTAAATTTAAACAAAAACAGCCCTCGAAAGGGCTGTTTTTGGGATCAAATTGTTGAAATTAGCGGATGATCAATTTGTAAATTGCGCGCTCACTCTTCTCGTTGGTGATGTTGATAAAGTACAAACCAGGAGCAAAGTTGCTGGTATTGATTTGCTTGCGGCCTGTATTCAATACGTGGTTTTCGCTCACTACTTTGCCAGTCACATCGAGTATGCTCATGCGGAGGTTGTAACCATTGGGGTTTTCAACTTCTACAAATGTGGCACCATTGCTGGGGTTAGGGAAAATATTCACCATACCCAATTGGGCAACAGGGCGTACACTCAAAGGCTCGCATGAATTGTAGGCTACTGCTGGAAGCACTTCAGGCTCACCGCTGCGCACGTGGAAACGGTTCCAGCCACCAACACCGTTGTCGAAGGTGCAAGGTCCTGGACTTTCAGGAAACCCTTGAAACTCCTCATTTGCAGATTCAGATACCACACCATTCACAAACTTGTAAGCCACTGATGCGGCACCTGATATCATGGCGGTAGCTTCGTAAATTCCTTCTCCAGTTTCGGTCATGGGTACAGCACCACCTTGCCAGCCGAGTGCACCAGAGATCAAGAATACACCATCGGGCGATACAGTTTCATTGCTCATGTTCACACGGAAGGTAATTTCCGCAGCGCTTGGCTCAGGAAGACATACCTCATCGGTTTCGCACTGACCTATGCAAGAAGTAATCATTATGGTTTCAGTTTCGTCACCGGTTACTTCAACCACGCGGTTACCACCCACATTGCACTGTGGTGGTACATCTTCCCAACCACCGGCTCCATTTTGGAATTTAAACTGATAAGTACCCGGATCCAGAAAAAGACCAATGGTATAGGTGCCATCACCATTGTCGGACATGGCCTGACCTGACCAACCATTGAAATCACCAGCCACAAAACCTCCGTTGTTCACGAGTACACCGTTCATATCCACTGTAAGAACCACATTTGGATCAGAGCAGGTTTCACATGAATTGAAGCAATAGGCTGGAGTTTCAACACCTCCAACCACGAGTTCAAGGACACGGTCGTCGCCGTTGGTGCATTCCGCAGGACCTGAGCCCTGCTGTGGCCATTCATTGGGACCCCAGTCGTCGCCATTTATAAATTTATATTCGTATGTACCCGGAACGTTGTATGCTACATACGTCCAGGTGGTTCCGGAAGAATTGAAGCAAGGACCTGTGAGTGGATTCCATTGCGGAGTGAACACACTTCCTGCAACGTGCACACCAAGCGCACTTACCTCTTGAAGAGCCATGTCTACTGAAAGTCGTGCAGCTTCCATGCCTGCAGGCGCCGCCTGACCAAACTGCACTGCTGGCAATTCCAATCCATCAAAACCAAAGCCGTCGAGGGTTACAGCAAAAAAGCGGTTTCCACCTGCTGCTACCAACGGAGGAACTTGCTCATCCATTCCCCAATTGTCTCCGTTCACAAACTTGTAAGAGTATTGCCCGGCAGGCAAGCTTACATTGAGTTCATAAATACCATCACCGGCATCTGTCATTTCGGAGATACCGGGTTGCCAATCGGCAGCAAAACCTGCGGCTGCCTGCCAGTCACCGGCTACGTGCACGCCAAGTGGGCTTACCGCTTGTCCAGACATATCAACGCGAAAAGTCACGTCGATCTGGGCTGAAGCTGCAAATCCCATCATTGTGGCCAAAGCCAAAGAGTAAAACTTCTTCATCATTCTTGTGTTTTGTTGTGTTAGTGAAAAAAGGTAATTGTTCAAATTACACTAACAAAATTAGGGATTATTCCAGATTTCGCTCCATCTTTGGGCTTTAAAATGAATTAAGCCCATGAATGCTATTGATTATCAAGAATCTAAATTTATTCACACTCTTGGATTCACAAGTACATCATTTCTACTTCTTTTTATGTGTATTGGCTTTACGCCAAATACCGCAAACGCCCAGCGCACGCCCATTGTACACATAGAGCCCCCCCATTGGTGGGTGGCGATGGATGTGCCCATTCTTGAAATCCTGGTGTATGGCAAAGGGATAGGTGAAAATGAATTCAGCCTTTCAAAAAATGAAGGTATTGCACTCGTTGAAACCAAAAAATTGCCGAACAAGAATTACGCCTTGCTGGTCCTTGAGATAGAGGATACATGTACGCCACACACCTTTGAAATCAGGTCACGGGGCAAAGCCGGGCGCACGAACACAAAGTACGAACTCAAGGCGCGCACACCCCATGACCGGCCATTTGACCAAAGTGATTTTATATACCTCATCACCCCCGACCGCTTCGCCAATGGCGACCCGGGCAATGATGACATCGCTGGGATGCACCAGCGCGGTATAGACCGCAGCGCGCCCTATGCCCGACACGGCGGCGATTTACAAGGCATCATCAACCACCTCGATTTCATACAAGATCTGGGCGTTACAGCCATTTGGCCCAACCCCCTTTATGAAAACAACCAACCCAAAGAGAGCTACCACGGCTATGCATTTACGAACCATTATAAAATCGACCCGCGTTTTGGGACCAATGCCCTTTTCGGGGCACTGTGCGACAGCCTGCACGCCCGCGGCATGAAAATGGTCATGGATGTGGTGTACAACCACGTAGGCGACCGCCACCACATATATGCCGATATGCCCGACTCCTCCTGGTTTCACAACCACAAAAAGTACCTGCGCACCAATTACAGGGCCACGGCGCTGATGGATCCCTACGCCTCACAATTTGACAAGCACACCCTTACCGATGGCTGGTTCGACACCCACATGCCCGATGTAAACCAGAAAAACCCCGAAGTGGCACGATACCTGATTCAGCAAACCCTCTGGTGGATTGAAGAGTACAACATTGATGCCTTGCGTATTGATACCTACGCCTATCCCGATCAATCATTCATGCGCGATTGGGCAAACGAAGTAAAAGCCAACTTCCCCGACATATTCATCTTCGCTGAAATTTGGGACCACGGTCGCACAGTGCAGGCTTACTTCCTCGGCGATGGGCTCGGGCCTGAACCCAATTACATCGATGGCCTCACCGATTTCCAGGTGCATTTTGGCATCAACGATGCACTGACACGCGAGCCAGGCTGGACCGAAGGCATCAACCGGCTGTACTACACCTTGAGTGCTGATTACGTGTATGCACATCCGGAGAACCTCGTAACCTTCCTGGACAACCATGATGTGGCGCGCTTCTTCGGTGTGGTAGGCAAGGACCAACGCAAATTCGACATTGGCGTGGTGCTGCTCATGACCATGCGCGGCATACCGAGCCTGTATTACGGCACCGAGCTCCTCATGGCCGAAACAGATGGCCATGGCAAGATCAGGGAAGACGTAATGGGAGGTTGGCCCGGCGATGCAATCAGCAAATTTTCCCGTGAAGGGCGCAGTGCTGAGGAAAACCAAGCTTATGACCTCATTGCTTCACTTGCCGCCTTACGGCAAAAACACAAGGCCCTGCAAAACGGCCACACGGTACAATACGTGCCCGTGGATGGGGTGTACGCCTACTTCAGGCACGATGCTGAGGATACCTTTTTAATCACCGTAAATGTGACGGACAAGGAGCACACACGTCCGCTTGAAATGTTCGAAGAATTGGCGCCGTCAGGAACTGCGCTTGAATTGCTGATGGGCAATGTGAATGTGGAATTTGGGAAGCTCCACTTGCCAGGCTACAGTTATGGGGTATTCAAAGTGCGGAAGTAAGTAAAGGGAAGGTCACGGTAACGTTGGTCCCCTCATGGCCCGAGGCAATATTCAAACCGCCGTCAATCTGCTCTACCAGACCTTTTACTATGGAAAGGCCCAATGAATCCTTTTCAGTCTTTTGGGTGTCGTACCCCTTGCCGTTGTCGGTAACGCTGAGGACGCACTGTTCCTGATGTTTTTCAAGCGATACTTGAATCAATCTTGACTTGTGTAGGCCTGTAAAGGCGTACTTGATGGCGTTGTTGAGCAACTCTGTTACGATAAGGCCCAAATTGATGACACGCGAAGTCTCAAGTTGCAATTCGTTCATGCCATGGGTTCGCAAATCTATAGCGACTCCTTGGTTGGTTGTATTGCGAAATTCGTCAAGGAGCTCCCCGAAGTAGCGAATCAGATCCACCTGGAGATAACTGCCCGTCTTATAGAGGTGCTCATGTACCTTTGCCATGGCAAAAAGCCGTTGTTGGGCCTGTGACAGGTGGCGGTTTACAATTGCGTCGTCGGTTTCGCTGGCTTGCAGGCGCAGCAAGCTGATGGCAATGTTCAGGTTGTTCTTGATGCGGTGGTGCATTTCGCGCATGAGCAATTCCTTCTCTTTGAGGGCCTCAATGAGGTCATATTGCACCTTTCGACGAAGGCGCGTTTCAAAGGCGAGGGCCACCACTTGGCTAATGGCCAGAGAAAACTGCACTTCTGTTTCCGACCAATGGCGTGGCGC
>DAIOTP010000072.1:0-17818 GCA_036751905.1 Cryomorphaceae bacterium
CGGATATGATACCCGTATCTATGGGTTGCCAAAAGGGGTGGGGCTGAGCGAACAACTCCATGGAAGCTCCTACAAGAGAAGCTATGCTCATTACTTTTAAATAGTTCATCTTATTCTGAGATTACAAGTTTCACAGCTTCCTTGCCTTGCACAGTCTCAAGCACAAGTACGTAAATACCAGGCCGTATTTGACCAGAAGATAAAGAAATTATTCCCTCACGAATGTTTGAAGAGGAGTGGCTAAACAAGAGTTTACCTTCGATCGTATAAAGGTTGTAGCCTGTCAGCGAGGAAGAGCAACTGAAGTTGACTCCTTGAGAACTATTGATGGATAATGGATTAGGAAAAATATGGCATTCTTCCCGCCCTTTGAGTGAAGCATTATCAGATGCAGTATTTAATACCGTCCCGTCAAAACACCAGAGAAATCCGAAAGCATCATAATTGGTACCGAGACCATTCTTATTATTTTGAAAATACGCGTTGAACACCCCATTGTTTTTCACAGGAATACCCAAGCCCCCATTAATGTAAGCTGTCCTTGACCAACCAAAGCCAAACATTTCATTAAAATCGTTCACAGCTACTGTAACGCGGAAAGCATGAAAATGCGCGCTTAGAGCGGCCTTCAGTGAAATGTGTGTTCATAAAAGCGAGGTTTAAAAAGTTAACAATGGGTTAATAGTGAATGCAATGTAGGAATAACTGCTTGTTGGGGCAAGGAAAAAATGGATTTTAACATTTCGGGCCCCATGGCCGTACGGACCATCTGAATGGTTCAGGCGCGCGCCAGCGTAAAGCTGAACACCGACCCCTTGCCCACGGTGCTGCGCACGTTGAGGGTTTGGCGGTGGGCCTCCATGATGTGCTTGCATATGGCCAGGCCCAGGCCGGTGCCGCCCTGGTGGCGCGAGCGGCTCTTGTCCACGCGGTAGAATCGCTCAAACAGTCTGGGCAGGTGTATCTCATCGATGCCGGGGCCATTGTCTTCCACTTCTACCAGCACCTGCTCGTCCATGTCGAAAAAACGCACGGTGGTTTCGCCGCCTTCTTTGCCATAATTTATTGAATTCGTGATGAGGTTGGTGAGCACCTGGCTTATTCGGAAGGCATCGGCTTTCACATGTATCGGACGGTCATAGGGCTTGTTAAAGTGGACCTTGATTTTACGCCGCTCAGCCTCCTGGTCGCGGCTTTCAATGATTTCTTTGGTAAGCTCCACCACATCGAACTTATCGATATCGAGCTTCATAGACCCCGCCTCGAACTGGGTGATGGTATCGAGGTCTTCCACAATCATGGTCATGCGCTCCACCGATTTGGCAGCTTTTTTTAAAAATTTGCGGTTGAAGTTGGGGTCTTCCAGCGCGCCTTCGAGCAAGGTGAGGATATAGCCCTGTATGCTGAATATGGGCGTTTTGAGCTCGTGGGCTACATTGCCTATAAACTCCTTCCGGAAATTCTCCTTCTCGCGCAGGTCCTTGATTTCGGCCATGCGGTCCTCGGCCCAGTTCACCACCTTTTTGTTCACATCGCCCAGCACATCCTTGCCCATATCGAGCTTGAAGGCATCGCGCTCCACGCGCATGGAGTGCATATTGCGGAATATGAGCTTTATTTTTTCATAAATAAATTGTTGCAGCGAGCGGTAGAATACAATCCAATTGATCAGGAAAGTCAAACCAAAAATGATGAGCGCCTCCAGCCAATGCACCGCACCGTGAAAAAGCAACTCCACCCCACATACCACCCCGGTAACGGCCATTGCGGCAATGAGTGCGGTAATCAGCGCAATTTGCCTCGGGGTACGCCCGGTCATTTATCTTCGAATTTGTAGCCTACGCCTTTTACGGTTTTGATAATCTCGCTGCCTATTTTTTCGCGTAGCTTGCGGATGTGCACATCTATGGTGCGGTCGCCCACCACCACGTCATTGCCCCAAATGCTGTTGAGGATGGCCTCTCGGGTAAATACTCGCCCCGGCTTGCTGATGAGCAAAGCGAGCAATTCAAATTCTTTTTTCGGCAGGCTAATTTCCACATCGTCTTTGCTCACCACGTACTTGTCCTTGTCGATCATGATGCTGCCTGCGCGTTCTACACTTTGCTCCTCGGGCACATGGCCTTTTCGGCGCAGCAGGGCCTGTATGCGCGATATGAGCACACGGGGCTTGATGGGCTTTGCGATGTAGTCGTCGGCGCCGGCCTCGAATCCGGCTATTTGTGAGTAATCTTCACCGCGGGCGGTGAGGAAGGCAATCATGACATTCTTGAGCTTTTCAATCTCACGGATTTCAGCGCATGTTTCAATGCCATCCATTTCGGGCATCATCACATCGAGCAAAATAAGGTCAGGGTTAAATTCCCTGGCTATTTCAATGGCCTCGCGGCCGTTGTAAGCCGATTTTACATCGTAGCCTTCGCGTTCGAGGTTGTAGGTGATCAATTCAACAATATCCGGCTCATCGTCAACGAGAAGCACTTTTTCCTTTTTGATCATTTTCGCTGCAATTAAGGCATAATTTGTGCAAATGTAAAGCGATTATTGAGGCGCTGTGTTATTGCACTGTTAAGTCAAATGATGCCAAAAATAGGGAAAATCAAATGCCTCCAGTGATTTTTGCGGAAGCAGATGGGCCTTTCCATGCGGACGCTGTTGTCGCCGGCAAATTTACCAGATGCGGTAAGGAGCGAGGATATCACCGCGCGAAGTACGCCATACGCGGTCTTTTTTGTCATACCAGGTCTCCGGATCGGGAAACTCAATGTACTCCACAGGCGCGGTATTTTGGATTTGGTAGCGGGTAAGGTCAGCTCCCTGAACAAATTTTTGAAAGAGCATTTCACTTTTTTCCTTGTGCTCCTCTGCCAGCATTTTCCATGTGCGAAACACCTCCTCATAGTCGCCAAGCGGGTCCTCATGCCTTGGCACGAAAGTGCCTGCAAGTGCGACATATTTGACATAAATGCTCGGGGCTATGCGGCTCACCATGTAATAATGGCGTCCGCTGAGTGAATCTGTGTAGTATGCACTGAGGGTGTAGCGCCTTGATTGCTCAAGGTAGCTTTCATCAAATCGTGGCTCCCACTTGTTGGCCTCGTTGGCTTGGTTGGGATAGTGGCATATGTAGCGGCTGATGCTGTACAAAAAGTCCTCCTGCCCAGCGGCCGTCATGTACGCAGTGGGTTCAACGAAGTAGCGTAGCGCAGGAGGTGCTTCATCATGTTTTTCACAGGAAAGCAAGAGGCCCATGGCAAACAGCAAGGTCAAAGAATGCTTCATAGCGGCTTTATTTTTTTGAGGTCAATGTTAACCAAATGTTACATAAAGTTAATTATTTATTAATTATAAGTCAAGTGGACCGTGAAACTTTTGAGATTGAACGCCTACAGAAAGCCATACCAAGTGCGCAGGGGCCAGAATAATAAAAAAAAACCGCCCCTACTGAGGGCGGCCGTATACGAAAGGCTGCTTTATAAGCCGATGGAAATATGAACTTACTCTTCCTTCTCTTTTAACTGACGGTAGGGCTGGAGCACATCTCCGCGGCGTGTTTGCCATTGTCGCGCGTCTTTGTCATACCAGGTTTCCTCATCGGGAAATTCGATGTACTCCACACCACCAGAATTGGCGGTATAGTACAGGCTCAGGTCATCGCCTTTGATCCATTTATGGAACAGCATTTCAGATTTCTCCTTGTGCTCAGCCGGAAACATTTTCCAGGTGCGAAACACTTCTTCGTATTCCGCAAGCGGATCGTCTTCGCTGGGGCTAAATTTGCCGGCAAGGCCCACATACTTTTCGTGGATACTGGGTGCTATGCGGCTCACCATAAAGTGATGCGTACCACTGACCGAATCGATGTAATAATGACGGAGCTGTTGGGCTTTGGCCAATTTGGCGTAAGCGGAATCAAACCGTTCATTCCACATGTTGTCCCTGCCTGCCTGGGAGGGGTATTTGCAGATGTAACGGCTTATGCTGTAGAGAAAATCCTCTTGTTCGTTGGAGGTCAAATATGCCTCCGGATTGATCACGGCATTGCTTAATTCATCTTTGGCAGGATCACCACAAGCTGCCACTGAAAGTGCCAGCAATCCAATAAAAAGTCTCGTATTCATGCAATGGAAATAAGGTTTAAAAAAACACCCGCCCCCTAATGGAGACGGGTGCTTCGGGGCAAAGGTATGATTTAATAAACGTTGTCAATAGGGTTGAAGTCAGCCCAGCCTTGGGTCCAGTCAGTGGCACCAAAACCGCCAATGAATTGCACGTTGGTATCGAAGAAACCTTGACGGTTGGGCTCCGAGAAAACGGGGTTATCAAAACGGGCACCTGTAGTGATAGTACCTGAAGTTACTGACCAGTTTGGATTGCTTGGGTAAGTATTTGGCAGGCGTGAACCGTACCAAAGGTCGGGATTCAAACCGAGTGCCTGGTGCTTTTCATCCGTTGCAGGACCAGGAATCAAAGTGTTCTCACCTGCATTCCATATGGCTTCAACTGCAGAAGCAGCAGCACCGCCCCCAGCAAGGAAAGTGGTCTGAGAGGCAGTACCTCCAGGATTCCATGTGTCAGCCATGACATTGTTAAAGAGCACTCCTGAGCTGGTACCTGTAGCCTGAAAATTTTCTTGTACAGAAAGGTTGTTCATGCGTACACCACGCGGGAAACCGACGAATACTGAATTGGTGATACGGACGGCAGTCCTCCTTCGCAGGTCCATATTGTGCTGGAAGTTGCTGTTGCTTACCGTAGAACCGGTTTTGATGGGACCTATCGAGGTTACATTAGAAAAGGTTCCCGTAGTTAAGGGCAATAAAAAATCATCATCGGTAGCGGCATTGTCACACTCGAATGCGTTAGAACCTGATTGGTCAGCAAAGCCTGGGTAGCGCAGTGCAAGACCATACTGTAGGTTACCTGACCAGCCGAAGTCACAATCGAAGTCATCATCCCAGGTAGCCACAGAAATAAAGTACTTGGCGTTCACAGTACCGCCGAACCATTCGAAATTATCATCACCGCCAAAAGAAGTCATACAATACTCCATGGTGGTGCCACGGCCAACGCCACCCATGGTGATAGAATTGGTTTCGTTGTTGGGCGTAAGCTCAATACCACCAAACTCCACGCGGAGGTAGCGATAAATGCCTGAGTCCTCATCATCCACAGGCGTTGAGGATGAAATCTGGTTAGAGGGATTACCGCCGAAGCGCACAGGCGGAGTGATGCCTTCTATAGAAGGATCCACAGTATTGGTAGTGGCATTGCCGAGAATTACCAAACCTCCCCAGTCGCCCCTATCACGGATACCAGCAGGCTGGTTTGAAGTCAGAACAATAGGAGCATTTACGGTACCATCGGCAATCATTTTTCCTCCACGGTCTATAATGAGGGTAGCGCGGGTTGCCTTGTCTGCTTTTACAACAGTTCCTGGCAGAAGGGTAAGCACTTGGCCATTGCGAACAAATACCTGGCCCTTTAACAGGTAATCTACTCCTGGTGAGAGGGTTCTTGTACCGATGTCGCCTGTAAGTTCTACAGAACCTGAAGGTGCTCCTCCATCATCGTCATCATCATTGTTGCATGAAGTAAGGGCAAGAGCGCCTACAAGCATAGCAACAGCGTAGTAGCGAAACATTTTAATCGTTTTCATGCTGTGTTTGTGTTTGGGTTTATTGGTGTTTAATGAAATCCTTAAAATTTGAACGTCAGCGATCCAGAAATGAGCTGACCTTGCGCCAGGCTGAATATGGTGTGGTCCGTGACTCCCACGTCGGTAACGCGGCCATCCCGGTTGGAATCTTGAACAAAACGGTAGCGGGCATTGAGCAGGTCGCGCACGCCTAACTTCACACCAAGCTTGCTGCTGAGCTCTTTATTGATTGTGAGGTCAACACTGTGGCGCGGAAGCTCATAAATGGTAGGAAATAGCACATCGCCTACTGAGAAGATGCGGGGTCCGAAAATGTTATAATAAGCACTCACCGAAAGCTGCCGCGCGTTGTCAACATACTGTAGCCCAAGGTTCACAATGTAGGGCGATTGGCCTTGTAAGGGCCGCACCCTGTCCTGGCTGGTAGCCTGAATGCCAAGGTCCACTTCGGACCATATGTAGCTGGCATTGACAATGCAGTTCATACGCTCTACAAAAAGATTATTAACCACGCCTTTGAGTGACTTTCTGAATTCGAATTCCACTCCGAAATTTCTGGCGAAGTCTGCATTGCCAAAGGAGAATTGAGGTTGCTCATTGGTAATTACTGTTATCGCCTCAATAGGATCATCAAAGTACTTGTAGAAGGCACCAAGGCTGATCACCTCACCCAGTCGCGGATAAAGTTCAAGCCTCAGGTCCAAGTTATCGATGGTGGCCACCTGCAAGTCAGGATTCCCAACCTTACCAGCGTCGAGTTCGTAATCATAATAAAGAAACGGGGCCAACTCTCTGAATTCAGGACGGTTTATGGTACGACTGTAGCCTCCGCGGATCAACAATTTCTGAGACAAGTTGTAACTGGCATTGATTGACGGGAGCAATGAGAGAACTGGGAGTTCGACTATAATGAGCGAAAAGTCATCACGGGCCTCCATGCGTTGCACCATGTTCTCCACCCTGAGCCCTGCTGAAAAATTCACGCCACTCAGAGAAGCACTTACACCGGCAAATCCAGCCAGAAGCATGTTGCTGGCAGTATAGGAATCAATGGGTCTGGTACCTTCTTCGAGCGCAAAACCATTGCTTGTTAAAATGTTCTCAGGGGCAAAAATTTGATCCAGCGGCAATCGAGCCAACTGCTCCCCTATATTGAGATCGTTGAATCCCGGATAAAGGAAGGAGAAATAGCGAGAGCCAAAGCTGCGCGAACGGTAGTCCACATATGTTCCACCAATGAGCTCAACATTGGTAAATTGTAGCACTTCTCCTAATTTGTAGTTTAAATCAACTCCATTGTTGATGCTGAACTCATTGAGGTCACCAAAATAACGGCCTGTGTCAAATAGGTTGGAGGAAGGTGGCAGGAGCATTTCAAAAGGCGCTTCCTCATTGTCAATGCCGAGCTGAATGTCGCGAAATGTCCTGAAGCGTCGCAGGTCGGGTTCCTTTTCGATAAGCAAACTTCCCCCTATCACCCAATTCAATGCAAGTTGTTCACTCAAGTCATGCTCCCCAATTAATTGACCAGAGTAAATACTGCGTGCACGATAACCGAGGAGATAATTGCGTTGAAAATCTGTCGGCCGCTGAAACTCATTGATTCCTTCGCGCACTGTGGTTTGATTTTCGCCTACTTGCGTGAAAAAATTCTTGAATTTAAACCTGTTTCGGGGGTTCAAAACATACGTCCAATTGGAAAGTGCACTAATTTGAACTTCCTCTATATAAGTATTGTCATCAAATGCAAACCACTGAAATATAGGCCTATTGAAATCTGTCCAGGCGTCATATCTGAAAAAATCGCGCACAAAGCGCTGATAGCTTTTGCCATAATTCACGCTGTTAATGGACATAAGCCTGGCACCGTTGGCGAAGTTCACGGTACGGCCCAGGCTAACGCCAAAGTTGTAATCAGGCATGGCCGTACTCGAAGTAGGGTTCCAGTTGTTAGGCAATGAGCGACCAGCATCCTGTCGCAGCGTGGCATTACGCGGCGAGCGCTGAATGGCACCTGTGGAAGGAAAATTATTAGGCAATGGCCTGAAAGAACGGTCAAAACCAAGAAAATCAGTACCTGACTTTTCGGACATTCGAAAATCCTGTAAGGTAGTCCCTAACCGGAACCCCATCCCCACATTGACCGCAGTGAACTCCTGCGAGAGGTTATTTATCGTGGTAATTTTAATCACCCCTCCGGCAAAATCGCCTGGAAACTCAGGCGAACCGGTTTTGTTGATGATCATCCTGTCAAGTAAACCGCTGGGAATAAGATCGAAAGAAAAAGTGCGGCGATCTACTTCGGTACTTGGAGCAATTACTCCATTAATCAATACCTGGTTGTAGCGCTCAGCCACACCGCGTATCATCACAAAGCGGTTGCCTACGATGGTTACACCGGGTACGCGCTGCATGACTTTGGCGGCATCGGCATCCTGTGATCTGCTTATTTGTTGTCGCGAAATTCCTGAAACCAATTGTTTGGCCTCCTTCATTTCCATCACCACGGCATTTTCGGTGGCGGTGTTGCGCTCCGCAACGATGCTCACCTCTCCCAAAGTAAGTCTTGATTCGGCAATGGAAAAGTTTTGGGTGGTGGTGGCACCCAGATTCACAATGATTTCTGAACTTTGGGCATCGTACCCTATAAAAGAACAGATCAAGGTATAGCTGCCAGCGGGAACACCTCTTATGAGGTAGTTGCCGTCTATGTCGGTGGAGGTGCCAATGGTGGTGCCCTTGATATATACATTTACTCCCGGAAGCAAGTCGCGTGTTCCTGCCTCCTCCACCTTTCCGGCAATATCACCGGTGCTTTGAGAGAACAAGGCAGCGCTAAATGCGAATACACCAACTATGGTCAAAATAAAATTGCGGCCGTACATCGGGACGATTATTTGGCTGCAAAGGAATACCAAGGCCGTTAAGCCAAATTAAACTTCAGATTACGTCTTCACACCGCCGAAAATGAAGATTTATTTACTAAAATATATTTTTATGTACTCATGCTAATTTAAATAATGAAATTTGAATATGAACATTTTGAAGTATTTATAATCTGATTTAGAATTATTTACATATTTTCTGTATTGATTTTTTAACATAATTGATAATATTATATTGACCATGATAATCAGTTAACGCTGAATTAACCTGTTCGATCAGCTGCAGATACTTGGAAAAATTTGTACTTCACATTGTTAATCTCCGCAGCACAATCAAAGACCAAAGAATCGCTTTTCCAATACGGATCCATCCTGATTGAATAAAGTCCAACAACCGACTTTCCGACCATCCCTGTAGCGCATCTCCAACTGCAATGCTCCTTGCTGATCCCACACAAGCCACTTTCCGTCCCTCTGCCCATGCTTGTAACATCCACGCGCATGTCGGCTGCCATCATTGTAGTAAAATATCCATGGGCCATGCTTTTCCCCCTCCTGGTAAAATCCGGAACTGTACATGTCACCACTTTCGTAAAAATCAAAAAAACGACCGTGCGGCCTCCCACGGTGGTCGAGCGCATATTCACGGTCTTCTTCAAAAAAACCGGCTTTGTACATGTCTTCAACCTGCGCTACGGTCACCGTCCATTCATAGGCCACAAGGAGCGCATCATGCTGCGCACGCAAGCACAGGCAGCAAAACAACACAGCAGAAATGGACAAAAGGTTTTTCATATGTTAATTAAGCAATAAATTTACGTTATTATTACGTTATTTTTTTCAATTTGTTGAATATCTTAGTGAGGACCTTGTCCAACTCAGGTAGTTTGGTAGCTTGTCCTATGTTTACCAATAGTTTAACTTCAATAAAGTGTCATTAATTTTGTTCCATGCGCGCATTGTTCTCCGGATTGGAATCCATGATGAACAATTATTTGGTAAGAGGCCACACCCTGAGGATGCGTGAACATGACCAAAGGTCAAAGCGTTTATTCCGCGCAACTGAAGGTTGACTGCGAAAGGCAAATTACAGTACCCGGTCTGACGCGATCACTGCCGTTTTGTCACTATTTTTTGGCGAAAGCCATGCCAAACGCGGTCATTTGGGGCGGTTCAGCGCTCTGGTACAGCAATTGAAGTATGGGAACCAAACAGCATAAAAACAAACAAAGCATAAACACATGAGCAAAATTATCGGAATTGACCTCGGCACGACCAACAGCTGCGTAGCAGTAATGGAGGGAAACGAGCCGGTGGTTATCGCCAACAGCGAAGGCAAACGCACCACCCCATCTATCGTAGCATTCGTAGAAGGTGGCGAGCGCAAAGTGGGCGACCCGGCCAAGCGCCAGGCCATTACCAACCCTGAGAAAACCATTTCCTCTATCAAAAGATTCATGGGCAACAGCTTCGACGAAGTGGTCAAAGAAACTGCCCGCGTACCTTATAAAGTAGAAAAAGGTGACAACAATACACCACGCGTACGCATCACTGACCGGCTTTACACGCCACAGGAAATTTCTGCAATCATATTGCAAAAAATGAAGAAAACTGCCGAGGACTTTCTTGGCACTACTGTGAGTGAAGCCGTGATTACCGTGCCCGCTTACTTTAACGATGCCCAGCGTCAAGCCACCAAAGAGGCCGGCGAAATAGCCGGACTTAAAGTGCGCCGCATCATCAATGAACCTACTGCTGCAGCCCTTGCATACGGCCTCGACAAAAAATCGAACGACGTAAAAGTAGTGGTCTTTGACTGTGGTGGGGGTACCCATGACGTTTCCATCCTCGAATTGGGCGATGGCGTATTCGAAGTGCTCTCTACCGATGGCGACACACACCTGGGAGGCGACGACTTTGACCAAGTGATCATCGAGTGGTTGGTAACTGAGTTCAAAAATGACAACGGCATAGACCTTACCAGGGATCCTATGGCCCTCCAACGCCTGAAAGAAGCCGCTGAAAAAGCCAAAATAGAACTCAGCAGCTCACCGAGCACAGAGATTAATCTGCCGTACATCATGCCGGTAGATGGCATTCCAAAACACTTGGTAAAAACATTGAGCCGCGCCAAATTTGAGCAGCTCGCCGATGAACTGATCAAGCGCACCATCGCACCTTGCGAGAAAGCCTTGAAGAATGCAGGTCTCAGCAAAAGTGATATTGATGAAGTAATCCTCGTTGGTGGATCCACACGGATTCCTGCCATACAGGATGCCGTGAAAAACTTCTTTGGCAAAGAGCCATCGAAAGGTGTGAACCCCGATGAAGTCGTAGCCATAGGCGCTGCTATTCAAGGAGGTGTGCTCACCGGCGAAGTAAAAGATGTGCTCCTGCTCGACGTTACACCGCTCTCACTTGGTATTGAAACCATGGGAGGTGTATTCACCAAGCTAATCGATGCCAATACCACCATTCCTACCAAGAAATCGGAAGTATTCAGCACCGCCAGCGACAACCAACCTTCAGTTGACATACATGTACTGCAAGGCGAACGCCCCATGGCAGCCCAAAACCGCACCATAGGACGCTTCCAACTTACAGATATTCCACCTGCACCAAGGGGTATACCACAGATCGAAGTAACGTTCGACATTGATGCCAATGGCATCATGAACGTGGGTGCCAAAGACAAGGCCACAGGCAAGGAACAAAGCATACGCATCGAGGCTTCGAGCGGACTTACCGACGCGGAAATTGACCGCATGAAGAAGGAAGCAGAAGCCAATGCCGAAAGCGACCGCAAGGTAAAAGAGCGTGCTGAAACCCTGAATAAGGCTGATGGTATGATTTTCCAAACGGAAAAGCAACTGAAGGAATTTGGTGACAAAATACCCGCCGATAAAAAGCAGCCGATTGACGAAGCGCTTGCCGAACTCAAACGTGTGCATGAAGCACAGAACGTGGAAGCCATTGAGCCTGCCATTGAAAAGCTCAATGCTGTGTTTCAAGCGGCATCGCAAGACATGTACAATGCACAACAGCAAGCAGGTGCCAACGGTGGCGGCAGCGATAATACAAATGCAAGCAGCGGTGCCGAAGAGGTGACCGATGTGGATTTTGAAGAAGTAAAAGACGAAAAACAATAACAGGCATATCGCCAAACGAATAGAAGGCCGTCCGAAGGGGCGGCCTTTTTTTGTGCACCACCCCAAACAATTGGGATCCTCAGCAGGTTTGGGCGGGAAAAGGGTGCCGTTGTATAACATTCACATAAAAGCCTGATAAACTATCTACAAGATACAAATGTTAAATCGTCAATATTTCACAGCTCCTTTTGTACATTCGCAATCATGAGGAATTTGGCGTTCTGCTTGCAGTTTATTGTTGTGCTATTCAGCTGCCGTGAAGCTGAACTGGGCAGCTACCACGAGCTGGAGGGGGGCAACATAAGCCTTGATGATGTTGTAACGAACCACATCGCCACCGTATTGGTGTTTATGGGCCCCGAGTGTCCACTTTGTGAAAGCTATGCCTACACCATGCGAAGCTGGAAAGATCAATGGAATGGCAATGAGGTAGCGGTGTTGGGCGTTGTGAGCGGCACCTATTATACACCACAGGAAATGGCCAGCTTTATGGACAACCATAATTTATGGTTTCCTGTATTGTTTGACCGCAACTTCAGCCTGGCCAAACGCTTCAAAGCCACCATTACACCTGAAGTCCTGCTGCTTGACAACGCAGGCAGAGAGCGGTACCAGGGCGCAATTGACAACTGGGCGGTATCACTGGGCCGCAAACGCGCTCAGCCTACAGAATTTTATCTGAATGATGCGCTTACCCAGCACCTCGGTGGCCACCCCGTTCAAATTCCACTCACCAAAGCAGTAGGCTGTTATATTGAGTAAGTATCACCTATACCTGATTTGCTCACTGGCTGCACTGCTTACGGCTTGTGGTCAAGGTGTGGAAGGCGAGGAAGTCATGGATGAAGGAGCCTTGAGCCAGCAGCTCCCTGACTCCCTGAACTTCTGGGAACACATTGCTCCAATCAGCACCCTGCGCTGCGCTCCTTGCCATAACCCGAACGGCGGCGCACCATTCAGCCTATTGGGCTACAGTGATTTCATTAAGCGCAAGCGCACCATCAAACAAGTGGTAAGCGACGGTTATATGCCCCCCTGGCCTGCCAATCCCGGGTATCAGCGTTACAAGGACGAGAAACTTTTGAGCCCTTATGAAAAGCTGGCTTTGCTTCAATGGATTGAAGGCGGGGCACGCGAAGGCCAGCCACCTCGACACGATACAGTGGCGTACGGCATTGCGCATCGTGCCGAACCCGATGCAATACTTTTGTTTCCCGATACGGTGCAAATAAGCGGGAGCTTGCTCGACCGTTTTTTCATCGCCAAGCTAGGATTCGAGTTGCCTGCCGATACCTTTCTGGCCAGCATAGCTTTCGTACCGGGCAACAAGCGGCTGCTTCACCATGTGAATGGGCATTTACTCAACTACCAAGCCCCCTTGAAGCGTGATGTACACGACGGAAGCTGGCTCGAGGATGCAGAGGTACGCACCTCACTGGGCGCTTACGCCGATATGAAAGTAGCCCACGACGATGGCAGCTTCCCGGCCATGCGGGTTTCTGCGTTCAATTACTTGCCTGGGGTGGAGCCTGTCCGCTATCCACCGGGCATTGGGAGCGTGCGCATTTCCCGTAAGGGGGCCTTTCTGCTCAACACACTCCATTATGGCCCAAGCCCTATTGACACGTTCGACCTGAGCGCCATATACCTGTACTACGACAGCCTCCCTCCCACCCGACCGCTGCAAGAGCTGCACCTCGGCACTCAAAGTGACATTGCTGTGCACCCGCCCTTCGTAATTCCGGCCAACGAAATAAGCCACTTCAGCACCCGATATACCCTCGAACAAGATGTGAGTGTGCTCACGGTCAATCCACACATGCACCTTCTGGGCAAATCATTCAAAGCTTATGCCCACAGCGCCAATGGCTTAGACACTATTCCACTGATACACATACCCAAGTGGGATTTTCGCTGGCAGTATTTTTATACCTTCCGGCAAATGCTCAAGCTGCCCAAAGGGTACACCATTGTGGCCGAAGCCAGTTTCGACAACACCGTGCACAACCCTTTCAATCCCTTTGTACCTCCCAAAACCCTCAAAGCCGCCGGACGCAACATGAAAACCACCGATGAAATGTTCCAATTCTTCGTTAACTTCGTTCCTTATCAGGAAGGGGATGAATACATAACCTTATAAACAGCATGATGAAAAAACTTATCTTTTGCCTCTTCATTTCCATGAGCCTGAGTGCAATGGCACAAAAAAGCGAAAACTTGAATTCGCTCATGCAAGAGGAACTGCGCATACTCGTTGATGGCCTTGGTGCGAGCCCTGTACAAATTTATGAAATGGCCAACATCATCAGCCCGCGCAATGAAAGCATGCGCACCCATCTGGAAACCGCGGAGCAGCTAGAATTGCGCAAGGCTCTTGCAGGCGAGATGGATGACGCAACACAGCAATGGTTCGACAGTGAAATTGGCAAGAGCCGCTTGCATGCCGCCAACATATGGGAAGAGGCAGCAGGCAACATGGTTGCCGTTTTCAACAGCAGTCAACTGACAAAGTATACTGAGGAAATCAAGCCGGCCATTGAGCAGTTGTATGGTATTGGCAACAAATAAGTTCTCTCATTGGATGGGAGGCTGAGATCACTTACATTGCTCCCATGCGATAACCCATGCACAGCGAATTTTGCGAAGGCAACAACTTCGGTCTATAATTTGTAATCATCATTGGCGTCACATTAAGCTTACTTCCATGAACCCACTCAAGATTGTATGCTCAGTTTTTTTGCTGTCTTTGATATTCGCATCCTGCAAAAGAGACCGGCTCGTGGACAGTTCCGTGAAAGGTCGCCCTGTATGGGTATACGGCATTGAGCCCAATGCCATCATTGTAGAAGCAAGTGGCCGCAGCCACGACGAAGCCCGCGAAAAGGCCTTCACCGCTGTCAAAGAATCGATTGTAAACTCCGTGGCCGTCAATGTGAATTCTACAGTACAGCTGGAGGTTTCCGAAAAGGTGATGAACAATGTGCGGCAATTTCGTGAAAACACCCAAGTGAATACCACGGTGAGCAGCGCCTTTCTGAGCAGTTTGCGCGGCGTACACATCAACAAGGCGAGCGATTGGTATTGGGAGCAGCGCCGCACTCCCGAAAAGGTGCGCTATGTGGTATACCACATCAAATATCCCTTCAGCCAGGAGGAGCTCAGCGCTTATATCGCCGAGTGGGAAGCCCTCGATCAGGAGTTGAACAGCGAATTGCAAAAGCTCAACAGCCGGGCAGAGCAAACCCAAAACATCAGCGAGCTGGAGGTATTGTGTACAGAAGCCGAGAGGCTTACAGAAATCTTCAAAGAGCCGCGCAGGAGCCTTGCGGCAAATACTGCCACCCGGATACGTCAGAAAATGGCTGACACACGCCTTGAAGTAATCGAACACCAAAGGGGAGAAATATTGGTGGCCTTGCGCAGCAATGGCGACCGCATGCGCCTTGCCGAACCGCTGCGTTTTCAAAGTCCATGTGCAAGCATCATAGATCAAAGATTTATAGAAGAAGAAGCCTTTTACCTCGTCCATTATGATGCAGCCTTCTGCGACAAGCCCGATCAAAAAATTGTCCTCAGCGCAAGCATCGATGGGCGTGAGCTCAGCGCCAATATTGCCATTCCCGAGGATCCCAACCATGTGCGCCTCAGCATTGCAGGCCCATTGCGCCTACAGCGCTTGCAAGGCAGCCTGCACGAATGGCAATTGCCCTTGCGCATACTGAGCGATGAAGCGGTGGACATTGTGGAAGTCGAAATAAGCCTCGAACGAAATTCCGGACGCCTGCTCGCCTCGCTGTCAAGGCGCGGCAGGGCAGGAATTTACACCCATATCCGCCAGCCACTTGATGCGCAATTTCAGGGACGGGGTGACCACGCATTGCGCTTTACCGCTCCCAGACATACCAACGAAGCTGACGACATTTTCACCTCACTTTTTGAGAACAGCGCATCATATATTGCCTCGGGACGCATCAACTACCGCCGCAATGGCAGCGAAGAGCTGCGCAGCTACCGCTTTGAGCACTTGAACGTATTGCTGCGCTAAGCACTGCATGGTAAGCCCATGCACGCTTTCGATTTTAAAGAATTGCTACATTTGGCAAAAAGCAGGGCCATGCAAAACAATATTGAAGCACATTTCAGGGAAGCCCAGGCCTTACTGGAAAAGGTTCTGAGCAACACCCATTTTATCGACAGTATTGAAACTGCCGGAAATATGATGGTGGAAACCATTCGGCAGCGGGGCAAAATAATAAGCTGTGGCAACGGTGGCTCCATGTGCGATGCCATGCACTTTGCCGAAGAGCTGAGTGGGCGCTACAGGGATGACCGACCCAGCCTGCCCGCCATCGCCATCAGCGATCCCTCGCACCTCAGCTGCGTAGGCAATGACTACGGGTATGCACACGTTTTTTCGCGGTTCGTGGAGGGCCTGGGCCAACCGGGCGATATACTGCTCGCCATCAGCACCAGCGGAAATTCTGAGAACGTGGTACGCGCCGCACAGGCAGCGCTCAATTGTGGCATGAAGGTGGTGGCCCTTACGGGAAAAAATGGTGGCCAACTGGCGCCCCTTGCCACGGTCGAAATACGGGTGCCGCACCAAGGCTATGCCGACCGCGTACAAGAAATACACATCAAAGTGATTCACAGCCTAATTGATCATATAGAACGAAATACATAAGCCATTTCTCCCACTAACCAAATCGCAAATAGATGCTCATCAAAACCTTTGGAAGTGCCGTGTACGGCGTCGACGCAATCACCATCACCGTAGAGGTGAATGTGGACACAGGAGTGAATTTTTTGCTCGTGGGCCTGCCCGACAGTGCTGTAAAAGAGAGCCAACAACGCATAGAAGCAGCCCTTAAAAACAACGGTTACCGCCTTCCCGGCAAAAAAATCACCATCAACATGGCGCCTGCCGATATCCGCAAAGAAGGTTCCGCCTATGACTTGCCACTCGCCATGGGCATACTCGCGGCCTCGGAGCAGATACATGCTCCGGAGATAGACCGCTACCTGATCATGGGTGAACTCAGCCTCGACGGCAGCCTGCAACCCATCAAAGGCTCCCTGCCCATGGCCATCAAAGCGCGCGATGAGGGGTTCAAAGGCTTTGTGCTTCCGGTAGCCAATGCGCGCGAAGCCGCAATTGTGGAAGGCCTCGACGTATATGCAGCCAATGACATTCTGGAGGCCATCACCGTGCTCACTGCTCCGGGCCAGATAGCCCCATTGAAGGTGGACATTCGCGAAACCTTCAGGCTCAGTGAAGGCGACCATACCCTTGACTTTGCCGATGTAAAAGGACAGGAAAATGTGAAGCGGGCCCTGGAAATAGCCGCCGCGGGTGGTCACAACATCATACTCATAGGGCCTCCGGGTGTGGGCAAAACAATGCTCGCCAAGCGCATACCGACCATACTGCCGCCACTTACACTGGAGGAAGCACTGGAAACAACGAAAATCCACTCCGTTTCTGGAATTTTGCCCAACAATGTGTCGCTGGTCACAGAGCGCCCATTCCGCAATCCCCACCATACCGTAAGCGATGTGGCCTTGGTGGGCGGTGGCAGCAATCCCAAGCCGGGCGAAATATCTCTGGCCCACAACGGGATCCTGTTTCTCGATGAGCTGCCCGAATTCAAGCGCGCGGTGCTCGAAGTGCTGCGCCAGCCGTTGGAGGACCGCATCGTGACCATATCAAGGGCCAAGATCAGTGTGGATTACCCATCCTCATTTATGCTGGTAGCAAGCATGAACCCCTCCCCCAGCGGTGATTTTTTCAAGCCGGGCGAGTCGGCCGATAGCGAATTTGCCGTAAGGCGCTACCTGGCCAAAATATCAGGGCCCCTCATGGACCGCATCGACCTACACATTGAGGTAAACCCTGTGGCATTCGAAGAATTGCGCAACCGCACGCCCGGTGAATCATCGCGTGCCATACGGGCGCGTGTCATTGCAGCACGCGAAATCCAAAACAAGCGGTACGCAGGTCAGGAAGGCATTTACAGCAATTCGCAGCTTTCGCCCAAACTCATGAAGGAGCATTGTGATGTAGACGCTTCCGGAGAAGCCTTGCTCAAGAATGCCGTGGAACGCCTCGGTTTCTCAGCACGCTC
>DAIOTP010000073.1:0-17670 GCA_036751905.1 Cryomorphaceae bacterium
CTTTTGAGGATGAATTCATGACCCTCAACGACCGTTATTATGTGGGACGTGCGCTTGACAACCGCATTGGTGGCTTTATGATCGCTGAAGTGGCAAGGCTGCTCCATAAAAATAAGAAGAAATTACCATTCAGCTTGTACATTGTCAATTCAGTGCAAGAGGAAATCGGGCTTCGCGGTGCAGAAATGATCAGCAGGCGCATTTCGCCTGATGTAGCCATCATCACGGATGTATGCCACGACACCCAAACGCCTATGATCGATAAGATAGATCAAGGTGATTTGCACAGCGGTAAGGGTCCAGTGCTCACTTACGGGCCAGCAGTGCAAAACAACCTGCTCAAGAAGATCATTTCTACTGCCGAGCAACATAACATTCCTTTCCAAAGGGCGGCCGCCAGCCGGAGCACAGGCACCGATACCGACTCATTCGCCTATTCAGGCACAGGGGTTGCTTCAGCGCTTATATCTCTGCCGTTGAGATATATGCATACCACCGTTGAAATGGTAAATAAGGAAGATGTTGAAAATGTAATTTCGTTGATTTACGAAACATTGCTCAACTTGAAGGCAGGTGAAGACTTCCGCTATTTGAAATAATCCTCAGGGGATCATTAGTTGTTCATGGGCAATTGACCACTCTTCATATCGCGGTATGCACCTGCAAGATACCGCAGAAAAGCGCTGAATACATCCAGCGCTTTTTTCGTTTCAGGGCTTATGCCCTTGCCTGCCAACCGCAGTACCAATGCGCCATAAAGGGCTGTTAACGCCGTTTCTACGTCGCTTTTTGGCAGCTTGTCTGATATTCCCCGAAATTCGGTCAGAAGAGGCACAGCCTCTGCATATATCTTTCTGAAGGTATCATTGGCCAATACAGTGAGCAGGGTATGCTGCAGAAGAGCCAATTCCGAAATAATTTCTGCTGACTCGGCGGTATGCCCACTTTTCTCTGCATTTTGCGCCTTCAATTCACGCGCCATCAGGGTAAACCAGGCCTTGCTCTCCGCCCTCAACTCTTCATCAGATATGGTACTGAACACATGAGCATCGAGCATCTGCACGTCGAGCGCTACTCCCCTGAGCAAATCCTCCATTTGCCAGAGGTAAAGCAGGTATTCAACAATGTTCTCCTTTCGCTTGGCTTCAGCAATATGCCGCATTGGCTTTGGTCCTTATTTTTTGGATGTATTGGCTCCCTTGGTTGCCAATTCCTCAGCATAGGCATTGTTCAGGCCTTGGATTACGTCATCAGTAATGTCGAAAGAAGACGATACCCAAAGCAGGTTGCCTCCCGGCTGGAAATTCAAAATCACGTCATACCTTCCTTCAGCGTTGTACTTTTCAAGAAATGCGTTGACACGGGCAAGGTATTCGCGTTGCAACTCCACTTCCCTCTTGCGAAAATCACGGGCCAATTTCTCCTGAAACTCTTGTATTTCAATCTGCAAGTTTTGCAACTCGATCTGCGCTTCTTGCATCTCAAGCTGCCCCATGGAAGGAGCTTCTCGTTGCAATTCAGCTGCACGGCGCTCGGCGCGCTCATATTTTCTTTTGATCCTATCGTCAATCAGGCGACCCTCACTTTCCAATTCCTCCTCTGCATCCAGCAAAAATTTGTAACGCGCATTGACTGTATCACCATAAATGAAAGCAATGCTCACACCACTTGCAGCTGCTTGGGTGCTATCGCGGTGTATCATTAATGTGGTCTCGCTCGGCGTACTGTTCTGTTGTGTACAGGCCATGCCTGCAATCAAGAATATCGCAAAAACAAATAATTGGGGCTTCACAGTTGGTATCATTGGTCGAATTCGGGATTTGTGGCGTATCGCTGTCGGAAGGCTTGGTTCCAGTCGTGGCTCATTTCTCCAAAACGCTTCAGGCAGCGCAATAAGAATGGAGTGCTCAACATGGCTTGCAGTTCGTCAAGGGCTTGGATCTCACCCTCAGGTATTTTAAAGATTTGCTCCAGGTGGGCGTCCTCTATCTTGACAATATATTTGCCATTCCATGAGAAGAGGGTAATTTTAAACCTTGGATGGGGTATTTCTTTAACAATGCGCATGCAGCACTTCTAATTGCGGGCGCAAAGGTATAGAAAAGAAAGAGAGCAAAGAAAGAAGCGGGCTTGGTGCGTCGGCCCTTAACCGAATTTGAGCATGTCGGATTGGATGGATCTGGTCGACTCAATTTCTCGAAAATCAAAATTCAAACCTTCCACCATCAACTGGTAGTCTTGGCCAATCTCGAGGTTGTCGTCATCGCTTTTCTCATAGTGCCATTGGATATTCACCTGGGTTCCTTTGGCCCTCATCTCGTCGAGCCGGTACAAGATAAAAAGTATGCGCTTGCTCGAAGCTATATTGAAGAAATCGAATTGAAAGATAAAATCTATGCGTGAAGGAGGCTTTACAGCGAGGTTGTCAAGCCAATTCAGTATAGGCTTGTAGAACAATTCAGCGTCGAGCGGAATGGAACGTCCCGAAATAATATACACGCCCTTAACAGAGTCAAGATGAACAAATGGCGTACTTTTCGTAGATTGTCGTAAAATTAGATTCATACTCGTACCTTATCACGTTTTACTCATTAGCTCCACGAAAGTTCAGCTTTTTTAAGAAGATTTCAAGCAAAATTCTACCAACCTATACTAAGACAAGACCAAGGGCACAAAGTGCAAGACAAGTGATGTTTGAATTAACAATGGACGGTTGAAAACAGCTTAGTTCACTATAAACTAAGCAATTCACGAAACCTAGCTGACTGTCGGCGGCTTACTTCCAGCTCCTCACCTGTACGCAGTCGCACCTTTAGTCCGCCATTGAACCATGGCTCTATATGTTCTATCTCCTTGAGATTCAATATAAATTTACGGCTAATTCGAAAGAACTCGCGCTCATCCAATCGCTTTTCAAGATTGTTTAAGCTCTTTAATATGAGTGGCTTATATTTTGAAAAATACACCCTCACATAGTTTCCCTCAGATTCAAACATGCGCACATCTTTGAGCATGACGAACCAACACTTTTCTCCATCTTTGAGAAAGATTTGGTCGTCAGCCCTCAGTGGCGATTCGGTTGCAGGAGTCGTCACTGCCGTCTGCTCATGTTGTTTGAGCACTGACAGTTCCCGAGCCACCTTTTGTAATGCTTCAGCCAGCCTGTGTTCCTCCACAGGTTTTAGCAGGTAGTCGAGCGCATTGATTTCAAATGCCTTTAGAGCGTATTCATCATAGGCAGTTACAAAAACCACGCGCGGCATGAAGTGCAAATCCTCCAGCAGATCAAAACCCGTGCGCCCTGGCATTTGGATGTCAAGAAATACGAGATCGGGTCTTTGCTGCTCAATGGCTTCCTGTGCTTCATCGGCATTGGCACATTCACCAATGACCTCAACCTCCGGGTGATTTTCAAGCATTTGAATAAGCGATTTGCGCGCGAGGCGCTCATCATCAATTATCAGTGTTCTCATGATCAATTGGAAATTTTAATTTTGTTGGAATACATACTTCGCAGTTTACCTCCTCGTCCTTCTCTGCTATACTGAGGCTGGCAAAATCACCGTACAGCAGCTTGAGCCTGCGGCGAGAATTGTTCAGTCCTACCGCCGTTTGGGATTCGCTGCGTGCAGCTTCAGCGCGCAGCCTCCCTGAATTGGTTACTGTAATGCTCGCCATATCATTGGGTAGTGAACGTGCTGTAAGGCGTATTGTACCACCTTTCGGCAAATGGGAAATACCATGCTTGATGGCATTTTCCGTAAGGGTTTGGATCAAAATAGGTGGAACAAGAATGCTTTGAAGCGCATCAGGCACATCGATAACGTATTCAAGGCGTTCTTCATAGCGCATTTTTTCGAGGGCCAGATAATCCATCACGAGGCTTACTTCATCACTCAGCGGAACAAGCTTTCGCTTGCCGGCAAGGAGGCTACTGCGCAGGATGCGGCTCATGCGGGTGAGGCTAATTTTGGCCTGCTCCGGATGCTCATCAATCAAGGCACGTATGCTGTTGAGGGCATTAAACATGAAATGAGGGTTGAGCTGGGCACGCAAATTGCCGAGCTCAATCTCGTTCATACTCGCCGTGAGGCGAAGGTTCTTTACCTCTTCCCGCTCGTAGTTTTTGAGATATATCGCGGCGAAATACAGGATATTCCAAAATAGATAGATGGTGGTGAATGGAAACAAAAGCTCCACGTATAGGCCGAAGGGTGGCTTCAGGATGGCCGCCACACCGGTAAAAAGAAAATCACTGATCAGTGCATACACCAGTGAAGACAAGATGCCTGCGGCGATGGTAAGCCCCATGATGCGAGGAATAACCGTGAGTATACGCATGCTGAGCATACCGCTGCGTATGATGACCCAACGCATACCGTGTGATATGACAATGCCGAGTGCAAAGTTGACAAACAGCACCTTTACGATACCCAAATCTACATTTCCCACGAGCAGGTTCTGAAACAGGATCAGCAGTATATAGCCAAACCATCCACTCACCTGGGTGAGCCAGTATATTGCTTTTTCGTCGCTCATGGCTACAGGCGAAATTAAACTATAAAAGCCGTACTTTGCTTCCGCTCAACAAATGCAATCACCGCACATACCATAATTGGCACATTGAACTACCTGGCGCACCAATACCTTAGCTTTGACCAACCCGAGCTTATGCTCGGCAACTTCATGGCCGACACCCTGCGCAGCGGCGAAGTGCATCAACATGCGCCACAAGTGAAGATGGGAATAGCTTTGCACCGCTTCATAGACCATTACACCGACAGCCATCACCTTGTATTGGAGAGCCGCAAATTGCTGTATCCCTATTTCGGAAAATACGCCCAAGTGGTTCAGGATGTGTTCTATGACCACTTCCTGGCCCGCGCTTGGTCCAACTACCACAGTGTAGCGCTCCCAGATTTTGCCGCAAAGGTGTACCACACACTCAAGCAACAGGAATCACTGCTTAATGAGCGGGCCAGGCGCACCTTACACCACATGAGCTTACACAACTGGCTGGTGGGCTATGCCTTGGAGGAGGGCATAGACCGCGCTTTGAAAGGAATGGCGTCCCGTGCGAGGTTTGAAAGTGGTATGGAGCATGCCATCCCTGCGCTCAATGCGCATGACGCTGCCATGGAAGCCCATTTCACAGCATTTATGCCTTCACTACAAAGTGCTGTTGAACAAGAATTTGCACACATCGCTCGTGTTTGAGGATGGAATAGTTTTGCAACCTTGCGTGGGACGTTGCGTACAAGCAAGATGCCCTGAAAATGGGTCGCTATGCAAACAAAATTGCCATACAACTGGCCGAGTACATTGCTCATCATTGGCATGGTGCTCTTTGCCTCAACGGCTTGCAGGCAAGACATACCTCTTGCCGAACGCCAGCTTATCAAAGCAAGTGATGTGGCCCATCATGAGCCTGTGGTATTTGATTTGGAACACATCAAAGCCCGAGGCAAGCTCATCGCCCTCACACTGAACAGCTCCAGTACGTACTTCGTGTACAGAGGCCACGCCATGGGCTATGAGTACGAACTGCTCAGCCGCTTCGCAAAAAGCTTAGGGGTAGCGCTCGAAATCAAGCTCATACCGGATGTGAACGCCATGTTTGACCAATTAAACAAGGGCGAGGGCGATGTGATTGCCTGTAATTTGGCCATCAACAAAGACAGGCTTGCACATGCACGCTTCAGCCGGCCTTACAATTTTACCAGACAAGTACTTGTGCAGCGATTGCCCGAGGGTTGGGAGCGCATGTCCACGCGAGAACTCAACAAGCACATCGTAACGAGCCCTATAGAACTCATTGGTAAAAAGGTGTACGTGAACCGCAGCTCAAGTTTTTTCAGTAGACTGCATAGTCTTGAAAATGAAATCGGTGGTGACATTGACATCATCCGGGTACCCGGATACATTGATACCGAAAAACTAATTCAGCGCGTAGCCAATGGCGAAATAGATTACACCGTAAGTGACGACAACATTGCCCATCTCAATGCGACCTACTACCCGAATATTGATGTGAGCGTGCAACTGAGCTTTCCGCAACAGGTGGGTTGGGCTGTTCGCCAAAATAGTCTGCAACTTTTGGACGCCATCAACACTTGGTTCGATAAAAACCATGGCAGCAGTACACATGCGTACATCTACAACAAGTACTTCAAGGCCTCTAAAGATCAACTGGAGCGATTCACGAGTGAATACTCCTCGCTTCAAGGCGGCCGCATCAGCGATTACGATGAATTGCTTAAGGAATATAGCATCATTATTGATTGGGATTGGCGTTTGCTCGCGGCGCAGATGTATCAGGAAAGCAAGTTTCGCGAAGATGCACGCTCTTGGGCTGGAGCCTTTGGATTAATGCAACTCATGCCGGCTACCGCTGCAGCCTACGGTGTGCGGCCCAACTCCCCTCCTGAGGAACACATCAGGGCCGCCATATTGTACCTGAGCTGGCTCGATGATTATTGGAAAGAGCGCATTTTTGATGAAAATGAGCGCGTGAACTTTATTCTTGCTTCATACAATGCTGGCTTAGGCCACGTAAGGGATGCCATGAACCTCGCCGTGAGCCTGGGGTACGACCCCCACCAATGGAACGGCAACGTGGCGGAGTGCATGCTTCTCAAATCGCAGCCACAGTACTACACAGCCGATGTTGTAAAGCACGGGTATTGCCGCGGTAAAGAGCCTTACAATTATGTGAAAAGCATTCTGGCCCAGTATGAGCATTACAAGAAGGTAATCAGCTGAGGGGGGTAGATTGAAATAAGTGCGTCGTTAATGCGTCAAAACCCAGGGGCTGCTTATAGTTTCGGTCGTGATACACATGGGCCATTACTTTCAGGAATGACGGCTCTTCGTTCATGAGCACCAGCTCGAGATGTATATTTCCATAACGCTGGTCGAGCGGCGGGTTGAATTCCTTAAGCACATCGGGCTTCAGGTAGTATCGTTCAAGGCAATGCACTCCATTGGGGCGCTCGCTGTAGCGACGCTCCGCAATTTGGAGGCGGTAACCAAGCTGCAAGGTTATTTCACAAAAATGATCGAGCACGAAGTGAAACTCATTCCGATCAAAACCAGTCATTTTATTGAAATAGAATCCATTGCTTTGCGGACTTTCGTACACCTGCAAAGCTGGATTGGACGCTCCATTCACACGTGCCTGCTCCAGTTGTTGGGTGAGCACACGCAGCATTTCAGCCATTCTCTTGGAGCCGCACCATTCCGCATAAGCAAATTTGTACTTCGTGTTTCGCTCCAGCGCTTCCGTGTGTAGCGGGAGCTTGAGCCCTTGGTTCCCCTTTTCGGGAAAAATCCGCTCGATCAAATTAGAAAAGAAATCTGAAGCCATCACCTTTTTGTATTTATCTACTTTTGGACATGGAAGTATCTGAATTCACTATCCAAACCGAAAAAACTGCCCGTTACTGCACGTGGGGCAACAGTATAACCAAGGCCAGACACATTTGGTTCGCATGCCATGGCTACGGTATGTTGGCCCGATTTTTCATCCGCAAGTTTCATGCACTCGATCCTGACAACGATTATGTTGTAGTACCCGAAGCCTTGCAGCGGTTTTATCTTGAGGGATTTTCCGGAAAGGTAGGCGCCACCTGGATGACCCGCGAAGCACGCCTCGACGATATCCATGATTATGTGCACTTCCTTGACAAACTACACGCCCACCTCGGCCTCGACAAACTGCAGGAAGGGCAAAGCCTTATACATTTTGGCTTTTCACAAGGTGTAGCCACCATGGCTCGGTACATTGCTATGGGCAAATATAAGCCTCATAAAGTGATATTCTGGGCGGGCACCTTCCCTCCTGATCTTGAACCCGTGCAGGCTGCCAATGCCTTTGCCGGACTACCGGTGTACACTGCATTGGGCCATTCCGATCCATTTGCCGGAGTGGAGCAAAAACGCAACAACGACCGTCATTTTGAAGCCATGGGCATCGCGCCCATCCACCTGCCTTTTCAAGGAGGCCATGACATCACAGTGGAAGCATTGCTGGATATGAAAAACGCACTGTCCAAATAACGAGCCTGAATCCTCTTTGAATCAGTTCATATCGCCGAAACTTCTTCATGAGTGCATTGCACACAATACTTGAATCATACAGAAAGGTGCCTCAGCGCACCAAATGCTCAATGCCTCGCGCTATGGCCTTAAGGCACGTCAAGAAAACTCACATCGAGATGCTGCACTCCGCTGATGCCCGCAAGCACCTGCCCCTCGATGATGGCCTGGCCATTGGCAATATCAAAAGTGTAAAGCGATTTTTGCTGCCATTCTGGAAATGGTATGGAGAAGGGCGCTCCTGAGGGCGAAGGCAATGTTTCGAGGGTGCTGCCTTGGGTAATTTCGTAGCGCCAGGATATATTGGAAGTGCCAATTGGCAAAAAATCAATGCGTGGCTTGAGGTGAACAATCAGCGTCGAATCATTTTCCCATCCTATGGCGCGTATGTGCATGCTGGCATCGCTGTTGGGGAAGTTCACGGCATTGCGCAAATCCTGCTTGTTCAATACAGTGGGCATAAGATCTTTGTTGAGGTCATATATGGTCAGCGAAGTTTGCCACATGCGTGCATCGGTCGCACTGCTATCGAATGTAGCCACCGCGCACCAATTGCTTTCGGGTGAAATGCCTACCGCGCTGAAGGCATTGGGCACCTGAATAATGCTGAGTTCAGCGCTTTCAATGATTTTTCCGGAAGGAAGATTTGAAAGGGTTAAAATGCGGGCCTGCAGTTCTGTTGCCACTACGGCATACGCTTCAGGCAGCGTTACCGAAGCTGGGTCATCATCACCACTACAGCCGCACAACAATGCTGTAAGCGCTGTAAGCATTGCGGCTTGAAAATAGTTTTTCAAAGGCATACTGCGAAATTAACTATTGTTTTCGAGGGGCATAAAGTAATTTGCATTGCTGGCGGCGTTGCAAAACTATTTTGAGCCGCATTTACCTTATGGCAATTGCTTAGCATGCAGCAGCTGTTGATCCTCAGTAATTGGGTTTTTTATTTTGTGTAAAATAGTAAATTAAGGCAGTGAGTACACCGAACACGACTGCCGATATGGTCCAAATCAGCTTTTCCGTGTCTGTAAAACGACGGTTTTTTCCCCACACCTGATAGATCACCCAAAGGGAGCACACAAAATTGGCAAAGAGCAGCAACTGGGCCATGGCTTCGGTTTATTGTTCGTCGTCTGGTTCGGGAGTGTTTGTTTCCTCAACAAAAGGCTCTGGATCTATTCCCAGCTGCAGATTGACAAGGTCATAAATAAGCATTTGTTTTTCAAGCCGTTCTTTGTACTTTTTTGAGTCCTTGGTCACGCGCACCTCCTCAGCCATTTCAAGCCAGCCCATCGCATCGCGCGGCATTCCGAGCATTTCATTGGTTACAGCCATATTGAATCTTGCACGGTGAGAAATCTTGGTATTGGGGTCATCCACAAGTTCTTTCCATGCAAGTCCAGCCCTTTCCCAGTCACCTCTAGCTTCCAGCTCCATGGCGATGCGGTACATTTCGGCATTTCCGGTTTGGTAGTACAAACGAAAATCTTCCGTCCAGTAAGGCGCTATGCGTGAATAATAATCGACTGCTGCAAGGGCTGAAATTTCCAATGTGCTTACCTCCCGTGGATCGAATTCAAGCGCCTCTTTTTCCGAATAGGTGACCTTATCCAAAGTATATTCATACGTATTGGTGAAATCGTCGAGAAAAGATTTGGATACATAGTCATAAAATCTCCAACGCATGGTAAGCATCAATTTGCTCCTTGCGGTAAACTCGGCTACGCGCATCACATTGCCATTCTCATCATAGCCTGTGATCACATCCCGGAAGCCAGCTGCATCGACCGTTATGTCCACTCCCTCCGAAATGATTAAGCCATCTACCATTTCCCATAGGCAAATGCTGTCGGCCCTTGCGGCGGTGATCTCTTTTCCCGGCTTGAGGTCGCCACTCCCCTTGTCTGAAGCCCACTCTATGCGGCGCATGTTGAACCTGCCCATGGCCTCATTCTCTTCAATGATAGCGTCCATTACCTTGAGCGCAGTTCGGTAAGGCATTCCTGTGGCATATTCTACAATCTCACCCTTGTTGTATATTGGCGCACGGGTTTCGGGAGCTGTAGCGTGGTCCACCAGACCTACTTTGTACAAATTGGCCGGGATATAAACCCTTGAAGGATTCAGGAATTCAGCATAGTAGAATGAAGTACCACAGCCACCCAACAGCAGTGAGGCAAGGATTAGGAAGAAATAGCGTTTTTGCATCATGTGAGCGAAAATACAAATTGTGGGAAATCAGATATGATATTGACTAAATTTGGCGATTCATGAGAATTCCGCTAAAGATAACAGTAAGCGCTTGTTTCGTGTTGTGCGCTTTGAATTTTTTATGTTCTTGCAAGGAAGTTTGCGATGAACCTGATATAGACCGCATCAATGGTCTCAAGCTCCAACTGCCTGTGGAAGGTCCTGATGCATTCACAGAAAGTGAACTCGCCGACCTGATGTTTATACGGTATGTCCCATTTACTGAACCCATGATTGGCGATACCGTTTTTGTAAACGGCAACTTGCTCGAAGAGGGCCCCGGACGGTTCATTATCAACGATTTTTTTCCATTTCGCAATACTTCCGCCCCTTACTTCGTGACCTACAATTACATCATCGAAGGCTTTACTGCAGCATATTATGCAGAGATTGAGCGCATTGTACTGCTCGGAGTATATGATGGCGAATGCAATTACACCAACCTGCAGCAAAGTTTTTTCCTCAATGGCGACAGCCTTGATTTGGGTGGAATAGACGAGTTCTTTGTGTTGCCACGTTAATCTTTGCAGGGCAACTTCAGGCGGTTTGTTCATAAGGAAAGGTGATTCTTACCTTTGCGGCAAATATCCCACCACCACCAACGAAAACCACAAGAATATGAATGAAATTGTAATTGTTGCCGCTGTGCGCACACCCATAGGCAGCTTTAATGGGAAATTGTCGACCATCAGCGCTACAGAACTTGGCGCTACGGCAATCAAAGGCGCCCTCGAAAAGGCCCAAATCGACCCAAAACTTGTAGACGAAGTGTATATGGGCTGCGTGCTCCAAGCCGGCCACGGACAGGCCCCCGCCCGACAGGCTGCACTCAAAGCAGGCCTTGGTGACAACGTGCCATGCACCACTATAAACAAGGTATGCGCTTCGGGAATGAAAGCCGTGATGATGGCTGCGCAAGCCATAGCAGCGGGCGATGCAGAGATTGTAGTAGCGGGAGGCATGGAGAGCATGAGCCAGGTACCGCACTACCTGCCGGGCTCACGCCTTGGGACCAAATTGGGCAACATCAGCATGCTCGATGGTTTGGTGTACGACGGCCTTACCGATGCCTATAACCACCAGCACATGGGCAATTGCGGTGATTTGTGCGCACGTGAGTACAACATAAGCCGCGAGGAACAGGATGCTTTCGCAATTGATTCCTACAAAAAGGCCGCTGATGCATGGGCATCTGGTAAATTTTCTGATGAAGTGGTACCTGTATCCGTTCCGCAGCGCAAAGGAGATCCAATCACCATAGCTGAAGACGAAGAATTCAAAAACATCATTTTCGATAAGGTATCCAGCTTGCGGCCTGTGTTCTCTAAAGATGGTACAGTAACTGCTGCGAATGCCAGCACATTAAATGACGGTGCAGCTGCACTTGTCCTTATGTCCAAGAGCAAAGCAAATGAGCTGGGCATCAAGCCGATTGCCAAAATAGTGAGCTATGCCGATGCAGCGCAGGCGCCAGAGTGGTTCACCACAGCGCCTTCTAAAGCGCTGCCCAAGGCCCTGAAAAAAGCAGGACTCGAGGTGTCTGACATAGATTATTGGGAGTTGAATGAGGCTTTTGCGGTGGTTGGGTTGGCCAATATCAAAGAAATGGGGCTGGATGCCAGCCGTGTGGATGTACACGGCGGTGCTGTGGCGTTGGGACACCCCCTGGGTGCAAGTGGTGCCCGCATATTGGTAACCCTCATCCATATCCTTCATCAAAACAACGCGCTGAGGGGAGCTGCCGGCATCTGCAATGGCGGAGGCGGAGCTTCAGCCATGATTGTTGAAAAAATGTAAGTATTCCGAAGCGTTCAAGAAAAAAAAAGCAAGCCAATGGCCTGCTTTTTTGTTTCATGCTGTTATGCGCTTTCGCTTGAAATATGCCTAGTATGGCAGCGCTTACAATGCTTCACGCTATCGGCTTATCACAATACGCTGCGTCTCTACGAAAGACTGCCCTTGAGTAACCTGCATCAAATACATGGCCGGAGCGAGCTTGCTCAGATCAACCACCGTTGTAAACGCATCAGCATCGGCTTGAATTTGCATATGCTGCACCTCCTTGCCGAACAAATCAAAAACCCTGAGTTGATAAGTGCCCTGATTTTGGATGGTTACATAGAAATTGCCCTGGCCTGGATTTGGGAACACTTCAAATACATTGGCGTTGATGTCAGTTTTGCCGAGATCAACTGCATCGTTTCTATTGCTGCCACGCTCAATGAGGAAGTAAACCCATTCACTCCATGGACCTGCAATTGGCGGGTTGAGCGAACAACCGCAGCGCACCCGCACTTGATAAACGTCATCGACTGGGAATTGGTTGTTTGGGATAAAAAACGATGACAATTCAGGCTGAACCACCTGAACGGTTTGAAAGCCGCCCGCATTGGCAGGGCCACCCTGTATTTCACAACCCAAGGAACCAAGGATGGGATTCCAGTTGAGCGCTACGCCATTGCCTTGAACAATCCTGCTCAAGCCTGTGACTTGAGGATAAGGCAGGGCACAAGGCACAGGTTGTGGGTCGGGATTGTCAGGTGGCAGGCTTTCTACACAAAAAGTGTGGCTCGTACCCGATCCATAATTGGCATTGCCCATTTGAACCAAGGTGGTGCCTTCGAGCAGGTTTGCGATGCTGTAGTCGCCATTTACCCCGCAAGAGCTGTAGGATGAACCATTCATGCCATCACCAAAACTGTCGTAAATGTTGAAGGTGTAGCAACCATTGTCCAAACATGAACTCCAGGTATAGGTTTGTTGGTTGCCATAGGTTCCTCCGGATACACTGGCTATAATCAGGTTGTTAACATCGCGGATATCCCAGCTCACTTCACCTCCCCAGCAATCGGTTGTGATGCTGAGCTGCACATCTGTACATGGGAAAAAACAGCTTCCATTGTCAATTTGGGCAGCTGGGTTGAAGTTGCTGGCACCCGGATCTGTGCAGCCTGCTATAAGGCTTCCACAAGCGGGCGTGGTAATTTGTTGAGGGCTGCTGCTTCCATCAGCGGCATGAACTACCACGGTATACACTGCTCCAGAGAGCAAACCGGCAATGGTGTAAGTATCATTGTTTCCAAGCTTGACCCCTATTTGCGAAAGATTTACACAAGTAAAGCTTCCTCCTGCCAGCTGGTAGCACACTTGGGTAGCGCTACACAGGTTGCTGTCGAAGCTGGTCGATACAGTAATTTCTGCTTGCGCTGCATTGGCTTGTTCATTCCAGGTACAAGCCGTGCTCAACGTTACTTGCTGTGGCGTACAAACAGGTGGCGGTCCACAATTGTCGAGGGCATTGTTCAATGCATTGAATACGTTAAGGCGCCCCCCGGTGATGGTTTCATTGATCAATTGGGGCGTTTGGTCTACCCCATTGTAAATGTATCCGCGCACTGCGTCGGCAGCTGCTTGTGGATTGCCAATGGCCTGTGCGGCGAGTGAACCACATGGCGCACTGTACACCAATGCTATGGCACCTGCCACACAAGGACTGGCAAAGGAGGTACCGCTGGTATTGCTGTATCCTGAACTTCCTGAAGGCAAAAATACGCTGCTGCCAGGGGCAGCCAAATGAATGCTGTTGACACCAAATCCTGAGAAGGTGCGCTGGTCATTGCTGTTTGTGGCTGTTACTGCTACCATGTAATCGCTGCCACAGCCTGTTGGCATATCACCGACTACGTCTATGTTCACATTGTTGTTGGCTGTAGCTCCGCAGTTGAGTATGCCTACCGCACCCAGTGCGTCGTAGTACGCACACCATACAGGATAATTCGCGGGGTTCGCATTGTCAATTCCCCAAGAGGCATTGGTAGCTACAACAAATGCGCCACTGGCTCCATTGGTGGTATTGTACAGGTTGCGCATGGTTTGTGGATAAGCATAAGCGGCTATTACGTTGCTCTCGGTAAGCGAACCTACACGGACGTTCATAATTTTTACATCCCAGTTTACCCCCGCGCCACCTATACCATTGTCGCCTTTGGCTCCTACCATGCCGTTTACGGCGGTTCCATGGCCACCGCAGCATACGTTGTCATTGCCATTTACAGGATTCCATCCGTGGTAGTCGTCTACATATCCGTTGCCATCATCGTCAATGCCATTGCCTGGTATTTCAGCAGTATTTACCCAATGGTTGTCAATGAGGTCTGTGTGGATATAATTTGCGGTTTCAATCACCGCAACTACTATTTCATCTCCATTTGCCGTAAGGCCACCCGTAGTTATACCCCAGGCCTGTGCTGACTGTATGTTGTTGTGATGCCATTGGGTATTGTATTGCGGATCATTGGGTACCGTGGATCGCTCCCTCACATAGTGGTTGAACTGCGCAGCTTTTACACCTCTGTGGCTTCGCACATTGCGCAACAGCACATAGGGGTCGACGGCAAGTTCATTGAAAGCCACCAAGTGAATGTTTGACAATTCTGAAAGTACATCAAGGTGTTTGAAAGAGGTACGCTGTTGGCGCAGCTGGGCAAAAGCACTGACAATTTCATCTGGTGAAATTTCGGGCTCAAGCATTAGGATCAGTTCTCCGGGAACAAAAGGCGTTTCATCACTCTGTGCCGATGCGTATGATTGCGACAAAAGCAAAACCACCGCCAAAAGCAGACATTTTTTCATGCAGGACATTTATATGGTTAAAGATGGCTAAAGGTAGCCCGTTTGGGCAATAAATCCAATACCTAGGCTGCTACAGTATGAAAAAGAGTTGAACGCATATGCCAATGGTTGTTTTGAGTTACTGCGCCCCAAAGCCAAAAGGCTCGGAATAATCTCTGCTAATGAAATATACTTCAGGAACATATCGATTTAACGCAAAAAAGGGCCATCTCTTTCGAGACAGCCCTTTAAAAGATAACTATCAGTACAATCAACGGGTCAACACAACGCGCTCAGTTGAGCGTGTTCCGTCTTGCACGAGTTCGAGTGTGTAAAGACCTCTCTCAAGTTTAGCCAACTCAAGCGTTATGAGGTTGATTCCATTGTTGGCTCCTACTGCTTCCGCATGCACAAGCTTTCCAACTGCATCAAAAACACGAACGGTAACGAGACCTTCATTCACTGCATCGAAACGCACATTTACCGTACCCGTAGTTGGATTCGGGAATACATCGAATGGAGCACTTTGGGCTACCAATGGAGTCTTCACAATCTCTACAGCTGGCAAGCGCTTCCTAAGCTCCTTGTTGCCTTCCATAAGTGTGATTGAAGGAACGTGATCCAAGTCAACACCTATCACACCACGGAATCCTGTTTCAGGAGTGGCGAAAGTTTTGCCATCATACCTGTGTGCAAATTCTTGCACGGTAAGGCCTTGGGCTCTGCCTCCACCTGGATTCCAAGTGAAGTTTGAGTAAGGTGTAAATGGACCTCCTACTGTAAATGAACATCCGCAACGCACTCTCCAGCGGTAAGTCTGGCCTGCGGTGAGCTGTCCTTGCGGAATGAAGAACTGGCTAAGTGCTGGCTGTATAACCTGGAAGAGCTCCTGTGGACCTCCTGAAGCCAATCCACCCTGTATTTGGCAACCCAAGGAGCCTGGTATAGGATTCCAGGTCAGGAGAATGCCATTTGGCAGCGTGGTTGATGCAGTGCCTGTAACCTGTGGGTAAGGAACTGTACAAGGAGGAACAGGATTACAAATGGGATCGTTGGCTGCTAGAACCTCGATGATCATTTCGTTTTCGGTGAAGGAGCAGTACGCACCCGCTGCCAAATCAAAGACGCCAGCAAATACAAGATACGCGCCAGGTGCAATCGGGTCAAGCTCTTCTTCTACCAAAAGAGCATTTAAGTCTCCATTGAAATTATAGAATTCAGGATTGTTACCGAAGTTGAGGAATTCATCACTAGCGCCGGTTGTATCGGTCAGTGACAAAAATACCCAAACCAAAAGTCCCTGTCCAGGCAATGTTTCACCACTTAAGGTAAGCGCCCAGTCATCGCCAGGGCAAAGTACTTGATCGCCTGAAGTGATTAAGCCAGCTTCACACACCTCAGCTTCACAGCTGCCAGTTCCTGGAGCCAAAAAGTTGATGTTAACCGCAATGGTTGTATCGCAAGCCACTCCGTTTTCCAGACTGTTGGCATATACGTAAGGCTGAACAGTCCAAGTTCCTGCAAGGTTAGGGATATTGTTGGCCGGGAGGATACCATCAATAGAACTGTCGAGTTCATATGGAAAATCGGCAGTTGTATAACCTGTAACCCTAAAGCCCGCTGCGATACCGCCGGTTGCTCCTGGTCCAGGTGTGAAGAAAATTCCAATAGCACCTTGGGTAGGACTGGTTGGAACAACGGTGCCTGTAAGGTTCAAAGTCACGAATTCATCGGCACAAATGCCACCGGTATTTCCTGTTGTGGAAAGCGTACCTGCCTCACAAGTGGTTACTACCGGGCCACAGTCAGCACCTCCGTTGTAAGTAATCCGCGGGTTTCCATTTTCAATGTTATTCCCTTGCGCATCCACAAATGGTACGCCACAATTGGCTGATCCACCACGGTTGGCAATCATTGTGTAAGTACCTGTGGAAGGTGCAGTAAAAGTTAAAGCGCAGTTTGATCCTACATCACGTCCAGAAGCCACCACACCGCCATTTTCGTCAAGAATAGTAAATACTACAGTCCAACCACCTTGAGCAGCAGTAAGGTAACCCGTGCAAATGTCATAGGTATACGAACCACCTTGTCGGATATTCGGCATGAGGTATGACTCAGCCGCCCAAGATCCAAAAGGCAGAGTGACTGATGCTGGAGGTGTAGGAGCGCATGGCGCACCACCGGCGCTAGCGAAATCAGGCCAACTGGTTGTGGGTGTTGGCAGCGCCCACTGTGTACACTGTGCATACATCGCGGATGCGCCGAATAAGAGCGTAAACGCTAAAGCATAAAACTTCTTCATTTTAAATGAGATTAGTTAAAAATTTGGTTTAAAGCATTTCGATTAATCAAGGAACACCCCCGATAAACCACGCGCAAGGTAAGCCAGATTGCTCCAAAACGCAAATAATACAAACCAAAATTCATAATTTTCTTTCCGCAGTCTTGCAAAGTGATGATAGAGACAAACTACGGAAACAAGGCTTTCAGGCGTTCGGTGCGGTATTTAAAAATATTGCGCACCTTGCAGTGTACTTGAAGTGTTCCGGCTACGCGTCCCAATACACCTAAAGGCAAGGCATAATACAGAAGGTCGCGCACCTCGGTTCCACCGGTGCATTCCTTGAACTCGTGTATATGGTGCCAGAGTGCAAAAGGACCGCTGCGTTGCTCATCGACAAAACGGACATGCTCATGCACATGGGTTATTTC
>DAIOTP010000074.1:0-7097 GCA_036751905.1 Cryomorphaceae bacterium
ACAACCCCAACATTTACCACTTCTGCAATGTATCGGAAGACGAGGACTACCTCTTTATGTACGCGCAAGAAGGTACGGACGGCTTCGAAAGCTATTTTAAAAACCTCAAAAACGATGGACCGCTTACGCGCATCACCAAAGGATTCAAAAACAAAACAAGCATCATTGACCACAAGGACGGCATCTTCCTTGCTCACACCGATATAGGCGCGCCCAACTACCGCCTTGTAGCCATCCGGCCGAGCGATTTTGCGGAAAGCAAATGGAAAAACATCATCCCGGAAACAGAACAAACCCTCACGGGGGTGAGTACCGGTGGCGGATACCTCTTTGCGGATTACCTCAAAGATGCCATGACCGTAGTACACCGGTACAACTACGACGGAAGCGGACGCACTGAAATTGAACTCCCCGCTCCCGGAACCGCAGGTGGATTCAGTGGAAAACGTGAAGACAAAACGGTTTTTTACTCGTTTACTTCATTCACCTATCCATCCACCATTTTTGAGTATGACTTGGCTACGGGGACCTCTACCCTCTTTGAAAAGCCCGAACTGACTTTTGACCCCGAAGCCTTCGAGTCAAAGCAAATACGATACAAAAGCAAGGACGGCACGGAGATACCGCTCTTCATAGTGCATAAAAAAGGCCTCGAGCTCGACGGCAACAATCCTACCCTGCTGTATGGCTATGGCGGTTTCAACGTGAGCCTGAGCCCAAGTTTCAGCACCTCCAACATCTTTTGGCTGGAGCAAGGCGGTGTATATGCACTTGCCATACTGCGCGGCGGTGGCGAATTTGGCGAAAGCTGGCACGAACAAGGGATGAAGCTCAACAAGCAAAATGTGTTCGACGACTTCATCGCGGCAGGTGAATACCTGATCGAAGCAGGTTACACCTCATCTGAAAAGCTCGCCATGCGTGGCGGCTCCAATGGCGGCCTGCTTGTAGGTGCCGTGATGACCCAAAGGCCCGAGTTGTTTCGGGTGGCCCTGCCCGCTGTGGGTGTGCTCGATATGCTGCGCTACCACCTCTTTACCGTGGGCAAGGGCTGGATTCCGGAATATGGCTGCGCCGACAGTACCCAGGCTGAGTTCGCCTACCTTTATGGCTACTCACCCCTGCACCGCCTGGAGGATGGCGTGAGTTATCCCTCAACCCTCATCACCACCGGCGACCACGATGACCGTGTGGTGCCTGCCCATTCATTCAAATTTGCCGCAAGGCTGCAGGAAGCCCACGCAGGCAGCAATCCTGTACTGATACGCATCGAAACAGATGCAGGCCACGGCGCAGGCAAGCCCACCAGCAAAGTAATTGAAGAACAAGCCGATATATGGGCTTTCACCCTCCATGAAATGGGTGTGAAAGCGCTGAAAACGAAATAACAGCATCCATCGGCCATGACGAAGCGCAACATCAGGCGGTACTTAGGGCTGTACTTGCTCGGCCTCGCACTGTTGTTGCGCTTTATATTCGGGGCAAGTCCATGGCTGCTCGATATGCTGTGGATGCAAGTGTGGTTTCCACTGGTCCGTTGGCTTCAATCTTCACTGCGGTTTTTCTGGATACTGCCTGGCTATTACCTGGGCATCATGGCTTTGCTGCTGTGGCTGTGGTGGCGCTTTCCGCGAAAATGGCTGGAAGTCAATGCCTGGGCCGTGTTTGGAAGGCGCTTGCTCAACCTGCTTGGCGGTGTGGGTGCCAGTTTTTTGATGCTATGGGGCTACAACTACCTGGAACCCGGGGTGGGCCAACGCATGGGCCTGGAGCGCGGTACTGACCGTGAATTGCTGGCCGATGCCTACCTGGAGGTGATGGAGGAAGCCCTTGCATTGCGCAGTCAAATCAGGGGCATTGAGCAGGTTGACAACATTGAAGCCTTGCCTTACAAGCAAAACAGCGCACAGATTGCATCTTGGGTCAAAGAAGTTTTGGAGCCGCTCGGCTACCCTACCCGTGGAGATGTACGCCTGAGGCATATTTGGCCGAAAGGCGCATTGCACAGGCTCAATATCAGTGGAATTTACAACCCCTGGACGGGCGAAGCCAATGTAGAAGGCAACCTGGGACCATTGAACACCACCTTTACAGCCGCCCATGAATTTGCCCATGCCTTCGGAGTAACAAGCGAAGCCGAAGCCAATTTTGTGGCTTACCTCGCCTGTGCCCGGTCCGACGATGCCTTGGCGCGCTATGCCGCTGCCTACACCCTGTGGCGCGCACTCGGCAGGGAGGTGACGAAGGCCTACAGCGAGGATGAGGTCAAAGCACTCGCAGCGCACATCCCGGAGCAGCTCCTCCGCGACCGCGAAGCCATCAGGCAGCGCCACCTAAAGCATACCGCTTACTTCCCTAAAGCGAGTACAGCCATGAACGATACCTACCTAAAAACACAGGGTGTAAAAGCCGGAGTGGCCGATTACAACGCATTTGTGGAGCTGTACTTCGCTTTGCGCGATGGGAACAAAGCCCCTTAGAACAGGATGTTTATCCGCTGTCTCAACATATGATCTTTGCCATCATCGCCGGTGGCCCTGATCACTGCAAAGTAAGCGTCAAGGGTGTTTACAGCGCTCCCCTTGAAGTGCCAAGCCTCGTCAATGTTGTTGGTTTCGAACACCACGCGACCACGGGCATCCACTATGGCCATGTAGAAGCTTGCGATGTTGATTCCCTGGGCCTTGAAGGTGTCATTGATGCCATCGCCATTGGGTGTAAAACTGTCGGGAACCATGAGCCTGGAGCCCTCGCGCACCTCTACCGTTACCATATCGCTCACCGAGCGCTTGCCTGATTCATCAAAGGCCGACAGGTGAACGGTATAGATGCCGGGTTTGCCAAATGTACGTGAGGTGTGTACGCGCTCCGATTTGCCATGGGCGCCAAAATCCCAGAGCACGTGGTCAAAATCACCTGATGCATGAAATTCGACTTCAAAGGGGGCATATCCCTTGAGCTTGTTGCTCTGAATAACCACACTCAGCGGAGCATGCTGTGCATGAAATTCCGTGGCCGTAGGCATATTGGGTTCCGCCTGAAGTGCGGTCAATGCAGGCGAACCAATCCATGTGGCGGGCAGGCTTTCGGGTATCAATACCAAAACCTCATCCCTTCCAATGTCGCCATGCATTTCTGCTCCAGCCAATTCGTCCTCCTCATTCGCCATCAGCACTTCAGTCGACTTCTGAACGTAAGGAGAGGCTGCGCTTTGAACAGGCTTTGTGGCGTCCACGACATCTTGATTGGCCACAGGCTGCTCATCCTCATTTTCGTTGGCATAAGAATACAAAGAAACAGTGTGCACCTCATCCTGCACAGACGGCGCACCAACCGTTTGATTCAATTCGGACTGCTGAATCTGTACAGGGACTTGCTGATTGTAGGTACTGTACGTAGCAAAACCAGTAAGCAAAACAGCCGCTGCAAGTAAGCCCGTCCCAAAACCCATGGAAAGCGGTTCATTGACCTCGAGTTTGGCGGATATCTGCTCCCACGCTCCTTGAGGAGCGGGCAACTCGGCATCGCGCAGCAACTGTCCAATATGTTGATCAAAACTAATTTTATTCACGGTTGGCTTGGTTAAGTTCATTTTCCAGCAGCTTGCGCATGTAGGCTTTGGCCTTGCGGTACTGCGTTTTAGAAGTGCTTTCTGTGATGCCCAAGGCATCGGCTATGTCTTTGTGGCTGTATTCTTCTACGGCATACATGTTGAAAACGGTGCGGTAGCCGTGCGGCATTTTCGCAATGAGCTCCATCAAGCGTTCCCTGCTGGGTAAATCTTGTGCACTGTCGTCAAAAGGATGCACAACATCTTCATTTTCGTGAATGAAGTGCTCCTTGAAGGAAAAAATTTGTTTGTGCTCGCGCTGCATCTTTCGCAAATGGTCGAGTGCATTGTTCACCATAGTGCGGCGAATCCAGGCACCAAGTGGACCCTTACCATCGTAAAGATCAATTTTGCGAAATACCTTGATAAAGCCGTCCTGAAACAGGTCATTGGCTTCATCGCTATCGCGGGCATATCGAACACACACTGCCATCATTTGCTTTGCAAAAAGCTGATATAGATTTGATTGAGCGTTCTTGTCACCATGAGCGCAAGCCTTTGCGAGCTCAATTTCATTCAAGTTATCAGTTATTTCCTTTGACATTTGACTACCACTTCGCGAAAAAGTTGTCTCAATGACTTTGTCAGTTTCTGTTAAATAGAGAGGAAGAAAACCACAAACGCCATGCACACACTGGGGCATTTAAGCCCGCGTACCGTCATGTTACCACTCCATGGGTTGGACTTCATCCAAACTTTCTGCCCTGCTAAAAGGCCTTATGATGAGACGTATATCCCTGTCGTAATTGAAAAAATTATAAGACCAATTGATCAGCACCATCAATCGATTTCGGAACCCAACCAGCGCCATGAGGTGTACGAATATCCAAATAAGCCAAGCCATGGCTCCCTGGGATTTCCAAAAAGGGAGTTCGCTTACTGCCTTGGTACGTCCAATGGTGGCCATGGAGCCCAAGTCGCGGTATTTAAAAGGCCGCAACTCTTTGCCCTGATGAAGACGCACAAAATTAAGCGCCAATCTCTTCCCCTGTTGTATAGCCGGTTGGGCCACCATGGGATGCCCATAGGGATAGCCTTCCGTTTCCATCATGGCCACATCGCCCACAGCGAACACGTCGTCATAACCGGCTACCCTGTTGAATTCATCCACTTTGATGCGGTTGCCTTTGGCAAGGGCTTCGCCTGCAATGCCCTTCGGGGGCATGCAATGTACGCCGGCAGCCCAAATGAGGGTTTGCGTGGGCACATCCCGGCCCGAGGTTTTGATGACTTTACCATCAAAGTCCTTCACCATGGTATTCAACCATATCTGCACCCCAAGCTTTTCGAGATACTTCTGGGCCTTTTTCGAAGAGATGGGAGCCATCCCTGAAAGTACACGGTCGCCTGCCTCAATGAGCTTTATGCCCATACGGCGAAAGTCGAGGTCGGGGTAATCATTGGGCAATATATGGTTGCGCAGCTCTGCAATGGCTCCTGCCATCTCTACACCCGTGGGGCCAGCACCCACTACGGCAACATTCATAAGGCTCTCTCTTTCTTTCAAATCGCTCGTAAGGAGCGCCTTTTCGAAATTTTGCAGGAGCAAGCTGCGTATATCCAGCGCTTCGGGAATGGTTTTCATTCCCATTGCTTTGGCTTCCACATTTTTATTCCCAAAAAAGTTGGTGGCTGAACCCGTGGCGAGCACGAGGTAATCATAACTCAGCTGGCCGATTGAAGTGGAAATACTCTTTTGGGCCGTATTGATTTCCAAGACTTCCAACATGCGGAAGTAAAATTCACGTTTGTCCTGAATCACCTTTCTCAGAGGGTACCCAATACTGCCTGGGTCAATGCCAGCGGTTGCAACCTGATAAAGAAGTGGTTGAAAACAGTGGTAGTTGTAGCGGTCAATGAGTACGACCTGGTACCTGCCTTCTGGCAAGCGTTTCACAATTTGCAGGCCACCGAAGCCTCCACCTACAATAACGATGCGTTTTAAACTGGAATAGGGTATGTTCATGTGGATCCTGTTGCCGCAAATTTACTGAAAAACAGAATGCTTTTTCAGCTTACCACAACACCGGGATGTTGTTGAGCAACTTGATTATACCAGGAGTTTTTTCAAGTCACCCAAATCCTTTTCTTCATCCACATCCGATAACGTGGGCAGAAGTTGATAGCTTAGCTTCAACTTTTTGAGGTCGAGAATGGTGTCGAGCAGCACATCGGCCGTACTCCACTTCTTGTCTTTGAACAGATGCGGATAGTGCCGGTCCATACCCAGTAAATAATAGCCCCCATCCTCAGCCGGCCCCAACACCACATTGTGCTGCTGCAGCGCTTCGAAAGCATCTTCGATAATTTCAGTAGTCAATTCGTAACAATCTGAACCTATGATGACCACCTTCTCGTACTGCTGCGTGAAGGCCTGCCCGAATGCGCGCTCCATGCGTTCGCCCAGCGTATCACCTTTCTGCAAAAACTTTGGAAACTTGTAATAATCAAGTATATCAAACTCCTGCACCTTGGAAGAATAAAAGATGGCCTTATCGGCAAATACCTTGTCGGCTATGGCGTGGGTGTGCTCCAAAAGCTTGAGATAAATCATCAGCGCCTTCTCATCACCTATTGTACTGGCAAGGCGGGTTTTGACTTTGCCAATTTCTGGGTTCTTGGCAAATATCATTAAGAGGTTATCGTGGTTCATATGTTTTCTCGCAATTGGTAAGCCATATACCCCATATACGGTTGTAAGGATGCACTTGGTTCGTATCTTTTCCGTTTTCGTCGACGATTTTCCCGCCTTGGTTGACCCAATCGAATAAGCCACCCCATAGATTGTACACTTGGGTAAAGCCACGATCCCGCATGATGCGCGCTACATCCTCACTGCGTTTGCCCACGGAGCAGTACACAACAATTTCGGCATTGGGATCAAGGCCATGCAGCACCTGCTCATTCAAGGCATCATAGCCCACGTGCAAAGCGCCCTTCAAATGGCTCACCCGGTATTCATCGTACCCACGGGCATCAAGCAGTATGGTGCCGCCTTCAGCTATTTTTGCCGCAAGGCCCTGTACATCCATGGTATCAACATCATAGTGCAGCAGCGTATTGACCATGGTTTGAAAACCCCATGGCTGACCGCTCGCAGCAAAGGCTAGCAGCACAACAGGCATCCACAAAAACGATGACAGGTAAGTACTCATGGTGGGCGAAATTAAAGAAAATGAAACAACATCCTCAGCTGAGCAGCCTGAACCGCTACAGAGGCCACAGATTCCTGCATCCTTGAATCCCTCATCAATTTGTGTGCATTTGAATTCTTTTTTTTCTACTTTTGAATAAGTTACGGAAAAATATGTTGTACGGAATCATAGGAATATCGGCTCTTTTCATCTTTGTGGCCTTTCTTGTCACCGAAGGCAACGCCCGCTACTTTATGAGTGGATTTGCCGGTTTATCAGCTGCTGAAAAGAACGAATTCCCCCTCACGGCCTACATCCGCTTCTTCCGCCGCTTTCACTTGGCGCTTGGCCTG
>DAIOTP010000074.1:7107-17608 GCA_036751905.1 Cryomorphaceae bacterium
GCCTGAGCTTTTTGGTGGTCGGCATCGGCTTGTTGTACATGATAGATGAAAATGCCGCAGGCCTCTTTTTTGGAATTTACCCCATCGCTGCCTACATATTCTTTTTGGTCGTGGCCAAACGTCATTACAGCACCGGGCGCAATTGGCCTTTGCAGCTTACCATTGTCATTCTGTTGATCAGCATTGTCCTTGTCGTTATTTTGTTTACCCGCAGTCTCGGCCCCAATGAACTCGAATTTCATAACGACGTCTTTGTCGTCGATGGCAGCTATGGCATATCCGTGCTATACAGTGAAATAAATCAAGTAGACTTGGTTGAAGATTTGCCTGGACTCAAGCGAAAGCGGCATGGATATGCGATGGGCGACATATTGAAAGGAGAATTTCGCACGGAGGAAGGTACATTGGTGCGCATCATTGCCGACAAGCGCTTTGCGCCCTACCTGAAAATTACCACGGTGAAAGGCAAAACAATTTATTTGACCTCAGCACAGTATACTTCCAGCGAAATATTGGACAAACTACAACCCATGATCAGCACCGAATAATGCCGATGGCTTGTTCGATGTAAAATCCAGTCCGGGACTGTGTCCCATACTTCCCCACATTTCTGAAATACAAGTACCCAAGCAGCCTCTGAGCGCAGCGTTTAGAACAATAGAGCGGCTGCTCAGATGCCTTCCACTACAGTCCGTAAAGCGTTTCGCCCGCTGAGAAGTACTTGTCGCCCGACCGCCAGAATGGACGCTCAGGCATGTTGCCAATGTTGACCGCCGCCTTCACATAGGCTTTGGTAAACCGGTGCAGGTAATCGTAATCCACTGAGTCAGGATTGTCGGCAGGCCGGTGGTAATATTTCCTGATTTCTTCATCCATGGCTGTAAGTCCAAGGCTAAACATCAGGGCGGGAATGCCCTCTCGGGCAAAATTGACCTGGTCCGAGCGGTCGAAGAGGTTTTGCCTGGGTTCAGGATCTTCGATGGCAGTAATTCGGTAGGCAGCGCAAGCCTCCACAATGATCTCCTCTGCACTGGTGCGGGTAAGCCCCACAACGGTAGCCACAGTGGTATCATTGTAACCCGCGTTGTCGCTGTTGAAGCAAAATACAATATCGCTCAAAGGCAGGGGCGGATGGTTCACAAACCATTCACTGCCGAGCAAGCCTTTTTCCTCAGCGGTAAAAAGCACGAACAATGCGCTGCGCTTAAGGGGATGGCGGGCTATAAACTCAGCAGCCTCAAGCACCGTCATGGTGCCAATGGCATTGTCGCGCGTGCCGTTGTAAATCGAGTCGCCCTGCTCATCGGGAACCCCAATGCCCACATGGTCATAATGCGCACTGTACACCACAAATTCCTTTTTCAGTTGCGGGTCGCTGCCCTCCACCCAACCAACAACATTTTGCGAGAGCACAGTTTCCTTCATTGCACCTGCTGTACTCACCTTGATTTCGCCTTTCAGCTTGTCCACCTTACCAAGTCGCTCACTGCCAATGTCCTCAATCCAAAATACGGGAAATGGATCGTCCTGAGTAGCTTCCTCTACCGCCATGCGGGGAGTATTCACATAGTATTGAAGCATACTCCAGCTGAGCTGCGGCGAGTTGTAGAGTTCGATCAATGCCTTCGCGCCCATTTCTTTGGCCAATCTGGCTTTGTTTCTGCTTTCTACAAAAGCATCGCGCACACTGCTGCTGCCTTCCTTACCGGTGCGGGTCACCACAATTTTGCCCGAAACCTTGAGCTTCTTAAAGTCCTCCTCGCTGCCGTACCGTGCGAACACAAATTTCCCGGAAAGGTCGACATTGTCACCGCGGAGCTGCATAAACTGCTCAGGCGAATGCAGGGTTTCAGCCCCAAAAGTCATGCTTCCTTCATCGGCCGGCACGGTGTTGACCAGGCGCACTTCTTGCAGGTAGCCTTCCGGCAAAAATGGCTTTACACCGCTCCTCATGAACTGTGTAGCAATGTATGCTGCGGCCACGTCGAGCCCTTCGCTGGGTGTATCGCGGCCTTTGAGCTCATCCGATGCCAGAAAGTGAACATGGGCCTCGACAGATGACTTTAGGATTTCACTTTCAATTTTTTGCGAAAGTGACTGCTGTGCATCAGCGCAATACGGAAACAGCAACAAGGCAGCAATAGGAATGAATCTCATATCGGGATGTTAATACAACGTGCAAAAATAGGCCTTTTTAAATTGAGCGAACGGCGGTTGTAAGCCATTGCATGGACTGCAAAAAACAGTCCAATCACAGCCATACCAGCTTTTGCTCTTCTAAACCTTAGGGCATGACATAGGAAATTCAGATATTTGCGCATGAAATCTGAATCTTTGTCCGTGATAGTGCCGTCGAGAATAGAAGTGATGAATGCTTTGGATAAGGCTTTGCCTCCATTGCTGGACAAATATCTATCCTCCATCGAAGACAACTGGCAACCCAGTGACCTGCTCCCGGATCCTTTGAGCCCGGGCTTTGCAGATGCCGTTGCCGAAATTCAAGGCTGGGCCTTGGAAATGCCTTACAAATATTGGGTAGTGCTTATTGGTGACTTCATTACCGAGGAAGCACTCCCTACCTACGAAACGTGGCTCTCGGCCGCCGAAGGCATCGACCAGGTAGAGGCCAACAATTGGAGCAAATGGCTGCGCAGCTGGACCGGCGAAGAGAACCGCCATGGTGATCTGCTCAACAAGTACTTGTACCTGAGTGGTGTGCTCAACATGCGCGAAGTGGAAATCACGCTGCAACACCTCATCGCCGACGGCTTCAAAACCGGCATGGAGCATGACCCTTACAAAAACTTTGTGTACACCTCCTTCCAGGAATTGGCGACCAACGTTTCGCACCGACGCACGGCCACCCTCGCCAAGAAACAAGGCAACAGCCTCCTGGCCAAAATGTGTGGCGTAATAGCGAGCGACGAATCACGCCACGCCAGCGCGTACATCCACTTTATGAAGCTCATCTTTGAGATGGATCCCAATGGTGCCATGGTCGCATTCAATGACATGATGCGGCACGGCATCCTCATGCCTGCGCACTACATGCGCGAGTCGGGTGGAGCCAGGCAAGGTGAAGTTTTTGAACACTTTGCCGACTGTGCACAGGATATTGGCGTGTACACCGCCGAAGATTACGCCGATATATACGACCGGCTCATTGTGGAATGGGACATCGAAACCCTCAATGGGCTCAATGAAGCCGGTGAGCGGTCGAGGGATGCGCTTGTGAAGCGCCCAAAACTGATAAGGCGCATAAGCACGCGCATGCGCAAACCTACGGAACCCCGCCGCTTCAAATGGGTGCGTGAAGACATTCCTTATTTATAGATCTTTCGCTCGTTGAGCGCCTTTCTGTAAGCCGCCGCATTGCGGTTGTGCTCGCTCAGGGTACTGGCGAATGCGTGCCTGCCCGAAAAATCGGCTTTCGCACACATATATACATACCTGCTTTCCGTGGGATTGAGCACTGCATCAATGCTCTTTTTTTGGGGCACATTGATGGGTCCCGGCGGCAAGCCTGCGCGCTGATAGGTATTGTAAGGGCTGTTCACGGCGAGGTGCACGTTGAGCACCCTGTTGATGTTGAAATCGCCCACGGCATACACCACGGTAGGGTCGCTTTGCAGCCGCATGCCCATGCGCAAGCGGTTCAGATACAAGCCTGCAATAACAGGAAGCTCATCGGCATGGTTTTGCTGCTCGGCCTGCACAATGGAGGCAAGCGTAGCCACCTCGCTTTGGCTCAAGCCCAATTTGCCGGCCTTCGCCATGCGCTCCTCCGTCCAGAAGCGTTTGTACTCCCCTGCCATGCGTTGCACAAATGCAGCGGCATCGGTATCCCACTCCGCAAAGTAGGTGTCGGGCAAAAACATCGATTTGAACGTGTGGCTGTTGAAGCCATATTTCCCAGCCACCTTCGGGTCGAGCAAGAGCTGCGCCACGGAGGCACTGTCGGCCTCGATATGCGTGGCTACCTTGCCGGCGAGTTCCTGCATGGTGCGTGCAGTGTGGAAGGTGATGCGCACCTGCGTTTCACCCTTGCCACCGCGCAGGTGGTTCACAATATCATTCAAGGACATGCCATCACTCAGTTCATAACGCCCAGGCTCCACATTTTTGCCTGTGTATTGCTTGCGTTGCATAAGCTTCTCGGTCCATGTGGGGTGCAGGGCTATCTGCATTTGCTGCAAAAGCTCCTGCACGTCATGTGCGGTGCTGCCCGTGGGTACGTACAGCAAGATGGGAGCATTCGGGGCTTCAACCACTGGCGCAAACCAGGCGGTATACACGCGCCATGCAAAAAAAGTGCCTACGCCGATGGCAAAAAGAAAAACGAAGCCTATGATGCGTTTCACGGTTGGAAATTAGATGAATCCTTGCGCTTCTGCAAAAGCCATTCGTCGTGGAAACGGCCCTCGTGCCAGGTCCATTCCTTCTTGAGGCCTATCCGCTCAAAGCCAAATTTGTCGAAAAGTGCCAGGCTCACCCCATTATCAGCCAGTATATTGCAGTACACCGTATGAAAGGTTAAGGTATCGAAACAATACGCCAACAATATGTGCAGCACTGCACTGGCATAGCCCTGCCCCCTGTGCGCAGGCTCGGCAATTAAAATTCCAATGCCGGCACGTTTGTTTTTAAAGTCGCAATCAAACAGGTCGACTGCACCGAGCACAGCTCTATCATCCTTGCGTTCAATGATCAAGCGCAGCTGCTTGTCCGTGTATACATCGGTAATTTCATGGATGTATTGCATCAACACTTGCCGCGAATATGGGGCTACCGTGTGCGACACTTTCCAGTTGTCAGGATTGTTTTCCCACTTATACAGCACATCAAGATCCTTGATCTCGAGTGCTCTAAGCCTTATTGTTTCATTTTCAAGCATCGATTAGCCCACTAAATACATGCGCAGCTGGTCCTTGCAGCCAAATGTTGTCATAGCCCTCTCCGGCTACTTCATAATGAACGCGCAAAAGGCCACCATGCGTATGCAACAACACGGGAGACGATGCCCCATAACGGGCTGCCATGCTCAGCGCCACAGCCGTAACCCCCGTACCGCATGACAGGGTTTCGTGCTCCACGCCGCGTTCATAGGTGCGTACGGCATAGGCATTCTCTCCCATCGGCGACACGAAATTCACATTGCTGCCTTGCTCTTCGGCAAATTCAGCATGGCGGCGAAGTCTACCACCCTCGTTCAGCACATCGACCGCATCAACATGCTCCACCTCCACAACCAAATGCGGAGAGCCTGTGTGCAAAAATTGATGCCCAATACGGGAAATGGGAGCTGTACATGGGTGTATACTCACTTTCACTTCGCCACTGTCCAGAATTTCATAGCGATGTGCACCATCGGTGGTGACAAAAGTACCCCCTGAGCTTGCCAGCCCCAGCTTTCGCGCAAATGCCACTGCGCAGCGGCTGCCGTTGCCGCACAGTGAACGGCTGCCATCGGGGTTGAAAAATTCCATGTGAAAATCAGCCTTGGGATGCACGTCGATGAGCATCAATCCATCAGAGCCAATGCCAAAACTGCGCTTGCAAAGACGTGATATCCATTCATTCGATGGTGATTGAACCAATTTTGAGCGGTTGTCAATCAGGATGAAATCATTGCCAGTGCCCTGGTATTTTTCAAATTCAATCTTCATAACCCAGTAAAAAATTGCTCAACGCAGAGTCCCGAAGGCTTACAAAGGGCGTGAATTCTAAATGCTCATCAAGGACGTAGACCTTGTCCGTAACCGAGAAGTAATACGCTCCAAGATAATGGTACACGGCAATCCGCAGTTGAGGATCGATGCCGAACACCACCAATTTGCGCCTGTTCCATTGGTAACCGCGGTAATTGACCGGCGATTGCCATGTTTCCAACACCACCTGTTTGGGCACGGGATCCGGCCTGATGCTCAGGCGGTCCTCAATGACCACGAGCACCGAATCATATGCATCCTTGTGCATGGGTTGAATTACACGGATCAGTTGGCTTTTGAGCAACCTGTTCTCCAGCAATTCCTGCTCCTTGTTGCCCCTTACGCTTTGGTCTTCATCGTGGGTTTCGTCCATGAAAGCATAGTCAAAATCGACCTCCATGCTGTCAGTTTGCAGCAAATTCTCCGCCTCCCAAATCGAATCCTCAACCGACAATGCAATTGTGTCAGTATGCATCAGATCGCTCGTGGCAGTGTCAGTGAGAAGCGCAAGGCTGTCTTGCTCCTTTTGCGAGAAAGCGTCATTTGCGGAAGTAGTATCCTGAACTTTAACGCCATGTGGCTTTTCTGTGCGCACCTTTTCGCGCATACCATCCCCTCGGTCAGTCGACCCCGGCCCGCAGCCCAGCACCATGCATGTACCTGACACAATTGCAACGACACGGCAACAATAGGAAGAAGTTAGGATCAAATTAATCTTGGTATGGAATTTGGAGCAGTAGCAATACAGCAGTCTAACAATTAAAGCTTAACAGGATTTAACACTGCAAAAATAAGAAATCGTTAGCACCTGTTGTTCCTAGAAGTGATAACAGATCAAAAGAAGTAAAATTCATGAAACAGTTCATTCAACTTACCTTGGTAGGAATACTCAGTGCCTTATTGGCGCTGTACATTGCCAACAACGCAATGATGGATACGGCTTCGACGGCCAACACATCCGACATGCCTATTTTTCAGGTAGCTGGAAACAGTGCCCCCTTTAGTTCCATGGACAACATTGACTTCACAGAAGCCGCGCGCCTGAGTTTGGATGCCGTGGTCCATGTCAAAACTACCTTTCAACCCAGGAAGTACCACAATCCATGGAGCCAATTTTTTGGTGGCGAGCAGTATTACAGCCAACCCCAAATGGGTACAGGTTCGGGTGTCATCATCAGTGGCGATGGTTACATCGTAACCAACAACCACGTGATTGACAATGCCGCCAACATCGAAATTACCACCAACGACAACCGCACCTATACCGCGTCGCTTGTTGGCGCCGACCCCGGTACCGACCTGGCATTGCTGAAAATAGATGCCAAGGCTGTGCCTTCCATCATCTTGGGCGACAGCGACAACCTGCACGTGGGTGAATGGGTACTCGCAGTTGGCAATCCCTTCAATCTGAATAGTACCGTTACTGCTGGAATCGTGAGTGCCAAGGCGCGCAACATCAACATCCTGGGCTACGATCCGGCCAAAGAGACCTTCCCCCTCGAATCGTTCATACAAACTGATGCCGCCGTAAACCCCGGCAACAGTGGTGGAGCATTGGTAAACAAGCGCGGAGAGCTCGTGGGAATCAATACGGCCATTGCCTCGCGCACAGGTTCCTATTCGGGTTACAGCTTCGCAATACCTGTGAGCATTGTGCAAAAAGTGACTGCCGACCTTTTGGAATTCGGCAAGGTACAAAGGGCATACATCGGTGTAAATATTGCCAACCTGGATGCCAAAACAGTTAGCGACAACAAATTGACCATCACAGAAGGTGCCCTGATCACCGGATTGATGGATGGTGGAGCAGCCTCGGTAGCCGGAGTGCAACGCGGTGATGTAATCACCTCCATCAACGGACGCAAGATCAAAAATGTAACAGAACTGCAAGAGCAAATTGGCAAACACAGGCCCGGCGATACCGTGAAAGTGCAGGCACTCAGGGGCAATAAGTCGATCGACATGGACGTTGTACTCCGCGACCGATTTGGGAATACACAAATAGAGCCAGCAGCGGTAGAAGTAAACAACACCGTATATGGTGCGAAATTTGCTCCACTAACCAAAGAAGAAAAAAGCCGCCTGAGCATTGCAAATGGCGTAAAAATAAACGAAATTACAAACGGTAAACTGATGATGGCCGGGTTGAAGAAAGGATTCGTAATCACACACATTGACAAGCAGCCCGTGGATAGTCCTGAACAAGTATACCAAATGTTGCGTGCCAAATCAGGAGGCGTGCTGATTGAGGGTCTCCATCCCAGTGGAGTGCCCGACTACTATGGCCTTGGACTTTAATGGAGCTTTACATTCAAAATGAAACCTGCGAGAGCTGATTCGAAACCGTAAACACCGATTCATCCCAATCCCGAATAGGGGCTCTCATATTTTGAATGAACAGGAAAGCGGCGAAGGCAAAAGTGCCCGGTCGCTTTTCTTTATTGGCTTCCATTAGATTGCAAGACTTGTGCATAAATTGATTTTGCTTTTAATGCACCTTACCGTAACTTCGCGGAGTTTTTCCGCTAAGGTAAACACCCAATTTAGACCCAAAACATGAGACAATTAAAGATCACCAAGAGCATTACCAACCGTGAAAGTCAGTCGCTTGACAAATACCTACAGGAAATAGGACGCGAAGACCTCATCACGGCCGAAGAGGAAGTGGAGTTGGCTCAAAGGATCAAAAAAGGGGACCAGGCAGCGCTCGAGAAATTGACGCGCGCCAACTTACGTTTTGTGGTTTCAGTGTCAAAACAGTATCAAAATCAAGGACTCAGCCTTCCCGACTTGATCAACGAAGGTAATCTGGGTCTGATAAAGGCCGCCAAAAGATTCGATGAAACCCGTGGATTTAAGTTCATCTCCTACGCCGTGTGGTGGATTCGTCAAAGTATCTTGCAAGCATTGGCCGAACAAAGCCGTATCGTGCGCCTCCCGCTCAATCAGGTAGGCTCATTGAACAAAATCAACAAAATGTTCGCCAAGCTGGAGCAAGAGTATGACCGCCCACCTACCATTGAAGAGATTGCGAACGCCCTCGACATACCTGCCGAGAAAGTAGCAGACTCGATGAAAGTTTCGGGACGCCATGTGAGCATGGATGCCCCATTTACCGAAGACGACAGCTCTTCACTGCTTGATGTCATGGTCAACGACGACTCGCCCAATGCCGACAACCTGCTGCTCAATGAGTCACTGGTTCAAGAAATTGAGCGGTCACTCAGTACCCTTACGGAAAAAGAGCGTGAAGTAATCCGCCTGTTTTATGGCATCGGCATGAAACACGGCCTGACGCTGGAAGAAATCGGAGACCGATTTGGCCTTACACGCGAACGCGTGCGACAAATAAAAGAAAAAGCCATCCGGAGGCTGCGCCACAGCTCGCGCAGCAAGCACCTGAAGGCCTACTTAGGATAATCACCAACAGAAGCCCGCGCAACCGCCACAAGCGAGCGCGGGCTTTCTTTTTTGTTACAAGCAGTTCATCTTGCAAAACCTGGACACACCACCACCACCACCACCCACCCTACTGTACCTCTTTAACCACTACTAAACCCAAACTATCCCAATGTCAACTGACTTGCTAAGCGCAGGCCGGGCTACCTACAACAAGGAGCTCGAGACCTGGATCAACAAGGAAATGGCGGCCGTGGACCTCATCAGCGCCGTCGGAAATTTGCTCTACCACAAATCCGTAGAACTTGTACTGTTTCGAAATCACTTGCTCGACACCAGTGTAAGTGAAGTGCTTAAGCTGCACAAGTATGCCGCCGATGTGGTCGAAAAGCCCATCGACATTTTTGCCACAAGCGCCATTGCCAAAAAACTGCTGAGCTTCGACCTGCCTCCTGCCAAAATTGATATAGGCCGCCTCAGCGCAGAATGGCTCGAGGAAAAAGACCAACACAGTTCCATGACTGCTTTTATCCACAGCCGTATTGGCCAATGGGAAGGCAAACACAGCGACCACAGCACCGAACCCCGTGATGTAGTACTCTACGGCTTTGGACGTATAGGCCGATTGGCTGCCCGAGAACTCATCCAGCAATTTGGAAAAGGGCAACAATTGAGGCTCAAAGCCATCGTAACACGCAACCTGAGCGACGCCGACATCATCAAGCGCGCCAACCTGCTGCGCATGGATTCCGTGCATGGCCCATTTCCGGGAACGGTGGTGCCCGACCTTGAACGCAAGGCCCTCATCATCAACGGCCAAATCGTGAAGCTCATCGCGGCCCAAAGCCCCGACAAAGTGAATTACGAAGACCACGGCATAAGCAATGCCATCCTGATTGACAATACTGGCGCATTCAGGGACCAAAAAGCGCTCAGCCTTCACCTGAAGTCACAAGGCGTTGACAAAGTAATTCTCACCGCCCCCGCCGCCAACATACCCAACATTGTGTACGGCGTAAACCACTTCGATCTCAACACCGACGAGGAGCGCATGTACTCCGCAGCATCCTGCACCACGAATGCCATATGCACCATACTCTCCGTCATGGAACAGGCTTATGGGGTGGAAAAAGGCCACATCGAAACGGTGCATGCATACACAAACGATCAAAATTTGCTCGACAATTTTCACAGCAAGGAGCGCCGCGGCCGCTCAGCAGCCGTCAACATGGTGATCACTGAAACGGGGGCAGGTGAAGCAGTAACAAAAGTGATTCCCAGCCTGGAAAACAAGCTTACTGCCAATGCCGTACGCGTACCCGTACCCAATGGCTCGCTGGCCATCATGAGCCTTACCCTCGCCAGGGAAACCAGCATTGAAGAGGTGAACGCGG
>DAIOTP010000075.1:0-14223 GCA_036751905.1 Cryomorphaceae bacterium
TTTGAACCTGAGGACATGCCCTACGATGACAGGCAATCGGGTATTGTAGATCCTTGTGGTAACTACTGGTGGATAAGCAAAAGGCTGTTAAAGGCGGATTATGAGAACTAGATTTTGGCGGTGGTAGTGCATGCTTGTCGGAGGCAAAAGCCGAGCCACATGGCACATCAAAGCATTCGAAGCCCTAAGCTTTGACAAAATCATCCTGCACAACGCAAATGAAAATCAGGAAGCGTTTGTTGACTTTATCGGAGCCAATGTACTGCCTGAATTTAAAAATTAACTTCTACATTTTTTCGAAATAATCTACCAACACAAATGAAACATTGATATGAAAGCACTTGGAAAAAAAACATGGGTGATTGCTGAAGGCTACATCCCATCATACGGTACTGGTAAGGAACCTGAGTTTACAAGCCACGAAACGGCGTGCATCCTCAACACCTCCAATGAGGACGCCCACATTGAAATAACCATCTTCTACACCAACCGCGACCCCGTAGGACCTTACAAGGTAACCCTGGGTGCGCGACGTACCATTCATCTTCGCTTCAACGACCTCGATGACCCGGAGAAAATTCCGCTCGATACGGATTTTGCATCGGTCATAGCATCGAACGTGCCAGTAATCGTTCAGCACACGCGGCTGGATTCGCGTCAAGCAGAAAATGCTTTACTAAGCACCATCGCTTACGCGGAATGACACCTTACAGCTGGGATTTTCATCCCAAGCCAGACCAGTTTAAATCCATTTTTGGGGGACACTCCTCTGCTACTTCAGCCCGAAGGCGGAACCTTGGTTTGCGAACGCCGGCCGCTCCCCAATGCAAGGACGGTAGCCAGTCGCTGGCTTCTAGCGACCAGCTATTATTAACCAGCCACCAGCGGCCAATGTGACCCCTATCACCGCCTTTGTCAGTCCACACGCGCACCTTTGCACATGCGTTATGCACTGCTCTTGCTTGCTGTGGGCCTGCAACTGGGGATTGTGGGTCAGCACCCTGCCGACAGCCTCGCGCCTGCGGGCAGCTATGCCACCCTCGGCGCGTACCTGAAGGAAGGCAATTTTAATTTCCATGTGCGCTCTTTCTCGATGGCCACCATCAACCGCGGCGACCTGCTCGATTACCATACCAGCGCTATAGGTGGAGGGCTGGGATATTACAGCCCGTACTTCAAAGGCCTGCATTTCGGAGTGAGCGGCTTCTTTACCTTTCAACTTTACGAGCAAAACATCCGCATAGCCGATCCTACAACCGGCAACGTAAACCGCTACGAAATACTGCTCTACGACATGAGCAACCTGGACAACATCAGCGATTTTGACAGGCTCGAGGATTTCTACGTGGGGTACAAACGCAGCAATTTCAGAGCCACTTTTGGCCGCCAAAGGATCAACACCCCACTGGCCAATGAACAAGACAACCGCATGCGGCACAACAGCTTCAGCGGGCTTACACTCAACTACAATAAGGGTGCCTGGAGTGCCTCCGCCGCTTGGTACACGCATGTGACTATGCGCGGTACGGTGCGCTGGTACCGCATGGACGAATCGTTTGGCGTGTATCCCTTCGGCCGCAACCCCTTGGGCACCCCCAGCAATTATACGGGCAACCTCGACAGCAAAGGCCTCGGCATATTTGGGCTGCATTACCAACCAGGGGCCCAGCTGCACGCACAGCTTTGGAATTACACCTCTGAGAACATATTCAACCTCAGCCTTGCACAGGTAGATGGGCGCATACTCCTGAACAACAACACACTGATATACGGCGTGCAAAGCATTTACCAACATGCCCTGAATGATGGAGGCAATGCCGAGCTGCCACGCGCCTACATGGATCCTGCTACCCAGGGATTGGCGTTGGGCACACGGCTGGGCATTGACATGGGCGGTCATCAGCTGAGTGTGAATGCCTTGCGCATCAGTACACAAGGCCGCTTTCTCTTTCCGCGGGAGTGGGGCCGAGAACAGCTGTATGTAAGCCTGCCCCGGGAGCGCCATGAGGGCAATGGCGATGTGTGGGCCTTCACGGCAAAATACGAAGGGCCTTTGCCAAAAGCGCATTTGCGCACGATGGCAGGTCTGGGCTATGTAAGCAATCCATCGCTCGATAACTTTGCCCTCAACAAGTATGGGGTACCCTCCTACATACATGTGGTGGGCGGCCTGCGCAAGCACTTTCACAACTACTTGGATGGCCTTGAAATGGAGCTGCTCATAGCACACAAAACCGGCATCGACAGCACGCCCATTCCCGACAGTGCCCGAATAAACCGTGTTGACATGTGGAACCTGAATATGGTGCTCAACTACCGATTTTGAACCCCAGGGCAAGGACCCTTTTAAGACCTTCTCAGGTAATGCTTGCGTCCACAACTTTGCGGGAGCGCATCATAAGCCCTGCGAAAGCCTTGACGAAAGGCAGAAAAATCAAAGCAACCACCACACTGAACATCAGTGTACAGTAGGCCACCTGCATACCTGCATCGTCAGTGAGTGTGCGCGCAAAGCGTTCCAATGGACGCGACAGTGGAATACACAATACTGCACCGGTAGTGTAAAATATAAAATTCGACAACGCTGAGAGCCGCGCTGTAACCCCCATGCCCAGCGAAGCCAACAGGGCCGTACTCGTGCTGCCCACCTTAGCCCCTACCACAATGCCTATGGCATCGTGCAAGGGCACGAGTCCACCCTGAACCAGTATCACTGTAACTCCAATCACCACCGTGCTCGACTGCACAGCCGCTGTAATGAGCAGGCCGGCAAGCATGGCAATGAGGATGTTGTCGACCGAACTTAGGATGTCGATGATTTCGGGCATTTCCCGCAAAGGGGTCAGGGCATCACTGAGCAGCTGCAAGGTGAAGAGAATAAATCCAAAATAAAAGAGGCTCTTGCCAATAAGCGCAAAGCGGAATGGCAGGGCACCAATGAGGAAGCCAAATACCATAAAATATACCCCCATGCCCATAAAGTTGAGGCTCACCAGCCATACGGTGGCCGTGGTGCCTACGCCTGCACCCAGCAACACGGCTAGGCTGCTGGCAAATGGGATAGCTCCCGCATCGACCAGGGCCACAGTCATGGATGATACGGCGCTGCTACTTTGGATCACGGCTGTGATAAGCGCCCCCAAGCCAAAGGCCCTAAAGCGGTTGCGCGTAACGCGTGAGAGGTAGTCATTGAGCCGCTGCCCGCCTACCTTTTGGAGTTCGACACTAAAGCCCTTGAGGCTGTACAAAAAGAGGACGATGCATGCGAAGACAAAGAATACCGCATTGTAAATGCCCGGTGCGTCCATAAATGCCCTTGTTGATTTGAAGGCGTAAAGTAGTAAAGTTTATGGAATTACACCAAAAATCGAGCAAGGAATGTATCTTCGCCAAAAAATAAGAGCATGGAGAAACAAGCGCTGCGTGTGGCCGTGATAGGTTGCGGTAATTTGGGTATGGCTATGGCCAATGGTATGGTCGACAGCGGCATACCGGCACAGAACATTGCCGCAACCCGCAGGCACCTCGCTGCCCTGAAAGCACTCGCCGAGCGCGGCGTGCAGCTGAGCACTGACAACCGCGCTGCCATGGACAGGCACGACATTATCATTTTGTCTGTAAAGCCCTACAACATTGATCCGATCATGGCAGAGATTGCCCCCGGCATTGATCCTTCACGACACATTGTGGTTTCGGTGGCCACGGGCATTACCCAGGCACACATTGCAGCCCATTTGCCGAAAGGCACACCCGTATTCAGGGCCATGCCCAATACCGCCGCCGATGTGAAGCAATCGCTCACTTGCATCAGCTACAGTGATGCCAAGCCGGATCAGGTCGCTGCTGTGGCGCAAATTTTTGAGGGGCTGGGCCGGGTCATTTTCATCGGTGAGGAGCTCATGGAGGCTGCTACCGTAATGGGCGCCTGCGGTATAGCCTACGTGATGCGTTTTATCAGAGCCATGGTGCAGGGCGGTATCGAGATAGGCTTCGACGCCAAAACAGCAAGCGCCATAGTACAACAAACGGTGATGGGGGCGGCTGCACTACTGCTGGAAAGGGGTGCCCACCCTGAAAGCGAAATCGACAAAGTGACTACACCCAAAGGCTGTACCATAACCGGGCTCAACGAAATGGAGCACCATGGTTTCAGCTCAGCGCTGATCAAAGGCATCAAAGCCAGTTACGAAAAGATTGAACCCCATTAAGCAACCGCAGTAAGGAGCGCGTTGAGACACTTTTCCTCAATGGGTTTTACTATAAAGCCTGAGCAAATGCTGTAGTACTCTACCAATCTCTCGTCCTCCGGGTCGATGCTGGAGCTAAGCAAATAAAGTTGGGTACCGTGCAGCACACCCTTGTAGTTGGCTTCAAGCTCCCGCAAGAGGGCCTCCCCTGAAAGAACGGGCATATTGAGGTCGAGAAATACCAATTGGGGTTTGGAAGATTGCGTTGGTTCAAGAAGATCAAGCGCATGCAAAAATTGCTGACCATCCTCTAATTCATTGAGATGAAAAGGCATACCCAACCGCTTAATCATCATAGACAGTATAAGTCTGAACACAGGGTCATCATCTACAATCCAAACTTGCACAGGGAGCGGGTTCATGTACACCAATCATATTAAAGAGCATCGCAAATATAGCAAAGACATACCACAATTGCTTTAAAGCGGCTGTATATCTGCATTCAGGCCATGCATATACCCACCGCCTAGCGCCTTACGAGCTTGTGAGTACTTCGCCCTCCATGCTCATAAGTAAGCTCAAGGAAGTAGAGCCCGGTGCCTGAGGATGGTATGCGTATATCATATTTGTAAGGAAGTGGTCCTTGAACTGTGTGCACTTCCTTGCCACTGAGGTCAAAAATGCGCAAGTACACAATGCGTGGCCCTGAGTAGGCAATGTTGATATTTTCCGCAAAGGGATTGGGATACACCTCAAGGGCAACGGGAGCTTCTACATGTACTGAGAGGCTGTTCAGCTCCAGAGGCGCTGAAAGTACAGTACACCCATTGCTGTCGTTGCCACTTACCGAGTAGATGCCTTCAACCGTGGCCAAATGGCTAGGTGAATTGGCACCTTCGATCGGTGCACCGTCGAGCAGCCATTGCGGATTGTTGATGCCCTGCACACCCAAAAGTATGCCTTCGGCTTGTGGCTCTTGCTCAATGACAGGAATCAACTCAGGATAGAAGTTGAATTCGGGCCCTATACCAGAACCCAGAAAATAGTCGGGACACTCTGCATAACTCACGCTCAAAGTGTAAAAGCCGGGCTGCTTTACCCAGTAAGAGGAAGCAGTGGCTCCGGGTATTTCCTGAAAATTGTTGTACCATTGAAAGTTCAGCGGACCGGGAAATGCGCTTGATATCAAGGCACTGTCGCCTGGGCAAAGTGTGGTATTGATGTCGTGGGCAATGCCAGGATTGAGGAACACCCATAAATCCCAATACACGGTTGCAGAAGGCAGCTGGCATTCAGCCGATGCCACCTCAACATACCAATACGTGTTGGCCCATTCGGCTGCGTCGAGGGTGAGTATTCCTTGATTCTCGGCGTAGAGCGTTCCGCCGGTGTTGCTGTTGATGAATGAATAGTACCAGCGGTAGGCAGCAAAACCTGAAGTGGCGATGAGCTCAACTTCATCACCAGGGCAAAGAACAGTTCCTTGCAATTGCGGCGTCACTTCCAGGCATTGCGCCGACACATGCTGGCTTGCACCTTGGCATATGATAAACAAAAAGAGGAGTACAATATTTTTCATACGGTGTGCCAATGATGTTTAGTATAAACCGCCTTGGAGGATAAAGCGTCCCTTTATCTACCAAAAATCAGGCCATAGATGTGTGCGGCGGCATGTATGGCACTTACTCACGGATACAGGCTTCCATGCGGAATGCAAGCCGCGCCTTGCTACCTATGCAGGTCCTTGTTGATATCATCATTGTAATGTGGCACATCAAGCCAATGCACTTCACCGCTATGCATATCGTACATGGCCCCTACCACGATCAATTTGTTCTGCTGGCACAGCGGGGAGAGCGTAGGTGCAGAATTGGTCACGGTATGTACACCATGCCACACATTGGCTTCAATGCAACGTTGAAGTCGGTTGGCAGCTGCGGCAGGGACCTGTTGTTCCTCATGCTCAGCCTTGATGTAATCCACAATGCGCTGTATATGGTTGTGCAGGGTATCGTGTTCATGCTCCAGGTAGGCTTCGATGGCTCCGCAATGGCTGTGGCCAAGAATCACCACAAGTTGCACCTGCAGGTATTCGACAGCGTACTCCACGCTAGCCAGCTCATAATCGGCTACAATGTTGCCTCCGTTGCGTATTACAAAAAGATCGCCCAAGCCCTGATCAAAGATGAGTTCCGGGGGTACCCGGCTGTCTGAGCAGCTTATTACTGCTGCAAAGGGGTGCTGAGCAATTTCTATCTCGTGCAGACGCTCGAGGGATTGGTCGGGATGTCGTGGCCTTGATTCGCGAAAGCGCAGGTTGCCCTCTTTTAAGCGTTGCATGGGAGGCTTGAGTTGATCGTGGTGGGAAAGTTCCGGAGAAGGCGGCGTATATGAGCACGCAATAACCGACGAAAACACCGCACTCCAAAGTACGAACCTCACATACGCGCCAGATACCCTCGACAAATGTATATGCATATGGTATAGCTTGACAATGGATCGTCAAGCAGGTGCCAAAGCTATTCCACATTTATGCAGCACAGCATGATTTATGTCACACAATTGGCTGCAAGGCACATCTGCGCTCGGGTACGCGCGATTGGATGGCTTTGGCAATGGCTTCCGCAAATTGAGGGAGGTCATCGGGCGTGCGTGAGGTGATGAGCTGTCCATCGGTTACCAAAGCTTCGTCTTTGTAATTCGCCCCGGCTCCCGTGAGCTCATCTTTGATGTCGGCAACCCCGGTGCTGGTGCGCCCTTCCATAAGGCCAGCCGAAATTAAGACCTGAGGGCCGTGACAAATGGCAGCCACAGGCTTGCCACTTTCCCAAAATTCGCGAACGAAGTTGAGTACCGCCTCATTTTCACGCAACACTGCCGGTCCTTTGCCCCCAGGCAGCACCAGAGCATCGAAGTCTGCGGCCTTGGCGTCACTTACGCTGTGGGTCACATCAATAGTAAAATCACTGTTGTAGGCCCCTACCCTTTCTGGAGCTATGCCTATGGTTACCACCTCGCAACCGTGGTTGTTCAAATATCCCATCGGCATAAAGGCTTCACCATCGTGAAAACCTTCGGCCACAAGGAAGGCCACCCGGGTGGGTGAAGGGGGCATCTCGGTACTGGTACCGGCTTTTTCTACAGGACTCTGGTTTGCTTCCTGAAAATTGTCACACGCCGCAGCGGCAAAGAAGATGCACGCGAAAGGCAAGAAGGATTTTGAAATCATGGGTTTTGTTTTTGGTTTCCCTTAAATATAGAAATTGTTGTCGAAATGAAGGACCAGCAAAGAAGATGAAAGGCCAAAGGGCGGCAATTTTCAGAAATTTTAGGATTCGGAACTGTACCGGCGTTCCATGGAACCATTTGAAGCCTGCACCAGGGGGAAAGACCGGTACGGGATATTACAGCCTGTAATTTACCGAAAGGAGTATGGTATAGTCAACGAGCCTTTCCTTGGTTTGCACCGACCTGCTGTCGAAGTTGATAAAATAAGTTGCCGCCAGGGAGAAGTTGCCATATACCTTCCAGGAAATGCGGGTATCGAAATCGACTCGGCGGCGGTTGGTGCTGGTGATGGTGCGAAAATAGCTCAAGTTGGAGTTGATGGACATTTTGCCGTCGAGCAAATTGCTGTGCCGAAAACGGTAGCCAATCAAGCCTTCCACACTCGAAAATCCATCCCCTTCAAGGGGCACTTCATTGTTGGAATTGACTGCGAGTACCACCGCAAGCTGCTTTTCCCTGTTCTGAAAAAAGTTCTGCCCACCTCCCAATGCGGCTTGCCCACGGAAGGCGAGCTGCAATTGGGTATTCGATTGTATTTCACCAGCAGCGTACAAAAATTGGCGGGCAGAGAAATTGCGGTTGTAGTTGTAAACCAAATTTTGCCGTCGGGCCACAAGCTCCGGGTTCTCTGTGTAAAGTCCATCATAGGTTAGGCTATGGCGGTTGATGTAGGAGCTGTATGCCGCGTCCAGACCCCAGTTCACCTGAAAAGTTTCATTGGCCTTGGTATAGCTGAGTCCGCCTTGCAAGGCTACACTGAGCCGGGTGCGAAATTCGTCGCTGACCACAGTCACGGCGTACAGATTGGCGATGGCGACCACCGCATCTTGCGATTCCTTGCCCACATGTTTATCAGCGATGAGGCGCGCATAGCCGAGGGAGTCAGCGCGGGCGAAGCGGGCCAGCATGCGAAGGCCGTCGGTGGTGGTGACTTCAAAATACGTATCACTCACAATGGCAGCTATGTGGTTCACATCGGCATTGACCGTGCCAAACAAATCTGTTTCCAATTGCACCCGACCATTTTCCAAGGCCTTGAGGGTACCATATGCGGTAAATCCATTGTTCATAAGCAGGGTATCCCTCTGCTGGGCGCTTGCTACAAACGTGGACAAAAGAAGTAATGCAAAGAAAATGATTCGCATAGGCTAAAAACGCTTCCGCAAAACTAAAAGAATCAAACAAATGCTGCCGTTGAAAGCAAGGAGACATGCAGGGACCCAATGCAGCACAATTTATATGACCCCAATGAGATGCAGGCATCCGTATCTGTGCACATTGACCTACCTTCGCATGATGGAATCAGGGCTCGATGTGGCAGTTATCGGCGGCGGAGCAGCGGGTTATTTCGCTGCACTGGCTGCGGCCCGCGCAGGTGCTTCGGTAAGCATTTTTGAAAAAACGGGTAAGGTGCTCAGCAAAGTCGCGGTAAGCGGTGGCGGACGCTGCAACGTGACACACGATTGCAGCTATCCCTCACAGCTGGTGAAGCACTACCCGCGCGGAGGCAAGCAGCTGCGTAAAGCCTTTGAACTTTTTGGACAAGGACATACCGTAGAATGGTTTGCTCAGCGGGGCGTAGCCCTCAAAACTGAAGCCGACGGACGCATGTTTCCCACCACCGACGACAGCCGCACCATCATAGACTGCCTGCTCAATGAAGCCGATAAGCTCGGTGTGGAGTTGCGTATGCACAGCACTGTAGCCACCATTTCACCACATTCACAGCCCCAAAGTCCATCGGTTGATGGCTACACATTGGAATTGGCATCGGGGCAGCGCATTTTTTGCCGAAAGGCTATAGTTACCACAGGGGGCAGCAACAAAACGGAAGGATACAATTTCATCCGCGCACTGGGCTTGAAGCTGGAGCCTCCTGTTCCTTCGCTTTTTACATTCAATGTACCCGAGAGCGATCTCAAAGACCTCATGGGACTTTCGGTATCAAAGGCCGAGGTGATGATACCCGGCAGCAAATGGCGACAAGATGGGCCGCTGCTCATCACCCATTGGGGCTTCAGTGCGCCAGCGGTAATCAAATTGAGCGCTTGGGCAGCCATTGAACTGCACGCCAGGGCTTACACCTTTCCGATTCTTGTAAATTGGACCGCCCAACCGGAGCACACCGTCCGCGAAACCCTGCAAGCCATGCGGGTAAGCAACCCGAAAAAGGCTGTGAGCAAGCATGCCCTTTTCGACATACCCGGCCGCTTGTGGGAACGCCTTTGTGAAAAAGCAGGCGCAAGTACAGCAATGCGGTACGCTGAAATGCCGGCCAAAATAGCCAACCGCCTTGTGGAAATACTCGTTCGCTGCCCTTATGAGGTGCGCGGAAAGACCACCTACAAGGAGGAATTTGTGACCTGCGGAGGCGTGGCGCTGAGCGAAGTGGATTTGGCTCATTTCGAAAGCAAAAAGCACAATGGGCTTTACTTTGCAGGCGAGGTGCTGCATGTAGATGGCATTACAGGCGGCTTCAACTTTCAGCACGCATGGACCAGCGGTTACCTCAGCGGCAGGCATGCCGGGCTTGGTGCAAAAAAAATACAGCAATAGTCCTAATCCTTCAGCAGGTGCACCAGATCGATGAGCACGCATTGGTCATCATCATGGTACACCAGGTAGCGCTCGTCGTAAAGTTCACCCAAGGGTGCCTTAAGCTCAGCGCGCACAGCACCGCTGCTGTCCACTACCAGGGTGCGCTCTCCATCACATACCATGGTGTAAGGGCCCAATGCACCCATGCTCATCCACAAGGCATCAATATCCAATACAAAGCGCTGCTCCAGCAATGGCCCGAGGGCCATAATCATTCCCGACTGCATCAATACAAATGTGCTGCTGCTGTCCTGCGCCCAAAGGCTGAGGTAGCGCCCATCCGGTAGTTTGGTAAAAACTTCCGCCGCCGGCAAAAACTGCATGGGGTACCCATCATCATTCCCTTCAAAGTTGCGTACGGCAAGCTTGCTTCCATCCTTTTTGCTGTAATTTTCAAGTATGCCATTGCGCAGTACAAGCAGTTCATCTTTGCGCTCTTCACCGGCAAATACTGGTGTTTGCTCACCGTCAAGCGGCAAAAAATAGTGTGGTATGCCCGTATGCTTGTCGAAGGCTGCAATGAAGGGTTCACCAATACGGCGCAAGCCCCAGTGGCTGCCCGCTATGCCCATGTTGAGCATGTACAGGCTGCTGTCGTCAGCAAAAAGCAAGGAAGCACTGCCGAGTTCTACAGGATAAGCCGCACTCCACTTGATCCGGCCACTTTGGCCTTCAATACGCACCAGCCGGTCACGCGAGGCCATGAAGTAATCGCCTTCACTATCGAGCACATTGCTGTGGAGGCTGCTCACCGTTTTTTGGTGGGTAAGCGCCTGGTAACTCCAGCCCTCACCCGAGCGCACATTGAGCAGGTGCAGCCCCTCAGAGGTAATGAGGTATGTACTGTCATCAATCTGCTGGTAATCGTTCCAGCCTACCTCGCGTGGCAGCTCTCTTCGCCAGAGGGCCTTGCCCGAGCTCAACTCAAGGGCTTCAAGTGTGCTGCCCCGCAGGCCCTTGCCTTGGGTGTAATAGCCTATGCTGAGGCCTTCGGGTTGATGTACAAAAAAGGCTTCATGGCGTTTTTTCCACTTGCGTCGGCCGTCGGTGATGTAGCTTAAGGTGGTATGCACGCCTTTGTTTTCGAGAAAAAAACCGCCAGGCTGAAACATGCTGCTGCCGAAGAAGCGCACCTTACGGGACCAGTGCACCTTGTCACTGTCCAGGTTGTACACCACAAGGGCTCCTTTGGTCCGCAGGCCGCCCATACGGTTGGTACCGCGTTGGAGCACACTTATGCTGCCGCTTTCCACATCGTAAAAGCAGTGCTCCACCCTTTCGGGAAATGTGAGTGCCGTACCAAATATCGACTGCTCGGCCAGTACATCGTAGCCCACAAGCTTCGAACCACGGTCGGCAGTTTGCGCCCAAGCCACTGGCATGGACCCCCAACAGTACAGCAGAAACAAAGCCCTCAAAAAAGTAAATTGCAGATGGTGACTTGTCATGCCAGAATACAAATATACAATGGCGCAGTGCACGGTGCTCAACCAGAAAAGAAAAGCAGGGCCCGGGCCCTGCTTTTCCAATGCCAATGCAAGCTGAATTTACTGCCTGATGAGACGAAGTACTGCGCCTTCCCTGGTTTTGAAGATGTATACGCCTGCCGCGTAAGTGCTGAGGTCAATCACATCGGTGGCGGGTACCTCAACGATGGCCTTGCCTGTAAGGTCGTGCAGGGTGCCGGAAGTTTGTTCCGAAAGGCGAAACTTGCCTGTACCACTTGGATTGGGGAAAGCGCCCAAGCGTATGGCGCCCTCATGTGCTCCGGCCGAAAGTCCGGCAGCGCTCACATTGATGCTGCCCACACGCCACTGGGGCCTTTGACCGCCATCATTTTGGGCTGCCTGATAGTAGCGCCAGCGCAGCTGTACCACGGCTTGGTCATTGGCCTCGGCCGGGAGGGTGAAGCTTACATCTTGTGGATCATTGAGCTCGGTGGTGGCCGAGCTCAAAGCTGTGGACTCAAGTGCCGTCCACATACCCGATTCGCCTACGCGGTACTCCACACGCACTATGTACTCACGGGGTACATCATTGGTGCCCGCGGTCATTTTGGTAGCCAAGTAGGTACCGCTGATGTTTTCCAAGCCGATGGTGTTGAGTGCAAGGGTAGCTGCACCTACAAATCCACCCACATCATCAGGTCCATTTCCACAGCGCGCCTGGCTGTTCTGGGTATCACCCGTATTCAGAAATGAAAAACCGTTGTCACCTTCTCCAATGAAGCGGGCACGCGATTCGATGTCATACCGGCATAGCCAGTCGCCTACAACAGATGAATTTACGTCAGGGCCCACGTTGTCGGTGTCGTACACGTGAAAGACCATATTGGCTGGGTAAGTGCCGGGATCGGAATCGGCTTCCCATGTGGTAAAGGTATAAGCGCCCTGGCTTAGATCGTGGGGCTCAGGGTTGCTTTGGGCTTGCAGGGTATAGGCTGCTGCCAAGGCCATTGCTAGGGTAGAAAGTTTTTTCATGCGCGTTGATTTTTTTGCAATGCTAAAAAAAACGATCGACAACATGGATTCACCCGTGTAGCGCGAACCCTACGCATAGTGCTATCTATCAACCAACAAGGAGAATGAAAGTCCGCCCATTACCGAGGTGATTGTATTATCTTTTGGTTAATGCAGCTTTAACTTTTCATTTCCTGAAAAGCCAAAGCGCCTTTAAAGCTTCATAAACCGAAAAGGCTTGGTGCGCATTTCGTTGATATGCAGCAGGTACCACCCTGTTGGCAAATGCGATACCTGAAGGCTGAGCTGATGGGCATCGACAGTGACTCCTTGCATGAGCTTTTGGCCCATAAGGTTGTACACTTGATAGGCCTGTCCGGGAGTGGCGTAGCGCGGCAACTGCAGGCGCAATTCATCGCGTACCGCATTGGCACCTTTCAGCTCCTGGAGCTCTTCTTTGGCTATATCTGTACTGGTGGCAAAGGGCAAGTCCACGCTTATTTCGAGCTTAACAGGCAGGTGATCCGACATTTGCCATAGGGCGTGGCGGATGAATTGAGGTACGCCGCCACCCGTGCAACTGGTCAACAATTGGTTGAAGCAATTGCCACTGTTGCCTATGTTTTCATAGGTGCCATTTACAAAACGCAGGCGCGCCGAAGGCTCCAGCATGTTTGGCGTAAGCATCACAAAATCAAAACGGTCATCCAAACCACCACCGGCACCATCGCCATTCACCTGAAATGTACGCGTGCTTTGGGTGTGAATGGGTGCAAATGTGGCATTGAGGTGCCAGTTGCCGGGTGTACTGATTGGATCGGCAAAGTACATTCCGCCTTCATTTCCATTGAGCATCAATTGATAGGCTGGTTCATTGCTGGTGTAAACGTTAAAGTCACCGCCAAATATGATGTACGCATCAGGTTCAACATTCTGATCGAGGTAATTCATCAGCAATTGGGTCATGGCAAGCCTGGAATCCACATTCGACTGGCCTTGACTGGCTTTCAGGTGAGAGCTGATCACGTACACAAAGGTGCTGTCCTGGTGGTTGTCAATTTCCGGGTCGTTCACCATAAACTTGTAGATGTTGTGATCACGTACCCCGGTTTGCACAAAACCATCTTCAATGAGTGTGAGTTTGTCTTGGTTGTATATCACACTCTGCATCAGTTTATTGCTATTCCATGGTGCCGAAACCTGCCAACGCCATGGCACGGCGTCATAGTGCTCACCGGGAGCTGTGTTGAAGGCCTTCAGCAAGAGGGAGTCTATGGCTCTGGGTGCTTTGAGCTCCTGCATCAGAAAAAGATCGGGCTTGTAATAGGTAAATATTTTGGCAAGGGTATCGGCCCTAAAATCCTGATAACTGGCATTGGGATAATTGAGTACATTGTAGCTCAACACCTTGATATCCTCTTGTCCTTGTACAGAAAGTACGGGCAGACCTAGGCACAGTGTGAGCAAAAACCTTTCAGCACGGCAGTATAAATTCTTCATGCCGCGAAAATAGGGAAAAATGGCGTGTGCTTCCTTACAGAGAGCGGAGTGGAACGTCCGGCAAATTGGATTTTGTTAAGACGCGCTTAACATGTACTTCCCGTTGGAAAATCATGGCCCCACCCGTATTTCTACTTCCACCCTGCGGTCACCGGGGCTCCACTTTTCGGTGGCTGCATCTTTGCCTTCAC
>DAIOTP010000075.1:14233-17466 GCA_036751905.1 Cryomorphaceae bacterium
GCTCTGCAGGCACTCCCCTGTTGATCAATTCGTCGCGCACATGCGCCGCACGGCGTTTAGAAAGCTGGAGGTTGTAATCGGGGTTACCGCTGCGGTCGGTATATCCCGTGATGGTCACCCTCATGGCGGCATTGTCGCTGAGGTCGGCTGCTACCTTGTCAAGGAGGGGTGTGTAAGAATTGTCGGTATCGGCGCGGTTCAGTCCAAACAGGAATACAGCGGGGTATTCCACGCGAAGCTTGGCCGGGCTTGCAGGCGCAGCAGTTGCTGCTGCAATGCTATCGGCGCGTTGCCTCAGGGCTTCCGTGCGTGCTTTGATGTCATCGGTGCTCATGGGAATTGCTTTAGCTGCCACTGGCTCGTCGGTTTCAACAGGTAGGGCAGGCTGCGCACTGATGGTATCCGCAGGCATGTAGCTTTGCGGCTCAGTGGAAGGAGTGCTTGTAACTTCCTGCTGCTGAGTCTCGGAAGGCCTTTGCCCCTGGCTGAGTAGCAGTACCCGTAGCTCAGATATCTGTGATTCAAGGGCAGCTATGCGTGCATCGCTGTCCTCATCGTCCTTTTGGCTGTTGAGGGGCACCATGACTGTTGGCGCCACTTGTGTGCGCACGCGTGGGGTGCGGCCCGGTTCTACCCGTACTTCGCTTTGCTGTTGCCGCGACATTTCCCTAATCATGGCATTCTGATTGGCGATGAGCGCTTCCTGGCCTTTGAGGATGTCGATAAGGGCGGGATCGGTTTGGTATGTTGTCTTCTCTTCCTGCGCGCCTCGGGTGACCGGAGCCGGCGTGGTGGTTGAGCGTGCACTTCGGCTTTCGCGCTCCGATGTTCTGGTTTGGTCTTCAGCTGATTTTGCGGAAGCAGTACCGGACACTCCCTCAACAGGCTGTTCCCGCCACACCAGTTCTACCGTATCCTTGCGCGACATGGCCTGTACGTAACCTTCAAGATAGTTGAGGCGCTCACGAAGGGCGGTATAATCATCCTGCTCAATGGCGCGGCTGTATTGCCGCATGCCGAGGCTGTCGGTATAGAGGGTATCATAGCGCACCATATATATGGTATCACGGTACACAGTGTAGGGTTCATCCTTTGCCCGAGATTGTGATTCGGGTATGGGTGCAAGCGGACCTGCCTCGGCCATCGGTATACCTTGCATGGCTATGCGCGGGCGCACTTGAACACTTGGCATAGAAGTATCATAAAACCGGGCATTGCTATCGAACTGCGGCCCTTTGTAACGCAACTTGCGTGCGCCGAAAGCATAGCCTACACCCACCTGCCATGAATTGAACTTGCTCCGCTCAAAGCTATCGGCGAAACGCTCTTCCATGACCCAGTACATGGTGTAGGAAAGGCGCAGGTTGAGCCTGTCGCCGAGGCGCATGCTCAGGCCGTTCTCCAAAGCAAGGGCCCAGTCATCCTGATAAATTACCCAATCCTTGTAATCGGCACGGGCGAGGTATCCCCCTTCAATGCGGTGAAATGGCGTGATGAATGAACGCTGCTTGAGCAGCACTCCATTGTCCCAAAAATAGCCGAGGCTCAAGCCGCTGAAGGTGAGGCCCTGCTCATCGCTGCCCCACTCCAGCTGCTGGGCGTGGATACCGAGCTGCCATGCACGGCCCAGGTTGCGCTGTAAACGCAGGCCGCTGCTGTAGCGCCTTATGTTGTCGGGAAGTTCTAACACATCGTTTCCGGTAACTATGCCCCCACTGAGGCCAATTTCCCAATTGAATATGTCGCGCTGTGCCTGCACACCTGTGACCGAAACGAGCAAAAGCAGGAAGACCAGGAGGAGCCACATTTGCCGAAAGGCTACTTGGATAGCGCTGTGGTAAACCCCGCGCCATGCATGTGGGTATGTGTTCAAAGATTTCATCGGTTCAGGCCCATCCAAAAGTTCAACTCAATGGCTACACCCACAAATGGGCTGATGTGCACCGCACTAGAGCCCTGCTCTTGCATAACGGCCACCCCGGCATTGAGCCGGAGAAAGTAAGCCGTTTTGTAGCCATATGCCAGATATATTGGCCTGTCAATGAGCGGTCCGCTGTAGGTACGGTCGTCGGCGAAACTCACATTTTGCAACATGGCACCCACGCTGATCGAGCTGTTGCTCCAGAAGTTTCCACTGAAATTGGGGTTGCCAAGCGGAATGCTGATGCCCACATAAGGGCTTCCTTCCACGTTGAAGCCATCGCTTGCCACATTGTCGTACAGCGCTGCATAGCCCACATTCACAGGCAGGGTCCAGCGGGTGGGTTCCGATTTGTAATTATGCACATTACGCGCTTCGCGGAGGACGTAAAAGTCGCCGCTGAGGTAGTTGTTCACCTCGCGTTCGAGCAGGAGAGCGAGTTCATCCATGTTGTTTTGGAAGAACGTGACACGGGTGGCGCGGGCGTCATCATCGGCTTTGGCCAAAATATTGAATCGCGCGTTCCTGAGCCGGAGGTCGTCCATACGCTCGAGTTTGTCATACACAATATCCGAAAAACCTGTCCAGGCGATGCCGACGCGGTGGCGGTACATACCCAGCCCATCGGCCACGATTTGGTCGAGTTCCTGCCGCATAAGTCGGGGATGCTTGGCCAGCTCTACATTGCGGCGGCCTGCCACCACACTTTGGTTGAGGTAGGCAGTGAGCGCCTGAGATACAGATTCCGACAAGCGGGCCACATCTTCATCAGTGGCATCTTTGTAATAGAGCATGCGCAGGTTGTAGGCGCTGTTTCCCCGAAGTTTGTAATTTACCGGAATGGTGAACTGGGTGGCGCTTACACCCTGCGGCCTTTGGTAATCGCTGCGGTAAAGGAACTGTTGACCACTGTTGCGGGGGTTGTATATTTCGAGCTCCACCATGTTCACATCCTCGGGAAGTGCCCCGGTAAGCATCCAATGGCCCTCAGCGGGTAGGGCTTGGTTTTCACCAAACCAATTGCGGGCGTAATCGTAAAGAACCGTTTCGTATTGGGCCACACTGATATGGCTGCCCAAGCAAAGAATAAATAACAAGAGTAGACGGTATTTCATAAGCTGAGCTTGGCGTGTAATGGGTTTGGGAAGGTGATACACAAATGTAAGAAACAGAATACAAAAGAAGTTGAGCAGCTTACAAGTAAGCCTGATTCGGTGAACTTTTGTGAGCGCGAAGTGTGGAGGGGAGTATCGTTCAATGGGAGCATTGCGGCCGTTTCGTCTATGCTTTGGCTATAGTGAACGTCATACTA
>DAIOTP010000076.1:0-16331 GCA_036751905.1 Cryomorphaceae bacterium
TCAACGCCTACAACCAGAACACACAGCGCAGCTACATCGAAGAAGTGATGAAAAAAGATGTCCGCATCCGCAATTCACTGATCGCATGCACCGTAAGTTTGATGACGCTCGAAGAATACGATTTCTATTGTGCGAACAAGAACGAAGTGAACAAGCGCATCGTGGCCATGGTCATTGAAAGGCTCAAGGACCAATTGGTGATGCTCTACTAATAGCTAACTATCACTTTGTGTTGGTGTATTCTTGCAGATGACCTTTTTGCGGCCTTCACACCTCGATCTACATGGCCAATTTTAATCACAATGCGGGTACTCTATGACTGTTCGCAAAAACATTGTATGGAATTCGTGGTAAGCCACTTGGTTAAACTTTCCCAGAAAACCCATTTTCTTGGGCTTTAAAACTTATTCCATCTGCAGCCATATTTGATGCCATGTGGCTGTTCGGGAGCTGGATTGTCCAAAAACCAAAAATCATATTTATTTGGTTTCTGGCAATTTGATGTTTACTTTTGCGTACTTGGCTACGCCTGTTTTGGAAAGCCGATAATAACCAATCAAAACAACCGTATGAAACCTTCTCTTCGACACCTTATTGTCAGCTTCGCACTTTTCACAAATGTCTTTTCTGGAGGCCAAGGAGATCTGAGTGCTCAGGTCGACTGCTCCCTCAACTTTGACATGGGCTTTGGTTTCACTACCACGATTTCCGAAGTTTCAGCCAATTTGGATGGGGGCCATACCATCACCCTGATTGTAAAAAGCGATGGATGCGCGCTCTGCAACACCCTAAATCGCTACTCGGTTGAGGCCATGGTCGGAACATATTCGGACGTTAGCGTCGCGTTTCTGTCAGGGTCCTTGTCTTTTGCCAGCATTGATTTGGGACCTGACCTGCGTGGCGATCCGTTTAAGGGTTTTCGCGTCAATAACATCACGGGACTTGCCAACAATGGTCAAGGCGGCTCATTCGCAATTACATATACCCTTGCCGGGGCACTTCAGACCCAAAGGGTGCTTGGCCGACAAGGGGGCGTAAATTCCATCCTCACCTTGGCTGCCTCAGATTTCGAAGCTGTGCGCGATTGCGGCATAACGGCTTTTGACATTCTTCCCTACTATCCTCCTCTTGAGGGCGGAAAGTCCCCTGACATTATTGGTTCAGAGCTCACATCACTCTATGGAACTTTTTTACAAACCGGCTCTTACATTTCCGACGATATTTTTCAAGTCATTGGTGGATCGGTTTTTGTATCTGTTTTGACCCAACCAGATGCGTATGAATCGGCATTAAACTTACTCACATCAACCGAATATGGCCTCACAGAGGTATCGGGTAACCCGCTCAACAACCAACTGACTGGCCTGTTCCCTATTCTCAACCTTCTTACCCTCAATGAGCTGCCAGAATTGCTTGTTGCGGTAAGCCCTGTTTACCCTGGAATCACCAATTCCGGGATTGTAACCAGCCAAGGTGATGTCGCCATGCGCTCTGATTTCGCGCGCAATGGTTTTAAGGTAAATGGCCAAGGATTTAAAGTGGGCGTTCTGTCTGACAGCTACAACACCATACTTGGTGATCCGGCTGCTGACGATGTGTTGAAGGGCGATTTGCCCGGGCTTGAAAATCCTGATTTCAGCACTCCCGTGGAAGTTTTAAAAGATTTCCCATTTGGCAGCAGAACGGACGAAGGCCGAGCCATGCTTCAGATTATACATGATGTAGCTCCTGGTGCAGCGTTGGCATTCCGTACCGGATTTCTCGGTGCTACCGATTTTGCAAATGGCATTCGTGAATTGCAGCAAGCCGGTTGCGACATCATTGTTGATGACATCACCTACATCAGTGAGCCCTTTTTCAGAGATGGCACAGTGGCCAAAGCCGTGGATGAAGTGACTGCCCTTGGAGTGACCTACTTTTCAGCCGCGGGCAATTTTGGCACCAAATCATGGCAAGGCACTTTCTCGCCTGCAAGCGCTCCTGGCGACATCACCGGTGAGGCACACAACTTCGCCGCTGCTGATGGCGGAATGGATATTTACCAAAGCATCACCCTCGCTCAAGGCGATTACACAGTTGTGCTTCAGTGGGATGATGGCACCCCCGGGAACGTAACCTCCTCTGATTTCGACATATTTCTTGCCAATGAAAATGGCAACACCTTATTCGGCTTTAATAGGGTAAACACTGGCGGGCCTGCCATTGAGGTATTGCCCTTTACCGTGGCAGCCGAAACAGCACAGTCCAATTTTCTTATCGTTCGAGAGTCCGGATCCGGGCCTGTTTTGCTCAAATACATTGTTTTTCGAGGTGACTTAACCGTGAATGAGTATGCCACCCCCAATGCATCCACCATCACCGGACAAGCCAATGCTGAGGGAGCCATAGCCGTGGGGGCGGTATTGTACAGCAATACACCAGCCTTCGGGGTGAGCCCTCCAAGCATTGCTTCCTTTTCATCACGAGGCGGAACTCCGGTCAATGGCTTGCTGCGCCAAAAGCCCGAGATATCGGGCCCCAATGGGGTCAATACCACCGTCGATCTTGGAGGTTTGGATCTTGAGGGAGACCAATTTCCAAATTTCTTTGGTACCTCAGCAGCTGCGCCACATGCTGCAGCCGTTGCAGCATTGCTTTTGGAAGGCCGTCAAAAATTTTATGAGCAGGATATGAGCCCTCAAGAGGTCAAGTCCATCCTTCAAAGTACGGCCCTCGACATGGGCAGCCCCGGATTTAACATTGAAAGTGGTGCCGGATTTATTCAGGCCGATGCAGCCCTCCTCACCTTGGCGAATTCTTCGCCTTTCATTACAGGGTTGAGCTTTGACCCAAACCTTATTCCTGGCATCGACTCGCTATTTATCACATTGTTAGGTACTTACCTCAATGAAGGTTCCCAAATCTGGTTCAATGGAGCCCCAGTAGAAGGAGGCTCAACCCTCGAGGGCGATTCGGTCATCACTGCTGTGATTCCCCCCTTCGACGACCTCTTTCCTGAAATTCAAGTGTTCAACCCTCCACTAGCGGGTACCAATGGATTGGATGGGGGACTTTCTGATCCCATATACTTCACAACCAAGGAGACCATCCTTGTCACCATTGAGGATAAATCGAAGAAGTATGGTGAAGTGTTGCCTGAATTCACAGCTCAATACACCCTGGAGAGCCTGGATAGCTCAATAGGCCTCGATCAGGCGGGCCTGTCGGAAGAATTCCTACAACGGGTTTATAACATACCGCTCACCACCATTGCAACTGCATTGAGCAATGTAGGCTTGTGGGCCATCGTGCCAAGCACGGCCGATCCACTCAATCCAAGTAGTGGCCTTGAGGCTACTGACTCGCTGGATATAGCCTTGCTTGAGCAGTATAACATTGTATTCAGAAATGGCCTTATGGATGTGAGCCCTGCCGACCTGATCATTCAGCCCCGCGATACGGTGTTTGTCTTTAATGACGAAATTACCGGCTTCAGCTTCAATTACATCATCAAGAACGATACCCTGAATGACTTCACAATCAATCCGAGCGATAGTCTTGCGCTTACCTCGGCACTCCGCAGCACACACAACTTTGCATTGGTAGAGTCAACTGCTTTGGTTCGGGGCACCGCCCTTGTCAATGAAGTCGGTGAACCCATCATTAATGCATCAGCTTTATTAAATGCCAGCTTTTTGGTTTCTCAAACCACCGTCCAAACCCGCGGCACCGCTTTGGTCAATGGTGAACTGCTCGATCCATTGGTGGTATCCAATGCCCTGAAATCACCGAGCACCACCCTCACCTCCGTTTCAACCAGAGGTACGGCCCTCGTAAATGCTTTTAGCCTTGTACGGGGTACTGCCTTGGTAAATACCATTGATACTGCGGGCAACATCATCAATACAACTCCGCTGACCAATGCAACAGCACTGGTAAACAACACCGGCTTCTTGAATACCAGTTCAGTAAATCTCGACAGCAACAGGGATGCCCTGGTAATTCTGGGTGATGAGGATGTAGCCATCCTTTCAGGCGACTCTGTGGGTGATGTTGTAATTCGATCGGTAAACCTGATTACTGGCAACACGGTTGGTACCCACTTCATGGTGCCCGGTGCCCTGCTTACCAACAACTTCAATGTAAGCTACACCGTCGCGACCATTACCATTTTGCCAGCCAATGCTGATATATCTATCGACGATAGCACACTTGCACAGCCTTTTGATGGTTTGCCCAAACCCGTCACAGTAAGCATTGATCCAGATTCCGTTGCATTCACCATTCTTTACGATGGCAGTCCCGATGCACCCGTAGAGGCAGGTTCGTATCAGGTTACTGTAGAGGTAACGGACCCCAATTACACAGGCAGTGCTTCAGCGGTGCTGACCATTACCGCTGTCCCGGCTGTTGTGTCCACCGGAATTTACGTGATCGATCGGGGAGAGCCCTTACCATTGTTCGAGGCAACTTTCTCTGGATTGGAAAATGATGATGACCTCATTTCTTCCCTTTCATTCACTGTGGTTCCTGAATATACTCCCGACTCTCCAGCGGGTATATATGAAATCATACCATCTGCGACAGCTACAGGCTACACCTTCGAGTCAGAAAGTGGAATCCTCTATGTTAATCCCGCCGGACCGGGAACGAGCCAAGTTGAACCCAAATTCCTTTGTTTCGAAGAGCTCAGCGCTCCTGATGAAGATGGCTACCAATACATAGCCTACTTCCGGTACGATAACAACAATGAAGCAGCAGTGTATATCCCAAAAGGTCCTGACAACATCATCACCGGAGGGCTTCATGACAACAGCGAACAGCCTGAACTCTTTTCAACTTCAGGAGGCATATTTGCTGTTCGCAATATTGGTTCACCCTTTAGCTGGACCTTAACCAGCAACAATAGCGATGGATCAAAAGGGACGATTACAACCCTTGTTCGGAGGAGGAGGTGTCCCTCAAAATCAGATGCATTTGAGGCCAATGCTGGAAAAGGTGGTGAAGAAAATGACATACAGCTGGAAGTATTTCCTAATCCTTCCAATGGAAAGGTATACCTCTCTATGGCAGGAGCAGAAATGAGCGGAGGAAGCGTTACAGTATTCGACAACTTTGGCAAACGTTGTAAAGCAACAGCCGCCATACTGGCTTCCAACGAATTGATGGAAGTAGACCTCTCGGGCCTAGGCGCCGGATTGTACATCATCCGGCTTGAGCACAACGGGCACTTTTACGTCAGCAAAGTAGTCCTCTACTAAGCCTAAGCTTGGGTCCAAAAGGAAAAATAAAGAGCCGCCGGAACATGCCGACGGCTTTTTTTCGTTTTATGCCAAACGGGCTTTGATTTTTCATTGTTGAACAAATTTTTGAAATTTTTCCGGCTTACAGTCGCTTAACTTAGATTTGTATGTTTTACAGAATCATTTGGAATGAGAAGGTATTTTGTGATGTTTTTATGTTGTATGGTTCTGCAGGGTGCTTGTGGGCAGGCTGCCGCTGATAGCATTAAGGCCATTTTGGCTGGTGCCCGAGCAGATTCGGCCCGGGTTATGGCCCTCATAGAGTTAAGCAGCCAATATTACAGAACGAATCCAACTGAATCAAAAAGAATCGGCACAATGGCCAAAGAAATGGCCGAAAACATCAAATTTCGCAGGGGGCTGGGACATGCCCATAAAGCGATTGGGATGGGCTATTACTTTGAAAACAACTGGGTAGATGCTTTGGTGCAATGGCGTCTCGCTTTGGAGGCTTTTGAAGCTGCGGGCGACATGAACGGTGTTTCAAACATGCTCAACAATCTTGGTGCTGTGCACTTTAACGGTGGTGATGATGAACCCGCCCTCAACTACTACCTCCAATCGCTTCGCGTAGCTGAACAAATTGGAGATTCACTCCGCATTGTTACAGCCTTGGTCAACATCGGCTCCGTGTACCTCAACAAGCAGGATCACTACGATCTTGCTTTCCAATATTACAAGAGGGCTCTACCCATCAGCGTAGCGCAAGGCGATCTGGATGCCATAGGTACCTGCGCCGTTAACCTTGGTGAAATTTACCTCATCGGCGGACTCAATCTTGACTCGGCGCAATACTATTTCGAAACAGCCCTGGACGCTTACCAAAAATCAGCTACAGGCAATGTGGCTTATGCGCTCAAAAGTATTGGAAGGGTGTATGCACGCAGGGGCGACCATGACCAAGCCATCAAGTACCAAACGGATGCTTACATGCTCGCCAAAAATCTTGAAGGGCGTCTCGAAATGGCCCAGTCACTGCTCAATCTGGCTGAAACCTATGAGCTCAAAGGCGACATTCCCAAATCCATTGAGGCCTATAAACAAGCCAGGGAAATTGCGACATCCATTGGTGCCAACTACGAAATGAAAGATGCCTACCTCGGGTTGGCAAAAAATCAAGCCCGTGTGGGCAATTACCAGGAAGCATTCGAAAATTTCACCGCTTTTGCCAGCATCAAGGACACCCTCTACAACGCTGAGATGGACAAGAAACTGCGCGCACAAACCTTGAGTTATGAAATAGAAGGCAAGGAAGGGCAAATTTCGCTGCTGGAAAAGGATCAGGAGCTCAAAGAATTGGAGCTTCAAAGGCAGAAAGTATTGCGCAATGCCATTGCCCTTGGTGGACTGCTTTTGTTGGTACTCATTGGTGGCTTGTACAGCCGATTCCAATACATGAAAAAATCAAGCAGAATAATCGCTGCCGAGAAGGAAATATCTGAACGGCTTCTGCTCAACATTTTGCCCGAAGAGGTAGCCAAAGAATTAAAAGAAAAAGGCGAGGCTGAAGCGACACTGATTGACATGGTGACAGTTTTGTTCACAGATTTCAAAGGCTTTACGCAATTGTCAGAGAAAGTCACCCCGAAAGAACTGGTCAAAGACCTTCACGAGTGTTTTTCAGCATTTGATGAAATCTGCGGAAAATATGGCATCGAAAAAATCAAAACGATCGGCGATGCATATATGGCAGCGGGTGGGCTGCCTACAGTTACGGAAGATCACGCTGAAAAAGTAATCCGCGCAGCCATCGAGATGCGCGATTTTGTGGAGCGGGGCAAAGCGAGAAAGATAGATGCCGGAATGCCCTACTTTGAAATTCGCATAGGTGTTCATACCGGGCCGGTCGTAGCAGGAATTGTGGGAGTGAAGAAGTTTCAGTACGACATATGGGGCGATACGGTAAACACGGCAAGCCGCATGGAGTCGAGCGGTATCCCTGGAAAAATCAACATTTCAGGCGCTACCTTCAACCTTGTTCAGGACCTTTTCCATTGTACACACCGTGGAAAAATTGAAGCCAAAAACAAAGGTGAAATTGATATGTACCTTGTAGAAGAGGCGCTTGTGCCTGCCTAAGCAATTGGTATTGTTGCAAGAATACAACATAAGTACTCGGCTTTCACATTTGCCACCCTTACCCGCTTAGCGAAGATTTCCGATACCCGGTTGCCATGGCTCTTGTGCAAGTGCGTTCCCTGCATTGGATTTTGCCGGAAGGCTTAGGTATTTTCACCTGTTTTTGAAAATAGGGTTTTTGTGCGCTCACCATGGCAATCCTCATGCGGGAACTTTATACCGTTGAAAACGTAAAACACCCGCGGTATGAAAACAACCATGACCCCTCTGCGCCCTTTGATCTTCACACTAGCCTGTATCATCAGCGCATTTGCCGCGAAGGCACAAGAGCGTATTGCCAAATGGCAAACCGACAATCACTATACCAATACCTTCCAGGCAATGAGCCATGGACATAATGATAACCGGTTCGTGCACGCCATGGCAGCCGATTCCGAATCTGTGTACAAAAACGGAAAACAAGGACTTGCATTCGTTTTCAAACTTGATGCCAACGAAATCGATGACTGGACCACATACCTTCGAAGCGCTGTAGTAGAAAGCGGCAATGTGCACTTTATGCCTGTTAGAGAATGTGTGGAAAGCCAATTGCATAGCTATTGTGATTACGTGGGTCATATTGGAAATGAGCGCTTTGGGATGCGGCAATACCTCTATGGCGATACCTTTTCTACTTACCTCTTACGCATTCTATTCAAGGCCAATACACGAAACGAAGCAATGCTGAAGGCCGCTGAAGATACGCTGATTTACAGACATGACCAGCTGGCCAACATGAAGCAATAAAGGCATTGGTGCTGGTCGTCTTGCTGTTTATGTTTTTGACATACATTGCTTTACGAGGGCCGCATCAATATTTGGTTAAATAAAGGGGGGCGTACCGCTGGTGCGCTCCCCCACTGTGTGGTATGATGTTAACAGGAAGAAATTTTATTCGAATACTGTCATAATCAATACTTGGAGAGCGCCCTATCTTTGCCCAACAACATCCAAAATTGATTGCCACATGAAGCCCATGATCTATGCCGCCTTGTCCTGCTTGGTAATGCTATCATCACTATTGGAGCTTACTGCCCAAAGTACAACCCGTAGCCCCCTCGCCACCGCTCAGGCTCAGCTCGATGCTTACAATGTCCAGGACATCGATGCTTTCGCCGCCGTTTTTGCCGAAAAGGCCCTGGTGTATTCCCGCATAGGCGATACGGTACCCTCAATGCAGGGACGTGAACAGATCAGGGAGCGCTACGCGGCCCTTTTTGCGGAGTACCCCGACAATTACAGCACCCTCACCGGCCGCCTCGTGCAAGGCAATTTTGTGATCGACCACGAGTACCTCACGGGCCGTGGTGAACCCGTGAGCATCGTGGCGATTTATGAAGTGGCGGATGGGGAAATTGCGCGGTGTTGGTTTGTGCGTTGAGGATGAGAAAGTTGCCCTTGGTTAAGTCTTTGGTTTAACGCAGGGGCCATCACCACAGGCGTCATTCTCTTTATGCAGCTGCCAGTGCCCCGCCTTTTCCCACAATTCCACGCCGCAGAGGGCGGGACGCCAAGCCGAAATCGCCCATACCCCTGAGCAGTGTCATGCCCTTTGCCTATCCGAGCTCTTCCAACACACATCGCTAAATATTACCTTCGCCGCATGCCGCTCTATGCCACTTTCCAAAAACCCTTTCCCGCCCAGCGCAGCACCCGCCTGGCGCTGGTTTCGGCTTTTGGTTTTGGGGCGTTTGTGGCGTGCTTTCTGTTTATTTTTCAGCCGTTTGGACTGCATGGGGTGCCCGAAGGCCTGGCCCGGGTATGCCTGGGCTACGGGGCCATCACCACGGGGGTCATGCTCTTGATGCAGCTGCTCCTGCCCCGCTTTTTCCCACATTTCTATGCCGAAGAGGACTGGACCGTAGGCCGTGAAATAGCCCACACCATGGGCAACATCCTCCTTATTGCAGGCGGCAACCTGGGCTATTCGGTGTACATGGAATTTGTAGACCTGAGTTTCGGAGCCTTCCTCATATTCCTCGGCTTCACCCTCGTGGTGGGCAGCTTTCCGGCAGTGGTGGGGGTGCTCTTGCGGCAAAATGCCTACCAGCGCAAGTACCTCGCACAGTCGCAGGTGTACAATGCGCAACTCGACCGGCAGCATTCCATGGCCCATGAAGGCCGTGTGGTGGTTGAAGTCGTGCCTGCTTCCGCAAAAACAGCAGTTCCGGAAGTCCGTATCACGCTTCAGGAAGACTCAGGTGGCAAGGCCTTTACATGCTTCATTTCAAATCTCCTCGCCATCGAAGCCGCAGATAATTATGTAAAACTGCACCTCGATCCTGAGGCAAATGACCAGGCCGGCCTTCCTTTCCGGAAAACGGAACTGCTCCGCCTTACCATGGCGACGGCAGAGGAAGCACTGAGCAAGCATCCCGGCTTTTTTCGCTCCCACCGAAGCTGGATGGTCAACCTGGACCGGCTCGAAAAGGTGGAGGGCAATGCCCGAGGTTACCGCCTGCACATGGCCGGCATGAAGGAACCTATACCCGTGTCACGGAGCAGGATTGAGGCCTTTCAGGGGGTGATGGAAGTAGCTGGAGGTAATTTTGCCAAGCCCGAAAATTTGTATTGAAAGACGGCCAGAGGCGAGAATTACTGTCTTCAGGTTGAAAGCGTGACGGCTGCACTGTTTATATCAATGGGTAGGGGCGTTTGATGCAAAAAGGCCAGCGACCAAAGGGAGTGCGTATGTAAGGCCGAAGTTATCGTCACCACGCCTGCAGCGTGGCGAGGGCGCTTTCCCATTTGGCTTTCCCACCCGCCCTTACTTTTTCCCACCCGCCCCAGCCCTTTCCCATCGGCCAAAAGCCCTTCCCGTCCGCCACTCATTTTTGCGGAAGCGGCTGTAAGGCCATAGCCTTGCACTGTGAAATACATCGCCACATACACGCTGCTCTGCCTGCTTTTCGCAAATGTTGGCATAGCCCAGAACGAAGGCTCCTCCGAGGGGCAAAAGCCTGCGGGCCGCCACCAGTACAATTTTGCCCAGAGCTACGTCGGCGTAGAGGGCAATTACCTCAGCGGCATCAGCGCCAACCAAGATTTTGGCGCGGCGAGGCTGGTGATTGGAGGTACGCACTTCTGGTACCGCGCCGATTTTTATATCAGTTTTCCCCTCCACACCTTTTCGGCGGGATCGATGGACTACAGCGAAGGAGTGATCACGGGTGGTCGCTACCTGCCTTTCGGTCCGGGCAAAGGCCTGCCCCATCCTTTTGTGGGCATTGCCTGGGCCACCCCTAGCCTGCGCTCGGGCGAAGGAGCTGAATTTCAGCGAAGCCGCCTTGCCCTTGATGCGGGCCTCAGCCTCGTGGTGGCAGGCCGCTACACCCTCGAAACTTCATTGCGCTACATGCACCGCGCCGATGCGCTGTACCCGGTAGGGCGGACGGAGGTGGCTATGCTCCGTCCGCCGAGGTACACCTTTACCCTCGCCGCCAAGCGCTATTTCGACTTTACGGCGGGCAATGCCAGCCCACAAGGACAGGCCTGGCTCAAAGCCGCCGATGCCCACTACACCGAACACGGCGGGCTCAGCACCTGGTTTGCCGGCTTCGGTGCCTCGGCCAATGTGGTGCTGCGGCCCTATGCTTTTGCGGAAGCGCTGCCTTTCCTGCCTGCAACACCCGCATTAGCCATCGGCCCCGACGTGAGCCTGGGCTACCACTTCCACCGTGCCGATATGGACATCGCGGCTTCCTACCGCAACTATGGCATCGGGCAGGAAGGTCACGGTTACGTGTGGCATATCCGTGAGCAGCGCATCGGCCTGGAGGCTTTTAAGTTTCTTTTCGATTACAAGGGCTTTGTGCCTTTCATCGGGCCATCGCTGGGGGTAGCTCACCAACGCTTTGAATCCAGCGACTCGGAAATGCCAGACGTAAATGGCCTTGCCTCATCAAGCGCCTGGAGCCCCGCTATGGGTGTGGTGCTCGGCTGGGACATCAAGCCTTCGCGCATTGATTGGTTCATCCTGCGCACCAACACCCGACTCGTGTGGACCGGGAGCAGCGAAGTGCAGGGTATAGACCTGCGCAACCGGCATTTTGAAGTGAACTTTATCCAAATTGTGATTTACCCCGAACGCATTGCCAAACTCAAACACATACAACCATGACGCACACCATTTTTCTCTGGATACACATCGCCGCAGGCAGCATTGCGCTGATCACGGGCGGCATAGCAGCATTTGCCGAAAAGGGTGGAAAGCTCCACCTGCGCAGCGGCCGCTATTTTGCCTTCGCCATGGCCATCACAGCCATCAGTGCTGTACTGTTGAGCATATTGAATTACAATCCCTTTCTGCTCAGTATTGGCTTTTTCACAGCTTACCTGGTGGGCAGCGGCTACCTTTGGGCGCAACGCATACCGCTGAAGCGCCGGCACCTCATGGGGCGCTACATTGGCGTGGCGGGCATCTTCACAGCCTTGGGCATGTTTTATGTTGCCATTTCTTTCACGGTGCTGAACGTTGTTCTTCTGGTATTTGGCAGCATCCTTGCCATATTTTCCATCAGTGATGCCTTTCGGCAAAGTCCGCCGAAAAACCCCATCGCCCTACATGGGGGCCGCATGGGTGGGGCCTACATTGCCGCTACCACGGCCTTTCTGGTGGTAAACGTGGAGTGGGCCATCGTGGCGTGGCTGCTGCCCACGGCCATTGGCTCACCGCTCATCACCTATGCCCTGTGGAAATACGGCAAGCGGAGAGAAAAACCTGTAAAAAGCAAAAATGAGAGCGCATCAATTTCTTGACTACCAAATTCACTAATCGCAACCATTTTAAAGTAGAAGTACCACATTATGTACTTTTGGCTATCTTTACTCTAAATTAAGCTAAATGGAAATCACCACGTTTACAGCCTTTCGGCAAAACATGAAAGCGTACCTGGAGAGGGTGTTTGACATGGGTGTGCCGCTCTTTATCACAAGGCCCAAGGGGCGCGATGTAGTGGTATTAAGCAAGAGTGAATACGATAGCATGCAGGAAACTTTTCATTTGCTGAAAAGTCCTAAAAATGCCGAAAGGCTGCTTAAAGCCATAGAGCAAGACAAAAGCGGAGGAGGCACAGTGCAGAAACTCCTTGAATAAATGCAGGTATTGTTCATGGATCAGGCCTGGGAAGATTATCTCTATTGGCAAAGCAACGATAAGAAAACCCTCAAGAAAATTAATGACTTATTGAAAGCCATTGACAGGGATGCTTTTAAAGGCTTAGGCTCGCCGGAGCCTTTGAAGTACGGATTGTCCGGCTATTGGTCCAGGAGAATAACGCTTGAGCATCGCCTTGTGTACCGGGTCGAGAAAGGGGAGATCAGGGTGCTTCAATGCCGCTATCACTATTGAGAGGCTGTAAGCAGTGTCGAAGATGTTTGAACCAAGTCAGCTTGTTCATCAATTAAGTTGACGAATGTAACTGTTGAGGCTCCTTTGGATTGGTGTGATTCCACGAAAGTGATAACTATCCCCGAAATTTATGTAGCAGTTGATGCTGGCTGCTTATTAAATTTGCCCCATGGAAGAATTCAGCCGGGAGCAAGAGCGGGTCCATGCCAATTCACACTTCGTGGCGGCGGGTATCGGATTGATTGCCATTCCTGTGTTGGTAGTGGTGGCTGCTATGTCACCTACTTCAGGCACTGCCGACCTGCTCGGGGTGTTGGTGTATGGCCTGGGTTTTATTTTGGTATTTACATTTTCCGCTTTGTACCACTACTTCACCCGGCCTAAAATGAAGCACCGCTTCGAAATCTGGGACCACATCGGGATATATTTTATGATCGCCGGCACCTATACTCCGTTGATTGTGGCATTTGCCGAAAGGGAGGATCAGGTGTGGATGCTCACAGGCATTTGGAGCCTCGCAGCGGTAGGTTCCGTGTTTAAGTTGTTTTTTCCATCCAGGTTTCGAATTTTGTCCATGTTGGTGTATGTGGTGATGGGTCTGCTTTGGTTTGTGGCGCCCCGATCCTTTATAGAATCGATTCCTGCCTTGCAGTTCAATTGGATCGTGGCCGGGGCGGTGGTGTATCTGTCCGGTTTGCTCTTCTACTTGTGGGCCTTTTTCAAATACCACCACGCCGTATGGCACCTCTTTGTGCTGGGAGGCGCAGCATGTCATTATGTGGGGATTTTGGGGATATTTTTATAATTGCTTATCAAGCGCTTAGGTCTGGTTCCGGATCGCAACATATTCCTTTGATTGTCAGCACTGAGGTATATGAGCCCAGCTTCAGCTAAATTTGGCAAGAGCCCAGGTGGTCAATCCCCCGGAATCACCCAAATCACCGAATTGTACTCCCCCATCCCATTGTCTTCCTTGAGCGGATTGTCGGGGTCGGTGACCCATCCACCATCTACCTTAAAGCGGTAAATGTACTTGCCAGGGCTGAGGTGCATGGGAAATATCCATGCGCCATCGCGCCGCAGCATGCGGTTGTTGGCCTCACTCCAGCCCGTAAAGTTGCCCGTCACCACCACATCTTTGGCATCGGGAAACTTATCAGTGCTAAAAATGTGGTTGGTGCCGATGGCCACAAAGCTGTTTTTAAAATCGCCGTGCTCTATGTAGTAGGGATTGAACACATCCTCATACCAGCGGCCATCGACGATGAATTTATACTCGTAATTGCCATCGGCCACAGCGTAGTAAAGCTCCCAGCCTGACTTGGTCTTTTTCATGGGCAGCTCTGATTCATTCCAAAGGTTGAAGGTTCCGGTGAGTATCACCCTCTCCGCATCTGTATATCCCGACAGGTAAAATCGATAAGCTTTGCCCAGTGAAAGGAACGAGTTGAAATCTCCAAATCCATCGGGACGCTTGTCCGCGTTGAGTGGGTCGGTGTGGTACTTCCCATCCACCAGATATTTGTACGCATGGCTTCCTTCCCTGAGGTAGAGGCGGGTAGACCAGCCCTCGCCATCACGCTCCAGGCGCAGCTCCTTCGGGTTCCAGCGGTTGAAGCTGCCGATCAAGACTACGTTTTTCGCTTTTGTAAAGCCGGGAAGGAAAAAGCGCTGGTTGTAGACGTAGAGCACCGAATTGTGGCCGTTCCAGCCGTCGTGTTCCTTGAGCTCATTGCGCGGATCGCGCTTCCAGTAGCCATCTACGATAAATTTGTACAGGTACTTGCCTGGCTGAAGCGGAATGGTGACTTGCCATGCCCCCTTGGCATTGCGCTCCATAGGCCGCTCTGAGGTGCGCCAATTGTTGAAGGAGCCGCTGAGCACCACTTCTTTTGCATCTTTAAAATTGTCGAGGACGAAGGTTACCGTGCCGTCGTCATTCTGCAACGGCTCAGGGCCTTTGAACTTGTTGCGGCCATAGTACACCTGACTGTGATCTACATAGCCCGGCCCCATGAAGAAATTTTGTGGGCCTACGTCGGGATTGAGCAGGTGATCACCCGGTCGTGGGCCATCTGCTTCTTGCTGCATGGAGCGGCGCAGCTCCACCACTCCATTTACCGAAAGGGACACCTGCCATGCAAAGCCCTCATTGTCGGTAAGGGTGGCGGCTTTGGTGAGGGCAAGGGCCTGCTTCACAAATTCGGGATCGAGCCCAAAAGGGTCGAGCTGCCTGCTGCGTTCCTGCATACTCCACGCCCGTGCGATGCGTATGGTGATGCTGTCGCCGTCGATGGTACACACCTCTGGCGTTTGCGCGATGGCCAGACCGCTCCGGCACAGCTCCATGCAGAGCAACAACAGCAATTTGATCAATGCTCCCCTTGTCATTTCATGTCCAAGTTATCAATTATACACATACGCAGTTCTCCTTTCCGGAAATTGAGCCGCAACACACCTTGCTTCAGAAATTCATAGCCCAGCATGCCGTCTACTTGGGTGCCATACGCCGCGCTCATGTGGTCAAGGCGCATAAGCGCAGTTTGCATGGGGGCCAATTGCACCCCGCCAATGCGCATTCCCGACAGGGCTCCGTAGAAAATCTCAGCCCGTTGACTCCCGCTGCCTGCCATGCTGCTGCGCCCACTGATCTTTAGTTGCTCGAGCACCTTTTTGCTGCTTCGGTTGTCGAGCACATTGATTTCGGCGCCCGTATCGATGCAAAACATCAGCGGCTTTTCGGCCACGTACACCCTTGTGAAAGCACCTGTGCCTGCAAACTGCAATTTGCTGCTCAGGCTGCAAGCGCCCTGCATGGCGAGGGCCGGCTCGCCCTTCTTGTCGCAGCGAATGAGCCTGATGACGCCTTGAGGCAGGTCGATTTCCACTTCAAATTCGGTGAAGAGGTTCAATCCGAGCAAGCCCATTATTTGCCGTCCGCGGATGTTCTCGAGGTGGCTGAGATCGGCTGCGTCGGCACTAAATTTTTTGAACGAAAGCCCTTTGATCTGCAGCTCCCCTACCTGCACTTCTTGCTGATACCCGATGGCTCCTGTGATGCCGCTTGCCTGCGTGGCTGACACCTTCCTCGCCGAAGGAAAGTACATCTTGTTGAGCACGAGGCTTGCCGCTCCTGTATCAAAAATAAAATCGCCCAGCACCGAATCGACCTTTGCTTCCACCAGCAGCAAGTTGCCGGCGCGCTTGAGCGGTAGGGTGAGTACGTCGAAGGTGTAAATGGGCTTGGGGTCCTGCAGGTACCCATCAGCAGGAATAGGCCGTATGGCAGGATTCCGAGAGGCCGAAAAATCATGCGCGTCACCTCCGGCCAGCAAAGCCACAAACACGAGAAGCAGATGCAGGAAAGTATTCAGTTGATTGATTTTTCGGGAGAGGGATGCCCAATGGTTTCACGAAAGTATGTTTTGATATGATTTCTGATGGCAGCCGATGAAAAAAATACACTCAATTTTAGGGTAACCATCCGACTACTTCCATCGGAAAGCCACCGGCAGATTGTACTGCACATCTAAGGCGCTGTTTTTTTGCCTGGCAAGAATCCGGCGCCTAACCATGTAAGG
>DAIOTP010000076.1:16341-16999 GCA_036751905.1 Cryomorphaceae bacterium
CGAGGCCTCCGGGCTTGAGATAAGCCGCCTATGATCTGTTGTTCTGTATCCGAAGAATAATCGAAACTCCAGTTGCTATGGAAGCTGTTCCAGAAGTACCCTCCAGCGGTCTACACCAGGTTCTTTGGCACTGAGCTCCACCAGCAGCAACCGCGCTTCCTGGCACAGTGCTCCGCTGGCGGCACATTCGCGAAAGGCAGCCTCAGCAAGGCGCTTTTTGACCCTGGAAGCCTGAGGGCTCAACTCCAGGGCCTTGCGGTATTCGAATGCGGCGTTGTACCACTGTTCCTGCTGCCACCATACTTCAGCTGCCTCGATAAAATTAAGGAATTGCTGCGCCTTCGCCTGCTCGTCAGCCTGCTTCTTCAATTCCTTTGCGGATGGGGATGTATCCGTTGCACCCTGATGCAGGTATGCTGTCCATGCCAAGGCTGCGAAAAGCGCGCAGCCAAGAAGGGCTACCACAAAGAGGTTGTCCTTGTCTTTGTCGGCCCGCAGCTTGCGCCTTACTCTTGCATGGCCGCGCTTGTCGTAGGTTTTTTCCGGAAGGGGCCCGCTGCTGCGGGGAAAAACACTTTTGCGCAGGGCTTCACTGCCCCATGCTTTTTGATAGGGATTTATTTTGCGCCTCAGGCCTCTGTTGTAGGCGAGGCTTTCC
>DAIOTP010000077.1:0-11754 GCA_036751905.1 Cryomorphaceae bacterium
TACCAAAATTGTCCTGTTCACCTCGCGGAAGGAACGCGTTGAGGGCAAAAAGAAAAGAGTTATTGTGGAAGAAGAGCTTACATTGAGCTACCCTGAAATAAAACAAGCCAAACTTAAAATCAACTTCAAATAAGCAGCCATGAGCAATATCAATTTGTTCGAATCATTCGCTGAGTTCAAGGATTTTAAAAACATTGACCGCGAAACCATGATGCGCATCCTCGAGGATGTGTTTCGCAGCATGCTGATCAAAAAGCATGGTACCGATGAAAATTTTGACATCATCATCAACCCTGACGAGGGCGACCTTGAGATATGGCGCAACCGCGAAATTGTACATGATGGAGAGGTGGAAGATGAAAATACCCAAATCGCCTACTCTGAAGCCATCAAAATAGAACCGGACTTTGAGGTTGGCGAAGAAGCTACAGAGGCCATCAAGCTCGATCACTTTGGCCGCAGGTCGATCCTCTCGATGAGGCAAAACCTTGTTTCTAAAATCATAGAACTCGAAAAGGACAGCCTGTACAAAAAGTACAGCGAGCGGGTAGGTGAAATCATCACCGGCGAAGTGTACCAGGTGTGGAAGCGCGAAGTATTGCTGCTCGATGATGAAGGCAATGAGCTTATTCTGCCCAAATCGGAGCAGATACCAAGTGATTACTTCAAGAAGGGCGACAGTGTGCGGGCCGTGGTAGCCAAGGTAGAAATGCGCAACAACAGCCCTGTGGTGATCCTTTCGCGTACGGCACCAGAATTCCTGGAGCGTTTGTTCGAGTTGGAAGTACCTGAAGTATTCGACGGACTCATCACCATCAAGAAAATTGTACGTGTACCCGGCGAGCGGGCGAAGGTAGCCGTAGAAAGTTATGATGACCGCATCGATCCTGTAGGCGCATGTGTAGGAATGAAGGGCTCACGCATACACAGCATCGTTCGTGAGTTAAAAAATGAGAATATTGACGTTATCAATTTTACGAACAACCAACAGTTGCTCATCTCACGTGCCCTGAGTCCAGCCAAAATTACCAACATCAAACTTGATGAAAAAGGTGGCAAAGCGGAAGTCTTTTTGAAACCTGACCAGGTGTCGCTTGCCATTGGCAAAGGAGGTCATAACATAAAGCTGGCGAGCAAATTAACCGGTTATGACATCGATGTGTACCGTGAAACCGATACAGACGACGAAGATGTTGATTTGGAAGAGTTTGCAGATGAAATCGATGGTTGGATCATCGATGAACTCAAAGCAGTAGGGCTTGACACCGCACGCAGTGTGCTGGAGTTGAACAAAGCTGATTTGGTGTCACGTACCGACCTTGAAGAAGAGACCATTGAGGAGATTTTTAAAATATTACGCGAAGAGCTTGAATAAAAGCATGTGTAGCTAATTTCATACTTTCGCACCACGAAAAAACTTGTATGCCCGGTAAATCAGCACCTGTACGATTAAGCAAAGCCGCCAAAGAATTCAATGTAGGTTTAACCACGATTGTGGACTATCTTAAGTCAAAAGGTATTGAGATTGAAAGCAATCCCAATTCCAAAATTGATAACAAGGCTTACGAAATTCTTCAGGAGGAATTCCTTGACTCAAAGAAGCTCAAGGAAAAAGCGCAGAAAGTAGGGGTACGTACGGGCAAACGGGAGACTGTGACGCTTGAAAAAGACCGTCCGGCACCTGAACCCAAGGCAGAGGAAGAGGATGCGATTCTTATCAAAAATGTTCAAGGAAGTGCTGAGGATGAAGTGATAAAGCCTAGGGTAGAAAAGAAGCAAGGCTTGAATATTTTGGGCAAAATCGACTTGAATAAGCCGAGGAAGCCCGAGCCAAAGCCGGCCGAACCCGCAGCCGTTGTCGAGCCCAGCCCAGCACCCACTCCACCACCAGCACCAGCACCAACGCCTGATCCCACACCTACACCGGTGGAAGCACCCGAAGTGGTGCAAAAAGAAGAGCCGACTCAAGCGCCCGTTGAAGCTGAAAAACCAACGGCTGCTGAGCCAAGTCCTGCGCCTGTTGAAGAAAAAAAACCGGAAGACGCTGCGCGGGTAGAGAAAGCCCCCGAAATTGAAACCATCCGCACCAACTTCGAAAAGCTTGCAGGCCTCACCGTGGTAGGGCGTATTGAACTGCCTGAGAAGCGCAAGAAGCCGGTGATGAGCACCGACCCTGAAACAGAAACGCAGAAAGGCAAACGCAAACGCAAGCGGATTATCGCCAAACCTGAAGCTCCATCCACCACCGGTGGGCAGCAACGGCCAGGCAATAAACCCCAAGACAATAGGAAGCCCAAAGGGAAGCCAACCAATACCAATGCGCGGCAGGAAGTAAGCCAGGAGGATATTGACCGCGAATTGAAACAAACACTGGCCAAGCTCAGTGGGGCAGGTACACAGAAAGGCAAAGGTGCAAAAATGAGAAGGCAACGCCGTGATGACCACAGGTCACGCGCGGAGGAGTTGTCGGCGCAAGAGGAGATGGAGTCGACTGTACTCCGACTTACAGAATTTGTAACGGTCAGTGACCTTGCCAACTTGATGACTGTCAGCGTTACCGAGGTTATCTCTGCCTGCATGAGTTTGGGTATCATGGCCTCCATTAACCAGCGGCTCGATGCGGAAACGATTACGATCGTAGCCGAGGAATTCGGTTACACCGTAGAATTCACAAGTGCTGAGCTGCAAGAAGCTATTCCGGTCCAAGAAGACGAACCGCTGCAATTGCAAACACGTGCTCCAATCGTTACAGTAATGGGCCACGTTGACCATGGAAAAACTTCCCTCCTTGATCATTTGCGGAAGGAAAACGTGATGGCAGGAGAAGCTGGAGGTATCACCCAGCACATTGGGGCATACAGTGTAAAAGTCAATGACCGGACCATCACTTTCCTGGATACACCAGGTCACGAAGCCTTTACGGCCATGCGTGCCCGGGGTGCGCAGGTTACTGACTTGGCAATCATTGTAGTCGCTGCTGATGATGATGTAATGCCCCAGACCAAGGAAGCCATCAACCATGCTCAGGCCGCCGGGATTCCTATGGTTTTTGCCATCAACAAAATTGATAAACCCAACGCCAATCCGGAGAAAATTAAGGAGCAATTGGCGGGGATGAATATCCTCGTGGAAGATTGGGGAGGCAAGTACCAAAGCCAGGAAATCTCAGCCAAGTTTGGCAACAATGTGGACTTATTGCTCGAGAAAGTACTTTTAGAAGCTGATCTCCTTGATCTTAAGGCCAATCCTGACAAGCGGGCACTGGGAACCGTTATTGAATCGAGTCTCGATAAAGGCCGAGGCTACGTTACCACATTGTTGGTGGAGGCTGGAACCATGCGCATAGGCGATGTGGTTTTGGCAGGTCACTATACCGGAAGGGTCAAGGCTATGTTCAATGAACTCGGCAAAGAGGTAAAGGAAGTTGGTCCTTCTCAGCCCGTATCCATGTTGGGACTCAGTGGAGCCCCCAATGCCGGCGACAAATTCAATGTGCTTCAGGATGAGCGTGAAGCACGCACGATTGCTGCCAAAAGAGAACAGCTTCAACGCGAACAAGGAGTACGTGCACGCAAGCATGTGACCCTCGATGAAATTGGACGCCGTATTGCGATAGGCGACTTTAAAGAACTCAACATAATCCTCAAAGGGGATGTCGATGGCTCCGTGGAAGCACTTGCCGACTCTATGCAAAAACTGAGTACGGACAAGATTCAGGTGAATGTCATTCACAAAGCCGTGGGACAAATTACCGAAAGCGACGTGCTATTGGCCACTGCTTCCGATGCCATTATTGTAGGATTTCAGGTACGTCCTTCAGGGGGTGCCCGCCGCCTTGCCGAAAAAGAAGAGATACAGATCAAACTTTATTCAGTGATCTATGCCGCCATTGACGAAGTACGCGACGCCATGGAGGGTATGCTCAGTGCCAAAATCGAAGAGCGCATCGTTGGAAATGCTGAGGTGAGGGATGTATTCAAAATTTCGAAAGTAGGTACCGTTGCAGGTTGTTTTGTTACAGATGGAAAGATCAACCGCAACTCCAAAATTCGTTTGATCCGCGATGGCATCGTAGTTTATTCCGGCAGCCTTGGCAGCCTCAAGCGCTTTAAGGACGATGTGAAAGAAGTGAACAAAGGCTACGAATGCGGATTGAATATCGATAAATTCAACGACATCAAGGTAGGCGACATCCTGGAGGCCTATGAAGAATACGAAGTAAAGCAAACCCTGTAAATTGGGTTTCAAGCGCTGTCGACCTTGAATTCCAGGCCTGAATCTTTTTTAGCTCAGCGCTTTCTTATTCTTTGCTGATCTTATCTGTTTGCTGCTCCGCCCTCAAGGGTGGAAGTTCTATCTCGTCTTTTACGATGTAGCAACCGGGAAAATCTCGTTCTATTGCTTTTTTGAACTCCTCGGAGTCCAGCTTGCTTCGAAAATCGCCCGCCCTCAACCGAAAATTAGGTGCAAGGTAGCTGATGTAAGCCCCTGTATTTGGATATTTTATGACAAATTCATTGCGTACTTTCTGGGCTTCGTCGCGTTTTCCAAAAAATAATTGAACGCGGTATCCCTCCATGGGTGAAGGGTGTGCTTTGCGCATTGAATCCAGAAAGGCAATACGCTCATCTTGTTTAAAATTAATTTGCCCGGCAGGATTGCCTTGTTCATACTTTGCTTGCGGGCTGATAAACCTTTCCGCTCTTGCAGGGGCATCATACCTTTGGTCTATCTGTGTTTTTTCTGTTGCATTGGCTCGGCTTCCCGGTTTATATAAGCGCCAATCACTGTCTTCCTGTGCACACAGTGTAGATGAGGTCAGGTACAATAGCAGAAGTAAGGGCCCAGTGAAAATTAGACTCGTGTTGTGCATCGTCGGGGGGTGCATTTGTTCAAAGGTATTTGGACAAAGGTATTGCAAATTTCATGCAGCAATTTTTGATCAGGTTACCATATTTTCCAAACCGTTGTGAGCGAAATATTTCCAACAAATCCATTTTTTACATTTCTCGTTATTAAGAATTGTTCTAAATTATTTTTGAATCTGACAATTTCGTGACATTTAACCTGTGTTAAGTCGCCTTTGTGTTATTTTTGCCCCCAAAATTTAGGACATAGTCCAAAACAATAAGAGTGTATGGCTTATCACTTAAGAAATTTACCGCATGCCCTGAAAACCCTCGCCTTCCTTTGTATGGTGTTGGGTGTGAGCAGTGCTATGGAGTTGCATGCGCAAGATGGAGAGAAGCTTTTCAGACAGAATTGCTCATCATGCCATCGTATAGATCAGAACATGACGGGACCCGCCCTCAAAGGCACCCGCGAGCGTTGGGCAGGCAAAGAAGAGCTGCTCTACAAATGGATTAAGAATCCTGCAGCCGTTGCTGACATGGGCGATCCCTATGTAAATGCGCTTCTTTCAGAATGGATGCCACGCGCTGGCCTGATGAACGCACAGGCTGTGAGCGATGACGAAATCACAGCGATACTCGATTACATCGATGCATGGGAGCCACCAGTGCCAGCAACTGCAAGTACTGATGCAGTGCAAACAGTAGCCACAGGTGATGGCAGCATCTCCTCCACGTGGTTGCTCATTGTGGTCTTCATCCTACTCATATTGATATTCTCTCTTTGGGGTGTAAAGTCCTCGCTCAACAAATTGCAAATTGCCATTGCTGAGTCAGAAGGCCAGGAATTAGAACCTGCGCTTTCCTTTGGGCAAAAAGCAAAAATATTCGTTTGGGAGAACAAGGTCTTCGTATCCATAGCGGGAATATTTGTTCTTGTTTATTTCGTCACCCTCGGATGGGATTCACTTTTGGGGGTAGGTGTATACACAGGCTACACACCCGATCAGCCTATCAAATTTAGCCACAAGCTACACGCCGGCGAGAACGGAGTAGCTTGTGTATATTGCCACCACAGTGCTACCAAAAGCAAGCACGCTGGTATTCCCTCCACCAATATATGCATGAACTGCCACAAAGCCATCAACCAAGGGCGCAGCGAAGAGGGAACAAAAGACATTCAAAAAATATACGCAGCAGTAGGCTGGGACCAGGACCGTCAGGAATACACCGGTGAGGAAAACCCGATTCAATGGGTGAAAGTGCACAACCTCCCTGACCATGCTTACTTCAATCACGCACAACATTATACGGTTGGACAGATTGAATGCCAGGAGTGCCACGGACAAATTCAGGAGGATTATACCGTTGCTGGGCAGTACTCTCCCCTTACCATGGGTTGGTGCATCAACTGCCACAATGAAACTGCTGTGAAAATGGATGGCAACGGATATTACGACGAAGTTCACCGAAGACTTGTGGACAACAACAAAGAAGAACTGAAAAAATACCTGGAAGATGGTACCATCACTGCCCGTGAATTGGGTGGATGGGAATGTTCAAAATGTCACTACTAAGCGCAACGCTATAAGCACACCATGGCCAACAACAAACAATACTGGGTAGGTCTCGAGGAACTACATAATACACCCGAATTTGCGGAAGCAGTTTCCAATGAATTTGCTCCTGAAAAATCTGTGGACCAATTTTTGTCCGAAGCAGGCGATAATGACAATGGCACCAGCCGCCGCGACTTTTTGAAATTTCTGGGATTTGGAGTTACCGCGGCTACCATCGCAGCCTGCGAAACGCCGGTGATCAAATCCATCCCTTACGCCAATAAACCGGAGGAGATCACTCCAGGAATCCCGAACTACTACGCATCAACCTATTACGATGGGCATGACTATGCCAACGTGCTGGTGAAAACGCGTGAGGGAAGGCCGATTTTCATCAAGCCGAACAAAAACTCAGCTTTTGGACTCAATGCGCGTGTGAACTCTTCCGTGTTGCCATTGTATGACAGCACAAGGCTCAGAGGCCCTCTTGCCGACAAGCAGCCTATATCATGGGGTGAGTTGGACGCAGCCGTAACCGATGGCCTGAGAAAGGCTGTTGATGGTGGCAAAGATGTGGTTCTCCTCACCAATACCATCATAAGTCCATCGACCATGGAGGTAATACAACGCTTCAGGGCCAAGTATGGTGATGACAAGATGAAAGTGGTGACGTATGATGCGTATTCACATTATGGCATGCGTATAGCCAATGAGCGCACTTTTGGCAAAGCAATTTTGCCTGACTATGACTTTAGCAAGGCAAAAGTTATTGTAAGTGTGGCCGCTGATTTTCTAAACAATTGGATGCTCAACGGGCAGAATGAGTCACAATACGTACAAACGCGCAAGCCCGACGGACCTTGGATGAGCCGCCACTTCCAGTTTGAGGGCAATTTGTCATTGACTGGTTCCAATGCCGATGTGCGCGCTGGTATCAAGCCAAGCGAAGAGGGCCGTGTACTGCTCGCCCTCTACAATGAAGTAAGTGGTGCAGGACTCAATGTGCAAACTGATGGTTTGCCCATGGATGTGATCCAAAGTGCTGCTAAAGAACTTAAAGCCAACCGCGGCCAATCCATTGTCATAGCAGGTTGTAATGACCCCGATGTTCAGGTGATCGCCAATGCGATCAATCAAAGCCTTGGCAATTACGGAGCTACCATTTCAACCGATGTAGAGCTGTTTATTAAAAATGGCCGTGATAGTGAAATGGTGCAGCTTATTGCTGATATGGCCGCCGGAAGAGTAGGAGCGCTTTTGATGTACGACGTAAATCCTGTTTATACCTTCCCTGGTGCCAATGCATTCAAATCGGGTATGGAAAAAGTTGGACTCACGCTTTCATTTGCCTCATGGCAGGATGAAACAGCATCACTTTGCAAATACGTTGCACCGAATCACCATTACCTTGAATCGTGGAACGATTTTTACCCTAAAACAGGGCAGTACGCGCTTGCGCAGCCCACCATCAGCCCGCTTTACGATACCCGACAGGCACAGGATAGCTTGCTGATTTGGTCGGGCGAAGAGCAAGGCTACCATGCATTCATGCAGGAGGTTTGGCAAAAATACGCGAGCCTTATGGGCGGCGGCGTACTTTTTGATGACTTTTGGTTCAATGCCCTCAGAACGGGTATCGTCCAGGTCAATGTAGCCCCAGGTCTTGGATTCGAATGGAATGGTAGTGCCCTCGCTGACGCTGCCAAAGCGGTTCAGTCAAAAGGATCTTCTACAGGCGATTTCGAAGTTGTACTGTATACCAAGGTGGGAATCGGTGACGGAACCCAGCCTGTGAATCCATGGCTGCAAGAATTGCCCGATCCAATTTCCAAAATTACCTGGGACAATTACATTGCAATGAATCCTGCCGATGCCGAGCAGTTTGGCTTCAATCTGCATTACGGACAGGAACTTCCCGCATCGCTGGCAAAACTCACGGTGGGTGAGCAGACCATAGAATTGCCCGTCATTGCCCAACCCGGGCAAAAAAGAGGAACCGTATCGGTAGCGCTGGGCTATGGCCGCGGCAGCAATCAGGAAGAAGTGGGCCGAGCGGCTTTCCGAACCATGCAGTACGGTGGTTTTGAACTCAATGAGAATGGCGAAAAAATCGCCATCGGCGTCAACGTATACCCCTTGGTTGCCATGCACAACGGTGCAATGGTGTACCACACTGCCGGCAACATCGAATCTTCAGGTGGAACCTTTCCAATTGGTTCTACGCAAACCCAGCATACCATCATGGGGCGAACAAGTGTGCTAAAGGAAACTACCTACGCACAGTTTAAATCAGCCGACCCCAAAACATACAATCCCCCACACGTACTCGCTGTGCATGAAGACGGTAAGGTCATAGCCAAGCCGGTTGACGATATCGACCTATGGCGTGATCATCCAGTGCAAGGTGTAGGCCACAGGTGGGGCATGTCTATTGACTTGACTACATGTACTGGTTGCAGCGCTTGCGTAACAGCATGCCACTCCGAAAATAATGTGCCCGTTGTAGGCAAGGATGAAATACGCCGTGGGCGGGATATGCACTGGTTGCGCATTGACAGGTACTACTCGTCTGATATGGACATGGCCACAGGGATGAGTGAAGGCAAGAGTAAAATTGGTACTTACCGTGAAATGGAGGTGCCTACCTATGACAACCCGTCTACGGTACACATGCCCATGATGTGTCAGCACTGCAATCACGCACCCTGCGAAACGGTGTGTCCAGTGGCAGCCACCACACACAGCAACGAAGGCTTGAACCAAATGACCTACAACCGTTGCATTGGTACACGCTATTGCGCCAACAATTGTCCTTACAAAGTGCGCCGTTTCAACTGGTTTAACTACAAGGCTTACGCCAAATTTACTGAAGTGAACCCCGCACAGGATGAAATGTCGCGCATGGTACTGAATCCCGATGTGACCGTTCGGTCAAGGGGAGTCATGGAGAAATGCAGCCTTTGCGTAGGGCGTATTCAGGCCGGTAAGCTTGACGCCAAGATTAAAGGTAAGCCCGTTGAAGATGGAGCGATTCAAACCGCTTGCGCTGAGGCATGCCCTACCAACGCCATCATTTTTGGTGACCTGAATGATGCGGCAAGCCAAGTGCGAAAAGAGCACAATGACAAGCGGGCCTATTATGCCCTCGAAGATGTGGGAGTGAAACCCAACATCAGTTATAAAGTCAAAGTGAGAAACGTTTAAAAGTATTATAACCAGGTTATTATGCATAAAGAAGCAGCGATTCGAGAACCCCTTATTCTGGGAAATAAAACATACCACGACATCACCAACGACGTGGTAGGTCCTATTGAGGGAAAGGCATCGAAAGCGTGGTACTTGCTCATTACCATAGCAGGTATCATTGCACTTTGGGGCTTGGGTTGTGTGGTTTATTTGATCTCCACCGGTATTGGTGTGTGGGGTTTGAATAAAACTGTAGGCTGGGCATGGGACATCACCAACTTCGTATGGTGGGTAGGTATAGGCCATGCGGGCACATTGATTTCGGCGGTTCTTTTGCTGTTTCGCCAAAAGTGGCGCATGGCCATCAACCGTTCAGCTGAGGCCATGACGATCTTTGCCGTAATGATGGCGGCACTGTTCCCCGGCATTCACATGGGCCGCATTTGGGTGGCTTACTGGGTACTTCCCTTGCCCAATACATTCGGCTCGCTTTGGGTCAACTTCAACTCACCCCTTTTGTGGGACGTATTTGCGATTAGCACCTACTTTACTGTTTCATTGGTATTTTGGTATATAGGACTCATTCCTGACTTTGCCACGATCCGTGACCGCATGACAAATCCGCTTTCAAAAAAGATCTACGGTTTGTTGAGTTTTGGATGGTCTGGAAGGGCAAAGAATTGGACCCGCTTTGAAGAAGTCTCACTGGTGCTCGCAGGTTTGGCTACTCCACTGGTTTTTTCCGTGCACTCGATTGTATCCTTCGACTTTGCCACCAGTGTAATTCCCGGTTGGCACACCACCATTTTCCCTCCATACTTTGTATCCGGAGCTGTATTTTCAGGATTCGCTATGGTGTTGACGCTGCTGCTCATCATGAGGAAAGTGATGCACCTGGAAAGTTACATCACAGTAAAGCACGTCGAGTATATGAACATCGTGATTATTGTAACGGGTTCCATCGTTGGTATAGCCTACATCACTGAGCTTTTTATTTCTTGGTATAGTGGTGTTGAGTATGAATCATATGCATTCATCAACCGATTCAGCGGCCCATACATGTGGTCATACTGGGCTATGATGACTTGCAATGTGATCTCGCCACAGCTATTTTGGTTTAAGAAAATACGCACAAACCTTACCGCGACGTTCATACTGTCCATCGTTGTGAATATAGGTATGTGGTTCGAGCGTTTTGTAATCATCGTTACCTCCATTCACCGGGATTACGTGCCTTCGAGCTGGAGCATGTTTTACCCTACCTGGGTCGATGTGGGCATTTTTGTGGGAACCATCGGCATATTTTTCACCTTGTTTCTGATGTTCGCAAGGTTCTTCCCGGTACTTGCCCTTAATGAATTGAAAACCATCCTGAAAGTTTCAGGTGAGAAATACAAAAAAGAAGACCACTAATGGCCAAAGCTATTCAAGTCAATACAGTCGTTCACGCCATGTTCGATGACGACCACAAGCTATTGGATGCTGCAAAGAATCTGGTAGCAAAAGGTGTTCGGGTTAAGGATGTTTATTCCCCATTTCCCATCCACGGTCTTGATCCAATAATTGGTATCAAGCGCACCCGGATGGGTATTGTAGCCTTTATGTTTGGCTTTTTTGGCCTTTCCCTGGCACTTTTGGGCATGTGGTACTTCATGATTTATGACTGGCCTATGAACATCGGGGGTAAGCCAAGTTTCTCTTTGATCGAAAACTTGCCAGCCTTCATACCCGTGACTTTTGAGTTTACAGTATTTTGTGCCGCGCATGGTATGGCAATCACCTATCTGCTGCGCAATGGAACACTACCGGGTATGCCGGCAGTAAATCCTGACCCACGCACCACCGACGACAAATTCGTCATGGAAATCAATGATGCCGACAATCCCGGCCTTGACTTCGCCGAGCTTGGTGGAATGCTGAAAAGCGAGGGTGCCATAGAAATTAATCAAAAGAGCCTTTCATTGAAATGAGCAAATTGAGAAACATACATTTGATATCAGCAGCAGTACTGGCTTCAGGCTTTGTGCTGAGCAGTTGCGTGAGAGACGCCCAAAGTCCAGGTTATGAGTACACTCCAGATATGTACCGCAGCCCGGCTATCGAGGCCTACGTTGATTATGGAGAAGTGAGAGACACCATCCGCTTTGAAAAAATGCATC
>DAIOTP010000077.1:11764-16988 GCA_036751905.1 Cryomorphaceae bacterium
TCAGGTATCAGCGCGGAAGCCCGTACCCGGAACCATTGCTTACACTGAAGTGGCTTTAAATGATATGCCATACACTGTGCCCAATACATTCGAAGGATATGAGTTGGCAGGGCAAACCGTAAAGTCGCCTCTGGGATATGATGAAGCTGTGGTAGCGGCAGGAGCGAAGGTGTACAACAACTTTTGCACCCAGTGCCACGGCGTACAAGGCCAAGGTGACGGTGCCGTTGTTGTAAAAGGCAACCACCCGGCGCCACAGCCTTTTAATAAAGGATTGAAAGAACTTCCTGAAGGCAAGATGTTTCACACGCTTACTTATGGCAAAGGTGCGATGGGTTCACACGCATCACAGCTCACCAAAGAAGAGCGTTGGCAGGTTGTTGCTTACGTAAAAACCCTACAGCAGATATAGCACTGCATCCCAAAGAAACTCTATCAACTGAAAACGACACCCACCATGAACTTCGTATTCTCCAACAGGGCCAAACTCATCACCTACTTTCTTATGGCAGTGGGCTTGATAAGCCTTATAGCCGGCATCTTTACGGATAGCAGTGACCACCACGGCAGGCTATGGTCCAATATCTTGATCAATGGTTTCTATTTTATCGGCATTACGCTTGGAGCCCTCTTCTTTTATGCCCTCTCCTTTGCAACCGAAACCGGTTGGACTGTATTGTTGCGCAGGATACTTGAATCCATTTTTTCTTTCCTTCCCTGGGCAGCTGGTATCCTTGTTGTTGTATTCATAGGCTCCTCCCTGCACCTGAACCACATTTACCATTGGATGGATGAGGCCACTGTGTCGAAATATGTGGCAACCGAAACATTAGAGAGCGATCACCCGAAGTATTTCAAAACTGCCGAAGCAGCCGAAAAAGCCGAAGTAGATGTCGTACTCAATGAAGCACATTACGATAAAATCATAGCAGCCAAAACACCTTATCTGAACATACCTTTCTTTTGGATTCGAACACTCATTTACTTGGCCACATTCATATTCTTCGCCCGTTGGTTCCGCAAGCGTTCATTGGACGAAGACAGAACGAACAGTCTCGAGTTACACTTTAAAGGATACCGGCGGGGTGCACTTTACCTCGTGCTGTTTGCGGTATTTAGCTCTACGCTCTCCTGGGATTGGGTGATGTCAATTGATACCCACTGGTTCAGCACCCTTTTCGGATGGTATGTTTTTTCAGGAATGTGGGTTTCGGCCATGAATATCCTGGTTATTTTAACCCTTTATCTTGTGTCGAAAGGCTATTTGAAGGAAATCACTTCCAGCCACGTGCACGATGTGGGCAAATGGGTCTTTGCCCTGAGTTTTCTCTGGACATACCTCTGGTTTTCTCAGTTTATGTTGATTTGGTATAGCAACATTCCTGAAGAGGTGACTTATTTCGTCACCCGGATTGATCATTATAATGTCCCATTTTTTGGAATGATGGCCATCAACTTTGCCGTACCTATGGTGTTATTGATGTCGAGAGATGCAAAGAGAAGTCCTAAATTTTTGATTTTCGTAGGCTCGATCATATTTATTGGACATTATATGGACGTGTATATGCTTATAACGCCAGGAGTGCTCTTCGAGCATTGGCATTTTGGTTGGTTGGAGATAGGCCTGTTGGTAGGTGTTACAGGATTATTTATCAATAGGGTATTGACAGCATTGGCCAAAGCACCGCTCCTTCCGCAAAATTCGCCATATTTGGACGAGAGCTTGCATCACAGTATTTAAAGCAGACAGCAAAAGAGAGAGCAAATGGAAAAATTACTTATCGTACTCATATTGATACTGGTTGTGATCAGCATCGCGCAGATTGCAAAGATGTATCAGGTCACATCCAAATTGTCCAACAAAAGAGAAGAAGACATTTCGCCGACTTCCAATCGCGTGAATGCGAATCTGCTTTTGTTCTTCATGATCGCGCTGTTTGTGACATTTATCTGGCAAGTGGTCGCCTTCAAAGATGCCCTGTTGCCGCCGCCAGCCTCTGAACATGGCGCGCTTACCGACAGGTTGTTTAACATCAACTGGTTAATCTTAATCCCGGCCTTTTTCATCGTCAATTTTCTGCTATTCTTCTTTTCATGGAAGTACCGGTATGACAAAAATCGAAAAGCGCTGTACCTCGCACACAACAATACACTCGAAATGGTTTGGACGATCATCCCTTCCATAGTCCTTGTTTTTATCATCATCTACGGATTGTTGACATGGAACAATATCATGTCTGACTCATCCGAAGATGCTTTACATGTTGAGCTTTACAGCAAACAATTTGACTGGACCGCGCGTTATGCGGGCTCTGACGGTGTGATGGGAGAATCAAATTTCACCTTGATATCTGCCTCCAATCCGCTGGGATTGATTACCACGCACACACTGAAGGAAAAAGTTGATGAATTGAATGAGGAGATAGAGCGTTTGGAAAGAAGATTGACAGAAGATATCATGCCAGACAGCCGTGCCAAGGAATTGCGTGATCGAATTGGAATGCGCACACGCCAAAGGGCAAGGGTGATCAACTACAAAGACAGCGGTGTGAATTTCGCATCAGCGCTCGACGATAAGGTAGTGCGTGGTGAATTGTACATTCCGCTTGGAAGGGAAGTGAATTTTCAAATTCGCTCCAGAGACGTAATCCACAGTGCATATATGCCTCATTTCCGAGCACAAATGAATGCCGTTCCCGGAATGACCACGCAGTTCAAATTTGTCCCTACCATCACTACGGCTGAAATGCGGCAACAATTGGACAATGAAGATTTCAATTACATCCTTTTGTGCAACAAGGTGTGCGGCAGTGCACACTACAATATGCAAATGGATATCATCGTAGTAAGTCCGGAAGAATACGAAACCTGGATCACAGAACAAAAGACTTTTGCGGCATCGCTTGGTATCGATGTAGAGAATTCTTACGCTGATGAGGCTGAGAGCAGTGAAGCAGAAAACGAGAAGAATAAAATAGCCCAAAAAAAGTAACAGCACAACATTATGGCAGCAGTAACTGAAACAACAATGACATCACACGCGCATGACCATGAGCATGGGCATGTGCACCACGAGGAGAGTTTCGTCTCAAAGTATGTCTTCTCTCAAGACCATAAAATGATCAGTAAGCAATTTCTGATCACTGCAGTATTTATGGGAATCATCGCCATGATGCTTTCTGTTTTTTTCCGACTGCAGCTCGCATGGCCCGGTGAGAGTTTTGGTATACTGAATTACTTTCTTGGAGATCGCTGGGCCCCTGATGGGGTACTTGACAGAAACATGTATCTATCGCTGGTTACCATACACGGTACCATTATGGTATTTTTCGTGCTTACTGGTGGTCTGAGCGGTACATTCAGCAATCTGCTTATTCCATTGCAGATTGGAGCCCGAGATATGGCATCCGGCTTTCTGAACATGTTGTCATACTGGTTTTTCCTGGTGTCCAGCATAATTATGGTCGCTTCTCTTTTCGTAGAAACAGGTGCAGCGAGCAGCGGATGGACGGTTTACCCTCCCTTGAGTGCTTTGCCTCAGGCCATGCCAGGGTCAGGATTGGGTATGACTTTGTGGCTCATTAGCATGACGTTGTTTATCGCATCCTCATTGCTGGGAGGTTTGAATTACATTGTAACCATATTGAATCTTCGTACCAAGGGAATGAAAATGACGAGACTGCCCCTCACCATTTGGGCTTTCTTTATCACTGCGGTACTTGGTGTATTGTCGTTCCCTGTTCTTTTTGCAGCAGCCTTGTTGTTGTTGATGGACAGGTCTTTGGGGACAAGTTTCTATTTGAGCGATATTTACATTGCCGGTGAGGCGCTTGACCCAGTAGGTGGAAGCCCAATTTTGTACCAACACTTGTTTTGGTTTCTAGGTCACCCTGAGGTCTACATTGTATTGCTTCCAGCTTTGGGTATATCATCTGAGATCATAGCGACCAACTCACGCAAACCGATTTTTGGATACAGGGCCATGATTGGTTCTATTTTGGCCATTGGATTCCTTTCTTTTATTGTTTGGGGTCACCACATGTTTGTTACTGGAATGAATCCCTTTTTGGGTTCAGTATTTGTTTTCACAACCTTGTTGATCGCGATTCCGTCAGCAGTGAAAGCCTTCAATTACATCACTACACTGTGGAAGGGCAACCTAAAGCTAACTCCGGCTATGCTGTTTTCGATTGGTTTGGTTTCAACATTTGTAACAGGGGGATTGACAGGAATTATATTGGCCGACTCCGCCCTGGACATCAATGTGCATGACACATACTTTGTGGTAGCTCACTTCCATATTGTTATGGGATTGTCGGCAATATTTGGAATGTTTGCAGGAATCTACCATTGGTTTCCCAAAATGTTTGGTCGCATGTTGAATTCTAAAATGGGGTATGCACACTTCTGGATCACAATCGTGGGCGGCTATGGTGTGTTTTTTCCGATGCACTTCGTGGGTCTTGCAGGCGCGCCACGTCGGTACTATCAATACACGGATTATCCCATGTTCGATGGTTTGGTCGATATGAACATTATCATTACAGGTTTTGCAATTTTTGCCGCAGCAGGACAGGCTATATTCTTATTTAACTTCTTCTGGAGTATTTTTAAAGGGCAAAATTCATCACAGAATCCTTGGCGTAGCAATACTCTGGAATGGACCACTCCAGTGGAGCATATCCATGGTAACTGGCCCGGAGCGCTTCCAGTGGTGCACCGCTGGCCTTATGACTACAGCAAGCCTGGCAAAGCCGAAGATTTTGTTCCCCAAATAGTGCCAATGACCGATGACGAAGAAGATCACGGATAGTGGCCCTCTTTCGTACGCTATATTCAAGGAAGCCTGCCGCGTGCAGGCTTTCTTATTGCCCTTCTTTGCATATCCTTATCTTTGGTAAATGGATTCTGATTTCGACGTACGTGATGCCTCTTCTTATTCCGATGCGGAGCTTGAAAAAGTGCTGAGGCCACAAGTATTCAATGACTTTGCGGGTCAGGACAAAATTTTGGAGAATTTGCGCGTCTTTGTGACAGCTGCCAAAATGAGAAAAGAAGCCCTTGATCATGTCCTGCTCCATGGTCCTCCCGGCTTGGGAAAAACCACACTTGCCAATATTATTTCACAAGAGCTGGGCGTAGGATTCAAGGTTACTTCGGGTCCTGTGCTCGACAAGCCCGGTGATTTGGCAGGAATGCTCACCAACCTCTCTGAGAATGATGT
>DAIOTP010000078.1:0-13304 GCA_036751905.1 Cryomorphaceae bacterium
GGAAATGATGTGTTAACTTAGTGTAAATTGTTGAAAACTTCATGCTCCGAAGTTAGCAATAAATCGTTTTTTTTTTTTTCAGTTTTGAGCTGAAATTTTTTCACACAACCCTTAAACATTTTTTTATGAGATCATTAAAATTATTTTTTGTGATGGCTTGCATGTGCTTATGTAGCCATTACAATGTGCATAGCCAAAACCCGAATTGGGTGATGCCCGGCGGGAAATTTCAACCGGACGTACCAGATTATGTTCCATTACCCAACAATCCCGCTTGGCCGGCAAATTATCAGGTAGGGGATATAAATTTTGACTGGAATTTTAAATACACAGGCAGCCCCGCCCAATACACACAGGCGGGCTACACCGGCCCTGATGGGGAGTTGATGTGCTTTGTGGTGGATGATAAGCTTTATGACAAGCATGGATGGTTGGTGAACAGCCTAAGAGCACAAGTCAATTCTTCCAACAATTTAGGTGGGGTCAAGGGATACAGCGAGATGCTGATACTGCCTATGGGCAATTCTTGCACAAGATTTGCGATCATTTACGTCGGCAGTTGGAACAATAATTTTAATCAGCTAAATAAACTCGACATATTCATGGGAGTTTACAATACCCAGCTGATCAATACGCTCAATCCATTTGCAATTGGAGCGCTCGAAGGACAAGGCGAAGAAGGAATCAATCCTACCCTTCAAAACATTTCAGAATATTATGCTCAGCATCACACCGTCGCTGGGGAGGGTTCATTTACCAATGCTTCGGGCTACCTCATTGCCTCCACCCCATTAATTAACAATTGCTTTCGCTATGTTATCTTATGTGATGGTAAATACATATACCGATACAAGCTTGATCAATCAGGCCTTCATTATGACAATTATCAGTATCAATTTCAGGAAATTGGGGGTGCAAATACTACATCCATTCGCTCTGAAATGGAGCTCATAAAACTGAACAATGGAAATTATAGATTGGCTATACCCGCCGCTCAGAATACCACTTCCATAGGCAGGAGTGTCCGTATTCTTGACCTTGACCCAAATATGCAGGTCTTCAATGGCAGCGCCCAAACCATTGATTTAACATCAGGTGCGAATAATTGGGTAAATGTACACGGTGTAGAATTTTCGCCCAATGGTAGATATGTTTATTTTACCCATGAAACCAGCCCTTTTTGGACCAAGCCCCTTGATATATGGGATGTAAATACCCAAAGCTTATTGCCCAATGCGCAGTTTCCAGCCTCATTGAACCCATTCAAACAATCATATATTGAGCGAAGCGGAAACAATCTATATTTGGCCTCTGACAACTTTATAGGTCGATTCACCAACGCCAACAACCCAGATCCCTCCAACTTCAATCCACAATTCCAGGCAATTGCACCGGGTTATGGAAACAATCTTAATTCACCTACATCCATAACAGAATTTAGGTATTTACTCCCCGACCAGGTAGATGATGACACCTACGGCAATTTTGAGGATTTTAGCTGTGATTGTTGTTTGGCCAACGCCCAAAACAGCATTGCAAAATACCAGAGTGATGGCAGTGCTGTATGGACGCCTTCCAACAATCCTTTGAATGGCAACAGCGGGCCCAATGTTTATGTGCGTGAAGAGCTGCGCATACGCGCAGGTGATGTGATTAACATTGATAACATGGTGTTTCATTTTGCACCCGGTGCCAAAGTTGTTGTGGAACGCGGCGATGGCAGTGCAAATGGTGCCCATTTAACACTTATCCGCACCACATTTACTGTGGATAACTACTGCGCTGATAAGCTCTATGGCGGCTGTGCGGGAACAAACAACGGATGTTTGAAAGGCAGATGGGATGGAGTTATTGTGGAAGGCCATGCCAACCAAGCTCAATCTGATTACGGCGGCACTCAACAAGGCCGCTTCAGCATGAGAAATAACAGTTTCATAGAATTTGCAAAGACGGCCATTCATGCGGATGGCGCTCAAGGCAAAGGCGGTGGTGAACTCAATTTGCGAAATAGCACAATAAAAGATAACGTGCGTGGCGTATGGCTGAGTGATTACAGCTGGGAGCACTTCCCTGGGGTAGAGGTGCCCAACAGCAGCGTAATTCAGAGGATGACGTTTGTTACAACAAGTGATTTTTCCCAGGTTCCCTTCACTACACCTAATCAACACCTGCGCCTTAGCAACATTGCATCACTAACTGTGCAAGGGTGCAACTTTTCGAATCAGGCATCATTTAACCCCACTTTTGACAACGCCGGTGCAGGTATTTACGCCGCTAATTCTGGACTCAAGGTAACCTGGATTTGTGATCAACCGGTCCAAGGACCTTGTCAAGGCACCATAACAAGGAGTGCTTTTACAAAATTGCGCTATGCCATTGGTGTCTATAACGTCAACAATGTTGCAAGGAAGGTGCACATCGGTTTTACCCAAATTGACAATGTAAGAAGCGGAATTATACTAGGCCAAACAATCAATGCTGAAGTTCTCGATAACGACATAACGCTAAACAACAACGCAGTTGGCTTCCCCTCCGAAGTTGTGGGACTACAAATGGCCTCGTCCACAGGCTATGCTGTTGAAAACAACCATTTCCAGTTTAATTCATTGAATAATTCTACCACGGGTATTGGGATAGTAAACACATCGTCAGGTGAGGCCCCTAATGAAATATACCGCAATACATTCTCTGGACTTGACTTTGGCATTTTTACACGAGGTATCAACGCTAACTTTGTCCCCTCCCAGCCAACGCTGAGCCATCCGGGCCTGGTATTCAAATGCAACCAATTTAGGGCGCCCATAAAACATGCAGATATTTATGTGAACTCGGGAAACATTAACATCTTTCAAGGAAGTTGCGCACAGTCCAATGGGGCTGCCAACAACTGTTTCAGCCACTCAGGCCCCAACCATTTTGATTTCCGACTTGAATCGGCAAGTCTGAACCCGCTCAACCAGGAAATCAACTACCGCTATGATACCCCGGGACCGGAATGCCTTGAGCCGATAAATGTTACCCAAATCAATACAGGCTCCCATGTCTTGCCTTCACCCTGCATAAGCCAATATAACGATCGTGAGCAATGCCAGGTAAGAAAATCAGCAGATCCCAGAGTTGTTCGCGAGATAAGGCTGGTGGAAAGGATGGAAGAGAACGGCGCTTCAGCTGAAGATGTGATTGGTTTTATAGCCGCTACTGCCAACACCCTCGAAATTCAGGTTGAGGAGCAGGCTGCGCAATTTGACAATGGTCTCACTGCCCAAATAGCGGATTTGATCGTGTCGGGAGCTTCGGATGAGGCCATCAATGAACTGATCGGGTCCATTGAGGGCCCTCTCAGCCATACCCTGAACATGCTAATTTTTCCTTCAGATCTGGCAGCTATTTCAGCCAGCAGCACAATGGATGCGATGGATGCGGAGGTAGCATCCGGATTTAGCGATGCTGAGTTGAGTTGGATGGCAGCACGGGCCCAGGTGGCGGAATTTTGGAATGATGTTGTCGACTTTTTTCAAGTCGATACCACTGGAGCCCTTCCGGCTGCGGAGCTATACGCGCTCCTGGATACATACAAGCCCCAAGGCTTTGACCGTATGGCAGGAGCACTCGCCCACAAGATGGGCCTTGCAGAGCCGTCATGGACTACTGCATTCAATTCGGCCAGTACATTAAGCGCCCAAGCTATTTCACTGGCTACTGAGGAGGGTGAATTGCCCTTTGAGCTGCCTGAAATGTACAATGATGATTTCTTCAATTCACTAAGCAATGTAACTGCGCTCAATGAAATGTACACCAGCCAATACCAGGCGTACATTCCATCGATATCCTTCACGGGGTCCTTTCCCGCTTCGGATGAGAGCAAGTCAGCACAGGTCGACCCACAGCAAGACTATAGCAAGGGCATACTTGCCTACCCTAATCCCTTTACCAGCGAGATCAGCCTCATGCTGAGCGAGCAGTTCGTGGGCTATACCGACCTGCAGGTACAATTCTTTGACCTCACCGGCCGCCTGGTGCAGCAAAGCCGCCATGGCAATGGTGACCGCATCATCACCATCGATGGTCAGCAGTTCCCCGCAGGCATGCTGTTCTACACGGTACGTGTGGACGGTGTACAGGTGCACAGCGGTAAGTTGATGCATGTGAAGTGATCGGAGGCGATATAAATAAATGAGGAACCGCTCCTGCATGGGAGCGGTTTTTTTTGGTCTAAATGCCTTCTGTTTCCACATCATTTGCGGAAATAAAGGGTCTGATTTGTGATCTGAAACTCACATTATAAATCTCTGTCAATCACAATCCCTACCTTTGCTCCATGATTCAAATCGACGATGTGCTGGTGAGTGATGAAGTGTTTCAAAAGCGCTTCCTGTGTGACTTGGCTGCCTGCAAAGGTGCTTGTTGCGTGGAGGGGGAGAGCGGGGCGCCACTGGAGGAGGAGGAAATTGGCATCATTGAAGACAACCTGGAGGCCATCAAGGAATTCATGCGGCCTGAGGGTATTGAGGTGATCAATATGATGGGCGTGGTGGAAATTGACAGCGATGGCGATTACGTGACGCCGCTGGTGGATGACAAGGAATGCGCCTTTGTGCATTTCGATGCAAATGGGGTTGCCAAATGCGCCATGGAGTCGGCTTACCGCGCTGGTAAAACGGATTTTATCAAGCCCATTTCCTGCCACCTGTACCCCATCCGCCTTTCGGAAATGACCGATGGCATTGTGGCTATGAACTACCATTACTGGCCCATTTGCGACCCGGCGCGCGCATGCGGAGCCAAAGTCGATTTGAAGGTGTTTCGCTTTTTGCGCGAACCGCTCATTAGAAAGTTTGGAAAAGACTTCTTTGCCCAGCTCGAAGCAGCAGAGGCTTACCTTGAAGCACAAAAAAAATAATGCCCGAAAGCTGGTTATCAGGTAGAATTAACCTGCAAGTAATTTTTTCTTAACTTTTGCACAACACCGTTTGTGTGTCGCAAAGTGTGCTGCAACAGTTATTTGAATCCGAAAAAAGTGCTTTTGATGTCTGATAAGAGAAAACTGTGCCACAATTTTGGGCTTAATACCAACTTATCCTCATAGGGGAGGGGTGCGAAAATCGATGAAGTAGGCGCTACCATTGGGCTGCGGGCGGCTGGTTTTTTTGGGTGTTGAAAACTTCGGCGGAATGTGAATTAAAAGGGTTTAAAAAGCACGGCCTTTTTGTCAAAATTTGTTGCCGGCAGACGACCAAAACATCACTTGTGAAAGGAAGTGAAGCCGAAAAACCCTTCGAGTAAAGGGTAGTGAATCAACAAAATAACAGTTTAACAACACACAATAGATAAAAAACACCATTTTATCATGGCAGAAGTAACCCCCAAAAGCACCGAGGCGAGCCTCAAAGAAATTCTCCCAACAAACACCAGCGTGGTGGAGCCCATTTTGGCTGAAAACAAAAACAGATTTGTGCTCTTCCCTATAGAGCACGATGACATTTGGAACTTTTATAAACGTTCCGAAGCGTCATTCTGGACAGCCGAGGAAATTGACCTCCACGCAGATCTTGTAGACTGGAATGAAAAACTCAACGACGACGAACGTCATTTTGTAAAGCATGTGCTCGCCTTTTTTGCAGCGAGCGATGGCATTGTCAATGAAAACCTGGCTGAGAATTTTCTCGCTGAAGTACAGTACACAGAAGCCAAGTTCTTCTACGGCTTTCAGGTGATGATGGAGAACATCCATTCTGAAACTTACAGCTTGCTGATCGATACCTACATCAAGGATGGCAAGGAAAAGCATATGCTTTTTAACGCGATCGAAACCCTTGATTGCGTGAAGAAGAAAGCCGATTGGGCTTTGAACTGGATCGACAATGGCTCATTTGCCGAAAGGCTTGTGGCTTTTGCGGCGGTAGAAGGCATCTTTTTTAGCGGATCTTTTTGCTCTATTTTCTGGTTGAAGAAGCGCGGGCTGATGCCCGGGCTGAGCTTTAGCAATGAGCTTATTTCCAGAGATGAAGGTATGCATTGCGACTTTGCGTGCTTGTTGTATACCAAGCATTTGGTCAATAAATTGCCCAAAGACACCGTGCGAAAAATTATCATGGATGCGGTAGAAATTGAAAAGGAGTTTGTAACCGACGCAATACCGGTGAAGCTCATTGGTATGAATGCGGAGATGATGCAGCAGTACATTGAATTTGTTGCCGACCGACTGCTTGTAGAGCTGGGCAATGAAAAAGAATATGGCGCTGTAAATCCCTTCGACTTTATGGATATGATCAACCTGCAAGGCAAGACCAACTTCTTTGAAAAGCGCGTAGCCGAGTACCAAAAAGCCGGAGTGAACAAGGCGGGATCAGCCGAGAAGAGTTTTACCATGGATGCCGATTTTTGATACATCCAACCACACCCGATAACAACCAAATAAAACACAAATATGTCGTACGTATTAAAGCGCGATGGCCGTAAGGAGGCAGTCAAATTTGACAAAATCACTGCGCGCATCAAGAAGTTGTGCTACGGGCTCAACCCCGCAGTAGATCCCATTGAAGTGGCCAAAAAGGTAATCAATGGCATTTTCGAAGGCGTTACTACTTCACAGCTCGACAACCTGGCGGCTGAAGTGGCGGCCACCAATACCATCAAGCACCCGGATTACGCCTTGCTTGCAAGCCGTATAGCCGTGAGCAATTTGCACAAGAACACGGAAAAATCATTTTCGGAAACGATGCGGATGCTGCATGAGTACGTGGATCCCAACACTGGCGAAAATGCTGCATTGCTTGCTGACGATGTGATGGAAATTATTGACAGCAACGCTGAGTTCATTGATTCCAGCATCATTTATGACCGCGATTTCAACTATGACTTTTTTGGGTTTAAGACCCTGGAACGCTCATACTTGCTCAAAATCAATGGTGAAGTAGCCGAAAGGCCTCAGCACATGCTCATGCGGGTGTCGATCGGCATCCACAAGCATGACCTTGAGCAGGCCATAGAAACGTACAACCTGATGAGCGAAGGCTGGTTTACCCACGCCACACCCACACTGTTCAATGCCGGTACGCCCAAGCCACAAATGAGCTCCTGCTTTCTGCTCACCATGAAGGAGGACAGCATCAGCGGGATATACGACACACTGAAGCAGTGCGCGCAAATTTCGCAAAGCGCAGGTGGTATTGGCCTGAGTATACATGACGTAAGGGCCAAGGGCTCCTACATCCGGGGCACCAACGGCACGAGCAATGGCATAGTGCCCATGCTGCGCGTGTTCAATGACACAGCACGGTACGTAGACCAAGGTGGCGGAAAGCGCAAAGGTTCATTTGCCATATACGTTGAGCCATGGCATGCCGACATTTTTGATTTCCTTGAGCTGAAGAAAAACCATGGCAAAGAAGAAATGCGTGCGCGCGACCTCTTCTACGCCATGTGGATTCCCGACCTATTCATGAAGCGGGTTGAAGAAAATGGCACCTGGACACTGATGTGCCCCAACGAGTGCCCCGGCCTCAGCGACGCTTATGGTGCAGAGTTTGAAAAGCTTTACGCCAAATACGAGAAAGAAGGACGCGGCCGCAAAACCATCAAGGCCCAAGAGCTGTGGTTCAAAATCATGGAATCACAAATCGAGACCGGAACACCTTACATGCTCTACAAGGATGCTGCCAACGAGAAGAGCAACCAAAAGAATATAGGTACCATCAAGTCGAGCAACCTGTGTACTGAAATCATGGAGTATACCGCCCCTGATGAAGTAGCGGTGTGCAATTTGGCTTCTATTGCCCTGCCAAAATTCATCCGCGAAGGCAAATTTGATCATGACCAGCTTTTCGATGTCACTTATCAGGTTACCAAGAATTTGAACCGCATCATCGACAACAATTTCTACCCTACACCTGAGGCACGCCGCAGCAACATGCGCCACCGTCCTATTGGCATAGGGGTACAAGGATTGGCTGATGCATTTGTGTTGCTGAGGTATCCCTTTGAAAGTGAAGAGGCCCGCAAGCTCAACCGCGATATCTTCGAAACCATTTACTACGCTGCCATGACGGCGAGCAAGGACCTTGCAAAACTTGACGGTCATTATGAATCGTTCGCAGGGTCACCGGTGAGCCAAGGTATATTTCAGTTCGATATGTGGGGTGTACAACCCAGCGAGCGTTGGGAATGGGATGTATTGCGCGAAGAAGTGAAAACCCATGGCGTGCGCAATTCACTGCTTTTGGCACCCATGCCAACAGCCAGCACAGCGCAAATTTTGGGGAACAACGAGTGCTTTGAGCCTTACACAGCCAATATGTACACCCGCCGTGTACTCTCAGGAGAGTTTGCAGTGGTAAACAAGCACCTGCTGCGCGACCTTGTGAAGCTCGGCCTGTGGACCGATGAAATGCGTGCCAAACTCATGTCGGCCAATGGCTCAGTGCAGAATATTCCTGAAATTCCTGAGAACCTAAAGGCACTGTATAAAACTGCTTGGGAAATCAGCCAGAAAACCATATTGGATATGGCAGCTGACCGCGGAGCATTCATTTGCCAGTCGCAGTCGCTCAACATTTTCATGGAAAATGCCAACTTCGCCAAGCTTACCTCGATGCACTTTTACGGCTGGAAGAAGGGCCTGAAAACGGGCATGTACTACCTGCGCACCAAGGCCGCTGCCGATGCCATCAAGTTTACCCTCGACAAGAGCAAGCTCGAGCAGCCCAAACCTGCAGCTGTGCCCATGAGTGTGGCTGAGCAAGAAGCTGCCGCACAGGCATGTTCTATCGAAAATGGCCCTGATTGCGAAATGTGCAGCGGTTGACCACGTTTTGTATTGTTTGTTTGTTTAAAATTGGGGGCGGCCATCAGGCCGCCCCTGACTATTTAGAGACTTTCTAAATTGAGTGCGCTGACAATTCAATGACAATTGGGCCCTGGTGCATGCCGAAATTTGCAGGCAATTAAAATCCTGTTGGAAAAGCTTTACACAGTCGCATTTACACACAAGCACCTCCCTTTGGAGGTGGTCGGGAAATTTCACCTGGCCGCAGAGCGCAAGCAGGAAGCCTTGGTTTTACTCAAGCAAGGGCTGAATTTGAGCGAATTGATGTATGTGAGTACCTGCAACAGGGTGGAGTTTATATTGGTACAAGCCGATGCAAGGCCTGTTGATGTTGCGGCACTTGTTCAGCATTTTGTACAATCACTGAATGCAGAAGAGTCGGCACTTGCAGCTGAGAAAGCGGAAGTTTTTCAAGGTGATGTGGCCGTTGAGCACATATTTCGGGTTTGCGCTTCACTGGATTCTATGGTGATTGGCGAGCGAGAGATCATTACCCAAATGCGATCAGCGCATGAAGAAGCCCGGGTCATGGGTTTGTCAGGCGATTTGCTTCGCCTCGTGATGCGGAAAGCGATAGAGTCAGCCAAGCAGATATTTACAGAAACCGCCATTTTCAAAAAGCCGGTATCCGTGGTTTCTCTTGCCTTCCATAGACTGCGGGAGCTCAATGTACCATTGAATAGCCGCATTTTGATGGTAGGTGCCGGAAAAACCAACAAGGCCATGACGCGTTTCCTGAGCAAGCATGGCTATAAGAATATCCACATTTTCAACCGCACACTCGAGCGCGCTGTGACATTGGCGCGAGAAACAGGATCCAAAGCATCGGAATTGACTGATTTGCCATCGTACAAAGATGGCTTTGATGTACTGATCAGTTGCACAGGCTCAGAAGAACCGGTAGTGAATCAGGAGCTATTTAAACGGTTGCTGGGTGACGACAAAGGCCGCAAGGTACTGATCGACCTTGCCCTCCCAGGCGATTTTGATCCAGCCATTTTTGCGGAAAGCGCTGTGGCCATAGACCACATCAACATTGAAGAACTGCGCAGTATTGCTGAACGCAACCTGAAAGAGCGCTCGCGTGAAATAGTGCGTTGCGAGGAAATCATCGGCAACAACATGCACGAATTTCACGAAATGTACCACACCCGGCAAATAGAGCTCGCCATGCGCAGCATCCCCGCTTCGGTAAAAGAAATCAGGGAGCGCGCCATGACCTCGGTGTATGCCAAAGAAATTGAATCCATGGATGCTGCCTCGCGTGAGGTACTTGAAAAGGTAATCAGCTACATGGAGAAAAAATACATTTCCGTGCCCATGAAAATGGCCAAGGAGGTAATGCTTAGCGCCAAAAAGTGATGGATCGGTCCATCGTCATTGGTTCGCGCGGAAGCGATCTTGCACTCTGGCAAGCCCACCACATCAAAGCCAGCCTTGAAGCTTTGGGCCATGAGGTCCTCATTAAAATTATTAAAACCCAAGGGGATATCATTCAGCACTTGAGCTTTGATAAAATGGAGGGCAAGGGCTTCTTTACCAAAGAATTGGAGGCTGAATTGTTGAACGGGCATATCGATTTGGCGGTGCATTCCCATAAAGATTTGGAAACGACGCAGCCAGAGGGATTGAGCATTGCAGCGGTTTCGGCAAGGGCGGCTGTCAATGATTTGCTGCTTATGCGTCCGCAATTTCACGACCCGGCTCAGCCCTGGCCCTTGGCGGAAGGTGCTTTGGTAGGTACCTCCAGTGCGCGCCGTAAAATGCAGCTGCACCACCACCGACCCGACCTGCGCATGGACGATATCCGTGGGAATGTGCCCACGCGGATTGACAAGCTACGCAATGGACAATTTGACGCCATCATTCTGGCGCAGGCTGGTCTCGATCGTTTGGGCCTTGATGTCAGCGATCTGGTTGTCTATCCGTTTGAGCCGACTCAGTTTATTCCTGCGCCTGCACAGGGCGTGTTGGCTTGTCAGGTGCGCAGCAATGACCATGCACTGATACAGGCGCTTGGCCCGCTGCATGATCTTGAAGTTGCGAAAGCGATCAATGTCGAACGCAAAGTGCTCAACCTTTTTCAAGGGGGCTGCCAACTCCCGCTGGGAGCATACTGCCATGTAGAGGGCGAGCGTTTGGTACTCCACGCAGTCATGGCCCCGCAATGGGATGCCGAACCCGTATGGGTGCAGATGTCGCAAGCTGAACCGGAGGGTATGGCTGAGAAAGCGGTGGAAGCCTTGCGCATGCAGTTGGTGCCATGAATCCACTGAGAATATTTGTGAGCCGCAACGAAGCCTGGCAATTTTTCAGTGCACTTGAGCGCAAAGGGAAAGTCCGGTTTCATTACCAAAGCTGTGTGCAATTCGTCTTGGATCGCCAGGAAGCACCACCGGCCACCGATTGGATTTTCTTTTCCTCACCCAGCGGACTGCGTTTGTTTTTGAAGCACTATGACCTTACGGAAAATGTGAAGGTAGCCGTGCTGGGTCCGGGAACCGCTGCGGCGCTCGAAGGCGTACATCTGAACCTGCGTTTCAACCCAGGGCATTACCAGGTAGCCGAGGCGATTGCAGAATTTGCCAGGGGGCTATCACCTGAGGAAACCGTACTCTATCCAAGAAGCGACATCAGTTTGCAAAGACTGAGCAAACCATTAGGGAAGAATCAATTGCTTGACTTTCCATTTTACAAAACCCTACCTCAGCCGCCCGTTGTGGCCAGCGATGCCGACTACCTTGTATTCAGCTCGCCGAGCAATGCCGAGGCTTACCTTGGGCGCCACCGTGCCACAACCAGCCAACGCGTTGTGGCTATTGGTGAAAGCACAGGCAAGAGCATTTATGCGCTTGGCCTCAGAGGATTTCTCATAAGCGAAGAGCCAAGGCCTGAGGCCATTTGGAAAGCCATTGCGGAGGATGCGGGCTTGGAATAGAATGATGACAAGCATCAAGCATTCAGAGAGGGTGATGCGGAGGTGTGGGTTGGAATGAATTGTATTATGTATTAAGAATTAGGCAACACTGCTGTGCAGTTGGCTTCGCATTGAAACTGCATAAAGCATTGCGGTTCAAAAACTCGTTAAGGTGAATTGAATATACGCAGGGCTACACCCCTCGTTGTCATTTGTCAACGATACGGCTTTGGCCTCCGTATGGATGGGGCATATTCAACACGAATTACATGCACTCAAAGCAGCAGCACCTTCCCCCGAAGTCCCGCGCCCCCTTCTTGATGCTGCCTGAAATACACTGACCGGTTTTAAGAGTTACAAACCAAAAAAACCAGTCAAAAATGGCAAACAGAAATCAGTTTAAAATGAGTCTTGCGCAGCGCCGAGTTCGGCGCTTCAGTGAAGAGTTCAAGCGACAAAAAGTACGCGATCTTGAAGCAGGCCAAACAAATAGTCCCGAACTTGTCCGTGAATATGAAGTAGCGCGTGTCACAGTATCACGCTGGATAGCTAAATACGGAACAATGAACAAGAAGAAAAAACCTGAGCGCATGATTGTTGAGTCAGAAAGTGATACAAAGAAACTACTGGCTTTACAGAAGAAAGTGGCTGACCTTGAGCGTGCTTTGGGGCAAAAGCAACTGCAATTGGACTTCAAGGACAAGATGATTGATCTGGCTGAGGAGCATTATCAGATCGACATAAAAAAAAACTTTTCTACCCAACAGTCCTCTGGTACTGGGAAAACAGAGAAGTGATGCAAGGAAGCCTTAACGAGTTATATAGAGCTTTAGGCACTGTGAAGCAGAATGTTCATGGTTACATTGAGCGGATGATGAAATCTCAGGATATGGAATTTCAATTGCTAAGAATAGTTCGGCAAGTGCGCGAGGATCACCCAGAGATGGGCTTGCGCACAATGTACTTCATGATACAGCCCAAAGGCCTGGGCCGGGATGTATTTGAGGATTTATGCAGCAGGGTGGGCCTTAAAGTGGAAGTCAAAAAGAACTATGTCAGAACCACCGACAGCTCTAACACAATGTTCTCCCCGAATTTCATTGAAAACATGCGAATAAACAGGCCTAATCAGGTGTGGCAAAGTGATATTACATACTATGAGTTGATGGGCAGGTTTTACTACATCACCTTGATCCAGGATGCTTTCACGAAGTTCATTGTCGGCTTTAATGCCTCGGCTGATCTAAGCACCGAAAGCACCACCTTACCGGCACTGCAAATGGCTATCAGAGAAAGGAAGTTCATAAAGCTGAGCATGCTCATACTGCACTCTGATGGTGGTGGTCAGTATTATGATCGGAACTTCAAACAGTTGATGATAGACTACAACATTACTGGCAGTATGGGTAAGTCATGTTACGAAAATGCAATGGCAGAGCGGCTTAACGGCGTAATCAAAAATATGTACTTGCGCCATAGAGTCATCCGTACTTTAAAACAGTTGAACGTTGAGCTTGACCGAACTGTAGCACTCTACAACACCAAAAAACCACACACTATGTT
>DAIOTP010000078.1:13314-16939 GCA_036751905.1 Cryomorphaceae bacterium
AAATAAATGGGGCATGCTGCCCCATTTATTTACCCCAAACCAAAGCTCAGGATCCAGATGTAATCTCTGCAGCAATCACAAAAACGAGTACCACATAACGGTCAGTGTTATTCAGGCATCGTCATCTTTAATACGTGATACTTAATACTTGATACTTAGTACTTGATACAACCCAACTACTTAAACGCACTCTCTCCTGTAATATCCAGTCCTGTGATCAACAGGTGAATGTCATGGGTGCCTTCGTACGTCACTACCGACTCCAGGTTGGCCATGTGACGCATGATGGGGTATTCGCTGGTGATGCCCATGCCGCCGTGAATCTGTCGCGCTTCGCGTGCTACATGGAGGGCCATCTCAACATTGTTGCGTTTGGCCATAGAAATTTGTGCAGTGCTGGCGCGGCCTTCGTTTTTGAGCTGTCCAAGGCGTAAGGTGAGCAGCTGGGCCTTGGTGATTTCGGTAATCATTTCAGCCAGCTTTTTTTGCTGTAGCTGGAAGGCCGCGATGGGCTTGCCGAATTGTTGGCGCTCTTTGGCATAACGCAAGGCAGAGTCATAGCAGTCGAGTGCGGCACCAATGGCTCCCCAAGCAATGCCATAACGTGCACTATCAAGGCAGCTTAGCGGCGCGCCAAGACCAGAACGTCCCGGCAGGAGGTTTTCTTTGGGGACTTTCACATTGTCGAACACCAGCTCACCGGTGGCGCTTGCACGCAGGCTTAGTTTGCCGTGTGTTTCGGGCGTGGTAAATCCTTCCATGCCCCGTTCAACAATGAGTCCGTGAATGCGACCTTCTTCACTCTTTGCCCACACAACAGCGATGCTTGCAAAAGGGGCATTGGAAATCCACATTTTCGCACCGTTCAGGATGTAGTGATCACCTGCATCCTTGAAATTGGTGATCATCCCGGCGGGATTCGATCCATGATCGGGCTCTGTGAGTCCGAAGCTGCCCATCATTTCGCCGGTAGCAAGCTTTGGGAGGTATTTGCGTCGCTGTGCTTCAGAGCCATATTTCCAAATAGGAAACATCACGAGCGAGCTCTGCACGGACGCTGTAGAGCGCAATCCACTGTCGCAGCGCTCGAGTTCCTGCATGATGATGCCGTAAGATATTTGATCGAGTCCAGCGCCACCGTATTCTTCGGGAATGTAAGGTCCGAATGCGCCAATCTCAGCAAGTCCAGGCAATATGTGTTTCGGGAAAGTGGCTTTTTCGTAATGCTCCTCAATAATTGGCGATACTTCTTTCTTCACCCAGGCTCGTGCGGCATCGCGCACCAGCTTGTGCTCATCGCTGAGCAATTCATCCATCAGGTAGTAATCGTGCCCTTGGTATTGATCTGTTCGCATATAGGTTAATTTTCGGCTGCAAAGGTAGTGAATTCCGTACGGCACTATCTGTTGTTTTTTGCGACTTTTGTGCGCCCATGCTACTCTTGAGTTTCCTTCTTCAAATTGATATTGTTCCTGAACTTCGTTCAGCGCCCAGCCTTTATGAAGACTGGATGCTCTTGTTATTCGCCTTGGTATTCATCCACATAGCATACGTTCGTATAAGCTATCAGCGCAGGCTTCAGCGCTTGTTCAGCAGCTTGTTGAGGTTGCAGATTTTGCGTCAGCTGATGCGGGAGGAGTTGGTTTTCTCCCACCGCGCTTCCGTGTTGCTTTTTGCAAACTTCGTACTGCTCTTAAGCCTTGTGTTTTACCTTACGGCCAAGTTTTTTGAATGGAGCTTGCCCTACGGATATGGCTGGTTGAGCTATCTTGTGGTGGTTGCATCGATCGCGCTATTGTATTTCAGCAAGCTGATGCTGGGCCGTTTTATGCGCTGGTTGTTTAAAGATGGAAGCGTAATTCGAGAGTATTTGTTTGAACTTTTCTTGGTCAACAAAGCGCTGGGGCTGCTGCTGATTCCAGTGTGCCTGGCTATGGCTTACACAAGTGCCGGATCCGTTATACTTCTCCTTTGGCTTGCAGCCTTCCTGGCAGCAGGGTCTTTTTTGTTCAGGATTCTTCAGGGGCTGCGCATTTCACGCAGCCACCGCGCACACGGGGTATATATATTTTTGTACCTTTGCACCCTTGAAATTTTGCCTGTTTTGGTAATTGCTGAATACATAAACAGAAGATTTCTATAACAAAAGCACAGAGGCGAACCATGTCTGAGAAAGTTAGGTCGATATTGATTTCACAACCTGAACCTACATCGGAAAAATCCCCTTATTTTGATCTTGCCGAAAAGTACAAAATCAAAGTAGACTTCCGCCCATTTATCCATGTTGAAGGTGTACCTGCGAAAGAATTCAGGCAGGAGCGCATCAACATTTTAGAACATACAGGAGTGATATTGACGAGCCGCAACGCCGTTGATCATTATTTTCGGATGTGTGATGAAATGCGCATTGTAGTGCCAGAAACGATGAAATATTTCTGCATTTCAGAGAGCACTGCATATTACCTGCAGAAGTATGTCATTTTTCGCAAGCGTAAGATTTTTCACGGCAAGCAAAGCTTTGAAGATTTGATGGAATTGATTAAAAAGCACAAGAATGAACGCTTTTTGCTTCCAGTGTCCGACATTCATAAGCAGAGCATTACTGATTTGCTCGACAAGCAAAACATCAAGTACAGCAAAGCCATCTTCTATCGAACAGTGTGCAGTGATTTAAGTGACTTGGCCGATATCAAATACGACATGCTCGTGTTTTTCAGCCCTTCAGGAATAGAATCATTATTTAAAAATTTTCCCGATTTCGCACAGAATAGCACAAGAATTGCCGCATTCGGTTCTACCACTGCTGATGCCGTTAAGGGCGCGGGCTTGCGTCTTGATGTGCACGCCCCTACTCCTGGCTTGCCCTCTATGTCCATGGCTATTGAGCATTACATCAAAAAGCTAAAGTAGCAGTTGGGTTGTGTGCGGCTGTTTTTTTGGTTGCATGTGAATGACCAAAGACCATGAACGAACAGTCGTTTCCTAAATCTTTACGCTTGTGCTCCAAAAAGCATATTGATGCGCTATTTGCCAACGGAGCAAAGGTGCGCAGCGGCCCACTGACTTTGATGTTGGGTTGGAGCCTTACGGCCAAATCCACAGAGCGCTTCATGGTCTTGGTTTCAGTTCCTAAGCGATTCAATAAGAGTGCCGTAGTGCGCAATGTAATGAAGAGGCGCCTACGCGAAATTATCCGGACCCACAAACCAGTGACTTCAGCCTTACAGCCCCAATACCCTGGGTGCCTGATATTGGCAATCATCTATAATGGCCGTGGACCAATGCAATATACCACCTTGGTTCAACTTTTTGAAAACGCTTTGGAAAAGGCCAAATTCAAGGACATTCCTGACATTACGAAGCCTGATGACATCAACTTGGCTTAATTTGCATCTTTTTCAAATCGTTTGGTATGAAGATTGTAATTTTAGCGTTGTAAGTTGGAATGATTTACCCCACCCTTTATGATCAATAAATTGAAAAAAGGCTGGTGGATGGCCCTGATTGCCATCACCGCCCTCACCAGCATTCTTGCCATTAAGGCAAAAGACAACTTCTTTGAAATCAGCAAGAACCTGGAAATATTTGCAACACTGTACCGAGAGTTGAACCTCTTCTATGTGGA
>DAIOTP010000079.1:0-16863 GCA_036751905.1 Cryomorphaceae bacterium
GTCATAATCGCCTACTGTGCCCGACATAGCGCATATGCTGAGCCCTGCACCCGAGCCCAGGGTCACGTTGCTGAAGGTGCCGTCCTGGTTGTTTCGAAAAAGTACATTTTCTACAAAAACGCGGTCGGTGATCAGGTAAAGGTCTTCCCAGCCGTCGTTGTTGTAATCGAGAAACACCGGTTGAAACATGGGTCTTTGGGGCAGCCACAGTCCTGTACTTACGGTGCTTTCGGTGAATGTGCCATCACCATTGTTGATATAAAATACCGGCGCCTTCGATGCACTGACCCCAATGCTGGGGTGGTAAAATTTGGCCACATACAGGTCGAGGTCGCCGTCGTGGTCATAATCGCACCAGGCCGCCCCGGTATAGTACCATGAAGCTTGGTCCAAACCAGCTGCGGCAGCTACATTCACGAAGTTAAAGTTGCCGTCGTTTTGCCAAAGCTCAAGGGGGCCGTGCATTTTGCTGATAAAGAGGTCGAGGTCGCCATCGCTGTCGTAATCCACCCACATGATCATCATGATTTGCTTGCCGTCATTGTTGGGAATAGCAAATGGAGCCGGGCTCAGATTGCCTTGGTTGTTCACCAAAAACACGGGCGCAAGGTTGCCACGGCCTATGGTCACATCGTCCCATCCATCCTGATTGAAGTCATAAAAGCTCAATCCATTGCCATTGTAAGTGGTCGCCACAGTACTTTGGATGTTGAGCATGCTGCTTACATCAGTGTATTGCCCATGCACCACATGCATAGCCATGCTTGCCGCCATGCAGGCAAACAATGCGGCGCTGCTGGTCCGATTGGTCAAATGATACATAGTTGTGGCCAGGGGTGGTTGTAAGCTGGTTATACCAAAGCTAAGGAAAATTTCGATGCCACCGTCATTTACCTAAAAGTAAATGTGCGGATTACGGTGAGGTCCCGCAAACGCTTGAAAAGTGTGGTGCAATGTATATCATTCGCACTGCCTTTGCGCGATGGCTACTACATGCTGCCCATCCCAACGGCGCTGCATGGATGTTGGCTTAAGCCAATGTAAGTTTAAATGCCTTGTAAGCTTCCGCAAATGAACGCGCGGCGTCCACATGGCTGAAGGCGCAGCGCTCATCCAGACCCGACGGGTGCGTGATGTGCAGCTCGGCATATTCCACCATGGGCACTTGGTAATTTTCGCGAAAGCGCCGATCGCGTGAGCCGTCCTTATTGGCCTTGAGCCATTCACTGCCCATTGTGTGTGCATCGGAGGGCACAGGGCCCTCTTCTTTGAAGTGTATGGTATGGAAGCGGATGTGTAGCTGGGCCATATCGAGCAGGGCAAATTGCCCCGGCCCGGCTACGAGGGCCACAAAGGCAGGGTACAGGAATATGTCGGCTCCGGTGGCATTCTCAAGGTGCATGCCATCGAAGCTGGAGCTGATGAGAGGAAGGTTGGCATAGCGGTGCTGCACGGCTATGCGGTTTATGTTATGGCTGGCTGTGCTGCGGTCTATGCGCGTATTGGTATTGCTGCGCACACTGTGGTCCCATGCTTTTTCACTGCGCAGCAAGGCAGCATAGGCTTGCAGCAGGTCGGTGTAGGCCGCGGCTGTGCTGCCATCGCAATTCACGTCTACATTCACCGTACAGTTGTCAAGTTGCTCCTCTGTAGCCAAGGCATAGGCCATGCTTTCATTGCGCTTTTCGCGAAACCATTTGAGGGCAAAGCCTACGAGCAGTATCAGGCTTAAGGTGTGCAAACGCTTCCAGCGCAGCGCCTGTTTTTGTGCAAGCACAAGTTCCCGTTTGAGCCTTTCGCGCTCCTGGTGGCATTCTTGCAAGGTCTGGTACAGTTCATTGAGCCCCGGGCAGGTGGCAGCCTTGAGCGGGGGCGTGGTATCAGGGGGCAGGTCCTGCACGTACTGCGTGATGAGCCTGCGCTCCTTGTCGTTGATGCGCCGCTTTCCCTTGCCCCCTCCTATGCGGTGCCGGTCGTATATGCCGGTACCTGGCAGCCCGGTATTGAGAAAGGTGCCATGGCGGTTGAAGTTTACATTCATGCCCCGAGGTCCTACGGTGGTGCTGATGCCGCTTTTGCTCAGGTTGAGGGTAAGCCCGGGAAATACCCTTACACGTTTTCTGAATTTCATACGCGCTCAATTCAATGGCCACAAGATACTTCCATTCCTTGCAACCCACAAAAAAAAAGCATCCCCGATGGAGGAATGCTTTTCGCAAAAAGAACGATTGCAGTGCCTTATACGCCTACCTGGCTCGCTTTCTTGTGGTCTGCGAGAAATTGGGCGAGGCCACTGTCGGTGAGGGGATGCTTGAGCAGACCGAGGATGGAGCTCAGCGGGCCCGTCATCACATCGGCGCCGAGTTCGGCGCATTGGATCACGTGCATGGTGTGGCGCACCGAAGCGGCAAGTATTTGTGTGTCGTAAGCGTAGTTGTCATAAATGAGCCTGATTTGCTCAATGAGCTCAAGCCCGTTGGTTGAAATATCGTCGAGCCTCCCAATAAAGGGCGATACGTAGGTGGCACCAGCTTTTGCGGCTAGCAGCGCCTGCCCGGCCGAGAACACGAGGGTACAATTGGTTTTGATGCCTTTGTCTGAAAAATAGCGCAATGCCTTCACACCATCCTTGATCATGGGCACCTTCACCACGATGTTCTTGTGGAGGGCAGCCAGTGCTTCTCCTTCACGCACCATGCCGTCGAAGTCGGTGCTGATTACTTCAGCGCTCACAGGTCCATCTACAATACCGCAAATGTCGAGGTAATGCTGTATGATGTTGTCCTCGCCCGTGATGCCTTCTTTGGCCATAAGTGAAGGATTGGTGGTGACGCCGTCGAGTACGCCGAGGTCTTGTGCTTCACGTATTTGGTCGAGATTGGCAGTGTCTATAAAGAATTTCATGGAATTGTAATTTAGATGCCGCGAAGGTACAATCTGTAAGGCGTAGGCCAAAGGTAAATTGCACGAAGTGTTTAGATTTGTATATCCAAACCTTGTAACTATGAAAAAAATTCTGATTAACTTCTTTGCTGTCTTGTTGGCTCTTCTTGCTGGCAGCGTGCTCAACGGGGCCTTGCTGGTACTGGGTACCAAACTCATTCCTCCACCCGAAGGTGTGAACATTATGGATGCCGACAGTCTTGCGGCCGGTATCGGGCTGTTTGAGCCGTATCATTTCATATCTCCCTTTGTTGCGCATGCCATGGGTACCTTTCTTGGGGCCATCGTCGCGGTGATACTGGCAGTGGGCAGACCCACATGGCCGGCATGGGTCATCGGCGGGCTCTTCTTTGTGGGCGGTGTAGTGAACGCATTTTTGATTCCAGCCCCGACGTGGTTCATTGTGGTCGACCTGGCTTTGGCCTATTTCCCCATGGCTTGGCTCGCCATAAGGATTGTGAACCGGCCCCAGGCCTGAGCAAAAGCAATTCTTGGCCATTTTCCGTAGCGAATGGACCGTGTCACAGCCATGGAGCGGCACTTACAGCTCCTCATTGCTTGGCACCAGGCATCCTGCCCTGAGTCGCGTCCTGACAATAGCCCAGAAAGGGCGTCATATCTTTGAGCCCAGCTGCGCCCGTACTGGGGGAATGACCGTCACCCAAATTGATCAAGGTCTGAGCCTCAAAATAATTAAAGGCCAGGCACCGCTTCGATTGGAAGTTTGAAATTAAAAAAACGGGTGTCCCAGCGATGAAAACAGGAGGTTTTTGTCAGCGCAATGGATTTCGCCCGGCTCAGCTCAATTTCCCGAAAAGGAATGGTCCCGGCCTACACACACGAGGAGGGCAATAACCAGGATCAGAATGGGTAGCCAATGGCAATGTTGAGCAAGAGATTTTCGCTGCGCCAGTCGCGTCTCAGCGGATTGATGTCTTCAAAAATCCAGCGCTCGCCTTCCGGCAAATAGGGGAGGCGCACCGGAAAGGCCAGGTCGAAGCGCAGGATGACGAAGGTAAAGTCCATCCGCAAGCCCACGCCAGTAGCCACGGCCAACTCACTCACAGCCTTGCTCCAGCCGAACTCGCCACCGGGCCGACCCTCCGATGGGCGCTGCAACCATACATTGCCCACATCGGTGAAGAGCGCCCCCTCGAAGTAACCGCCCTTGGCGAAACGGTACTCAAGGTTAAACTCCGCGAGGTAATCGCCCGTTTGGTCAAAGAATGAGCCGAACACCTGGTCCTCATTGAAGAAGCTGCCCGGCCCAATGGCCCTCGGCTGGAAGGCACGCATGCTGATGGCACCGCCCACAAAAAATTGCTTCACGAAGGGCACAGCAGTGCTGTTGCCATAGGCGAAGCCGGCCCCAATATTCTGCCGAAATACCAGTTCGCTGGTGCGGTTCAGCTTGTAGGTAAAGCGGTTGTCAATCAGTACACGGGTATATTGGGAGAAGGGAATTCCGCCAAGGGTGAAGTCGCCAGGCTCGCGCAAGCCACCTTGCAACAAGGTGTAAATGCCATTGAGCAGGTTGCCGGAAAGGTCAATGTTGGCACTGAAAAACCAGCGCAGGCGCTGCCCTGTTTTCCAGGCCGGATTGTAGGTGTAGGTGTAATTGGGCCCCACGATGAATTGGTTTTCAAAACTCTCCCTAAAAAATACGTTGTCCTCCAGCAGTTCATCAAGCGCCGGCGATGAACTGAGCAAGCGCAGGAAGCTTACGCTCATAATGTTAAGGTTGTGGAAATGGGATTCGCCATTGATCCACTCAACTCCATAGCGCACACCGGCAGCACTTTGGGCGTAGAAGTCGGCTTGTTGGAATATGCGGTACTGCGCGCCATACTTGGTGCGGGGCACGTTGCCCAGTGGTTTTTGTCGGCGCAATTCGATAAAGCCTTTGCGCGGCACAAGCAGGTCGGCTTGCAGGTCGAATTCAAAGGAGCTCAAGCCCCTGCGTGCACCCGAAAGCTGGGTTTCATAGCGCCCTATACCAGTGATGCGCAGGCTTTCAGCACCCCTTAACAGGTTGCGGTTGTTGTATTCGAGGTGTACACCAGGGCCGGTAAAGTTGTTGGAGGTGGTATTGATGTCAAACTCTGTGCTCACGAGCTGCTTCTTCATGGGCGAGCCATCGAGGTCGGCACGGAGTTTATACGTCCCGTTGAGTGTGTCGGAGGTGTAGTTGAGGTTCACATACTCAAATATGTTCAAGCGGTTGAGCTGCCTCAGGGTGATGCGCTGGTCTCTCAAGGAGTAGTCATCGCCCTGTTTGATAGCGATAAAGGGCTCGAGCTTTTCAGGCTTAATAAAGGGATTGTGCACACTGAGCAACACATTCACAGGCCCCGGTATGGTATCACGTACAGGGTAATTGCCACTCAGGTCGAGCCATACTTCATCAATTTCATACACTTCGAGCAGGGATGGGGGCAGACCCTCGGCCAATCCCACCCTGAGCCGCACTGTACGTCCGCCACCCGTACTGTCGGCTTGAAATTGCACAAAATCAGGCCTGAAGTAAAAGTACCCCTCTGAACGGAAGTGGTTTCCTATTTGCTCACGCGAGGTGTTGAGCGCCTGCCTGCTGAATAGTTTTCCCGGAAGGAGATCAGAACTTTGCAGCAGTGAATCTATTTCATGGCATATCTTCGAAGGCTCGTCACACACGCTCAATTCACTTATGCGGTAAGGCGCGTTTTGGTCAATGCGGTAGCGCACACGCGCCTCGTGTTTCGAGGAGTCAATAATGGCTTGAACCTGAGCGCGAAAGAAGCCTTCACTTCTCAAAAGGCTTTCAATGTAGGCAGCATTGCGGTCCCTGCGCACTTCGCCCACAAACACAGGCGCGGTGCCAATGCGGAATTTGAGCCAGTGCTTAATTCCTTTCTCTTTTTCGACATCACCCATTACGCCATAGAGCCACGCGGCAGGCCGCGAGCGAATGATCTTGTATACAGGGTCGGGCTTCAAGTCATCCTCGATCTGATTGTGCAATTGGCGGGGAACACTTTCTGCATCCTTATCATATTCCAGTTCATGACCAGCGAAGTACAATTCGCCTTCCGGCAAATAGCGCTTGGCTGTGCACGATGCCAGCAAAAACAGGATTGTTATGTAACACCAAGCCCTATTCATCGTCGTTTTCCACAGGCGAATTTATGGGTTCCTCCTTTGGAAGGGTTTCATCCGAAGGCAATTCATCGGGCTCTACATCTGCCTCGGGATCGGCATCAGGTTCATTTTCGGGTGCTCTATCGGTCTCATCATCTTCTGTATTTCTTTCTTTGTCAGGGTCTCTTGCAAAAACTTCATTGCCCCGATCAAAAGCCCTCCTGAAGAGCACACCAACGCCTGTACGCGTAATGCGTCCCACAAGGATGTCCTCCACATCCGTTTTGCGGAAAGCCTTCAGGCGGTAGCGTCCATCCTCGGTGATTTTGTACTCCACAATGAAGTTGGTCATGAGCTGCTGGCTTTGATCGGCCATGGGGTTGTTTTGCTCCAGGGCCACGGTACTGCCTACACGCACCACCACGCGGTCGTCGAAAAGGGTTTTGGACAAGTCAACGCTGAGATCGGTTTCAGTAGCGCCTTCACTGCCATATGATTGCAGGTCGAAGTTGAGTTCAACCCCTTTCACCAATTGGTCGCTTAGGTTGTTGAGTTGTTGCGAGAGCATTTGACTCGCGCTGTTCCGGGCCTGGTTGGCCATGGCATCGCTACCTCCGGTGCCGCTGCCGCCTTCGCTGATGAATGTATTGAACACCATCAATGCAAATACCTGTTTGTTCAATTCACTTTCATTTTCGCGCAGCTGCATAAGGCGCGAGTCAATGGCGCCGGCCATGCTGCCACGGCTGTTTTGCGAAAGCCTCAGGTCGAAGCCAATTTCAGGACTTTCGAGTTCGCCTTCAATGTTCATCACAACCTCCCAGTCGAGCATGCGGCGCAGTCCTTCACTGGCTGCTCCGGAGTTAGCGCTGCTCATAAGGCCCAAAGCCGAAGCGCGGGTAGGATAGAGGGCCGTAAGCCTGAGGTCGGCGTTCATTGGATCCCCGTTCCAGGTAATGCGGCTGCCCGGCTCTAGCTTGAAGACGCGCTTTACAATGTTGTAAAAGGTCATTTGATAAGTGCCTTCACTTACAGTGTAGGTACCTGACAGATTGATCCTGCCGGCGCGGTCATAGCCCAGTGCCAACTTACCACCTCCTGCGATCTCAAGGAAGTCACCCGCGAGGGGGTCGATGATGATGCGCATGCGGGTTTCCTTGTCAATATCGAGGGTTCCGCTCAGGTCGATGGCACTTCCAAAGCTGATTTGTGCACTCTCGCTCCCGGATTTTGTCTTGGTCATGATGTCGGTTCCGGGCTCATAATCGAATTGCACCCATTCCAAAAGGCCGTCGGTGCCAAATTCCTGATAGCTGCTTTCGGGAACCAGAAACACCATTTCCGATCCGCGCTTCAAGGCTATGTTGCTGCGCACCTTCGGCAGGGCTTGGCTGCCTTCGATGCGTATGTCGGTACCCACCACAAGCCTTCCGTGAAAAAGCTCATTGGCGCCGGGCCGTATATCGATCAGGGTAAAGCGATCACTCCGTATGCGGAGGTCGTATTGAAGGTTGTCAAAGTTGGTGTGGAGCACTTTGCCATCGATTACAAGCTTGTTGCCGGCGGAGTCGGCCACGCTGAACGATGGGAACACGAAGGCACCGGGTTCTATCCGAATCTTTTCTTTTTTGAGCGCATAGCTACCCGCGCTTCCTTTGAGCCTCATCTCTATATTGTTGAAGTTAAATGCTCCGTTGAGCAGTGGAGCATCGCTGGCGCCAGTCACTTTCATGTTGCCGCGAATGTTGCCTGTAGCCCTTTCGATCAATGAAGGAACCAATGTGGCAAGCCCGGCAGCATCGAGTTTTTCCAGTGATGCATCAAGGTCAAGTACGGGGGAGCCTTCCGTGCTGGCATCGATTTTGCCTTTGACGATGAAGTCGACTATGCCGCCATTCATATTTGCCGAAAGGCTGTACACGTCTGGCTTCAATGCATTTCCAGCAAAATCGAACTGCCCGAGGTCAGTACCCCCAAATTCGAGATTTTCGATGATCCCATCGCCGGTGAAGGTGCCATCACTGTTCAAATCCAGCCCGGCGTTGAGTATCCCACCGAAAAGGGCCTCATCTTTGCTAAAAATACCTGCAAGCGAACCGAGGTCAAAGCGTTGGGCGCTGATGTGCAGCGTTTCCTCGCCCACCTCCTTGTTGAACCGCAGGCGCTGCTGCTTGCGCTGTAGGTTGAGTGATTCGATGGCCATGCCTTCATCCCTGAACCGCATGAGTGCATCCGAGTCAACATCCCATGACTTGGCATTGAGGTAAATGCCCTGATCAGGGCGGAGCTGCCACTCGCCGGGTTCAAGGCTGCGCTCATAGTGAAGGTTTACACCAAGACGGTAGGGCGCTTCCTCACCAGGATCGCCAATGTAGAGCGCCAACCGGGTGCCTATGCTGTCAGGGCTGAGTAGGAGGCGCAGGTGATCAATCTCCAGAGTATCATAAGCAAACTGCCTGAAGCCAAAGCTTCCTATGGTGCTACCCATGTCACCCCGCAGGCCCAGTGCTACGCTGTCAAGGACCATGCCGCCATACTTGATATACGGCAGGTTGAGCTGTGCATCGAGGTGACGGTCACTGCTGCGGTAGCGCAACTTGACGCGCGCAGGGTCGAAGCGCTCAAGGCTGGGCAAGAAGAGGTCGCTGAGCAGTTCAGCATCGCCCGACTTGAAGTCTAAATTCCAATAGCCGTCCTGCTCTTCTAGCTCGGGCGCATCTTGCTTAAAGATGGCTTTGCTGTGGGCTATGATGTCATCAATCCCCATATTGGATGCCGTATACAGCTCTATCAGATCGCTTTGCACTTCAAGGCCGGTGCTATCAGCACCGAGGAAGAAACCCATGGTCAGGGTGTTCACATCATTGCGTTCGCCTTCGCGGATTACAAGGGTAGGCCCAATGTGGAGTGTGCCCGATTGCACAGAATCAGCCTCAGCGTATTGGGCGCTGATGGTGGATTGAATCCGAAAGTCTTTTTCCGTAAGGCCCATATATTCAAGGTCTACCCCATCGAGGTTGGCAAATAGCTCAGCCCTCATGTCATCGCCTAGAAAAGCAGTGGCACGCATATTGAATATGGCCGCCGAATCGCGCACAGAAGCGTGCAGAAGGTGATTTAGGCCATCGATGCTGTCGCTCACAATGACGTTGTTCAGAACAATGGCATCGCTCCTAAACTCCGGGATGTCGAGGTGGGCTGTACCTGTCATACTGTCGGCGCTCAGGTGCTGCAGGTCCACGTCAAGTTCAAAACAGGTGTAAACGGTGTCGCCGCCAAGCACTTTGTGCAAGTCGAGGTAAGTACTCATTGCATGTGCTTGCAGGTCATAGCGTTTGCTCTCCCAGCCCCCAGTCGTAGCGCTGAGTTCTATCTCACCATAACCCAGTGCCATCAGGGTTCCCTGAAGCTGACTCAGCTGCGGCCCTGCTTTTCCCTTTCCGGCAAATGAGACATAGGCCGGAAGCAGCTCCATGTCGAGGGAATCGGGCAGGTAAGTATGCACATCGTCCATATAAACAGCAGCCTTGAGGCTACTCAGATCAAAGCGGTGCTCGGTGAGTGATGGTCCCTTGCTTTTGCCAATGAGCTTGATGCTGCTGCGTCCTGTGCTGAACTCCACCTTTCGGAAATCGAGGTTTTGCTGATTTCCCGATACCTGCAAGGCCACAAGTACGGGATGTGCAGGCAGGGGAGGCAGGGCCGAATCGGGCTGTATAAAGCGCATGATGGCTTCCATGTCGTTGGGATGCAGCTGTACAGGTTCCAGTGATAGCTGTGCGGAGTTGAAGGCCAGGTCGTTCACCATACTGCCCAGTCCCGGGTAGCTCAGCGCAAGGCCTCCCGATACCCTTGAGCTGCCCATTTCCAGCCTCAGGTTGTTCAATGCAGCGCGCTCCCTGTTGATGGAAAGGCCTGCCGACAAGCGCGTGATTTTGGGCAGCGCCCCATAGCGCAATTCGGCGTGATCAAGCTGCAATGCATAGCTGCTGGAGTCGCTCGAGAGCTTACTTGCCTTCAGGTTCAAGGCTTGAATATTACTTAAAGTGTTTATTTCTCCCAAAAGGTCAAAGCTGCTGACTACAATATCACTATTGGCGATGTCAATATTTTTAGCTTGCAGGTTGAGCGGTGCAAATATCTCTCCGTCGAAGGGGGTTTCCACTTCCTCCTCCGCCGACTCCGGAAGCAGGATTTCAAGTGCAAGGGCGTCCACCACAAGTGATGCAATACCGAAGTCCATGGCCTCCAAGTCGAGCGTTTCCATAGCCAAATCAAGGGAAGCAAGGCTGCCGGAATAACGGCTTCCATCGCCGAGGTCGAGGTAAGTGAATTGCTGCTTGCTGAGCTTAAGGGTGCGGACAAACAGGGTGGGCATGCTGCTTTCAGCCTGGGTACGCTCTACAGTCCTTGCTTCTGCTGCAGTATCGGCTACCGCTGTGGGCCCCAATTGGGCATGCAGATGGCCATCCCTCCAATTGATTTCATCTACCTCATAGATCTGATCGAGCAGTGACATGTGGTCCATACGCACCTGCAGTGAGCTGAAAGCCAAGGCAAAACTATCGCGGCTTTCGGCATTGTAATATCCCAGATCAATGTCGCTGAGCAATAGTTTGTGCAAGGCTACATCCCAGCCGCCGCTGCTGTTGGTATCGGCCGGACTGGGTGTTTCTTCATTTGCCGCAAAGGCTTCGAGAATAAAGTCATAGTTCCAGCGGCCATTGGGGTCGCTGTGCACGTGGGCAGTGAGTCCGTCCACTTGCAGCCTTTCTACCAGGACCTTTTGCTGTAAAAGCCCGCGCCATGCAAGTTGTAGCTCAAGTTTTTGGAGTTTTGCAAGCGGTTCATCATCAGGGGTATCAAGCTCAATTCCGCTGAGCGCTATAAAGTATGGAATTCGGAGTTCGAAGCCATCTATGCGCAGCTTGCCTCCTGTGGTGTCGCTGAACCATGCAGCGGCCTTATTGGCCGCAAAGCGCTGTACGGGTGGCAGATTTATGGCTACAGATACCAGCACCAGCAGTACCACTATGCTGAGAAAGCCCCACTTTACGAGAAGCCACAGCCAAAGGAATATGGAGCGGATGATACGGCGCAAGCCCAGAGTTATTCGTCGAAACTTACAAAAGTAAGGGTTTCAGCGCTGTACTGTGTTGCTATACGGGATGCACTAAGCATTCTTAACAAAATAGATGGCTGTGATGGATTTATGGCTGTCGGAGTTCTTCAAGTTCACCTGCCGGGCCTGCGGGTATAGGCATCCAGTGGCTCACGTCGGCGAAGTAGTGGTTGCTTTGCCCTTCTCCGAGCCAAAAGTGTGGGCCAAACTTTTCCCGTTTGGGGTTGAGTGGACCGAAAAATTCAAATGCGAACCGCAATGGAATCACTGGAAGGTAGCGCATTGCACCCGTTTTGCCGGGAAGGTAAATGGTGTTGTTGGGCACAAAGGCCAGCACGCGTTGCTGATCATCGGGCAAACGCTCATGTACAGATATCCACTCCATGGCGCAAACTTAAGCGAAATTGGAATATGGTGGCGCATATGGTGTTCAGGAGCTGGACCAAAGCGCATTGCCGATAGCTTTATGCTGAGAAAGTACGCTGACCGTGAATGACCAAATTGTGCGCCAAGCGATTTCGGCAGCTGAGCTTGATCGGTTTATGCACTCAGGTTGTTCTTTCCCCTATGCGTTTTCAGGAAGGCATTGTTTCTACCTCGTACGCTACGTCTTCAAAGACCTCTTCGTTGACGTACTTCTTGTCTTTGCGCAGAAAACTGCCCAAAGCCTGAAGCACCTGCGGAGCGGCTTTGTTGAGAAAGCGGTCTGACAGTTTGCCCGCCAAAGTGGAGCCTACAATGCCTGCAATCCCACCAAAACGTGCGAGCACCTTGAATACCAGAAAACGCGAACCTACCTTCAGGGCAGTTTGCATGGCACCCACTTGTACGTCGTGGTCTTCAGCGAGTTCATGTATGGACTCCCGTGCGAGGGTTGCAGGGTGCAAGCTGTGAACGATGATGCGGGCGGAGCGCTTGATGTGCTCCTGCTGCTCAAACCTTTCCGATTTGAGGTGCATGATTTGCAGCTTCAAGGACACGTGGGGTGAGGGTGTTTCGTTTTTCATGGTTCAGGTTATTTCTGTTGTTGATCATCAGCGGCCATTGCATTCTTCACGATGATGTCACGCAAGGGGTATTGAAGGCTCTTTTGACGTGTGGCCAGTAAAATGATGCCAATCACCAGGTACAATCCCGCAACTATGCCAAAACCGATGTAATAGGCTCCCAACAGTAGCGCGAGGTAAAGTGCCAGGGTAAGACTGGCCATGATCAGGAATACCAGGCCCACCACTGCAATGATGAGCACACTTATAGCGCTTGCGCCTACTTCCGACACACGGTCAATGGCCTGAAGTTTTACCAGTTCCACATTGGTGTTGAAATACGTTTTGAGGTCATCTGACAAGGCGTCAATTCTATCGAGTAAAGTCATGGTTGCATTTGTTTGTGTTGGCTTTTTCAATCATAAAGAGGCAACTTGTCGGCCGGAATGGTGTTGCCAGGAAGCACACTAACCTTTCCAGGCCGACCAGTTGAATTGTTCCTCGGTGTTTTTCACCTTTTCATTGCATCGGTGGATTGCTTCACACTGTGTGCCATATCTTGCACACGTTCTTCAGCTTTGTCACCATAATGCTCAGCACGGTCGCGAAGGCGATCTGCCTGCTGTACCACGCGTTCTTTCACATCGTGTGCGGTCGACTGTACTTCGTCAGCAATTTGCTTTGCCTTTTTAGCCAGTTTCTTTCTTGTTTTGCTGCCTTCTTCCGGCGCAAGGAGAATTCCTGCTGCGGCGCCAATGGCTGCCCCTATGAGCATTCCGGTGAGTACCTGTCCGAAGGTGTTGTTTGAGTTTGTCATGATTGTGTTGTGTTTGTGATTTATTAAGGGTTAAAGAAAAAAAGAGTTTATACTCTGCCTCTTCGGCCTCCAATCACGTTGATTAAAACGGATATGAGTGCGATAACCAATAAGAGGTGAATAATGCCGCTTACAGCGTACCCGATGAAGCCAATTGCCCAGCCGATGACCAGGATTACTGCGAGGATGTAAAGAAGATTTCTCATGATAGGTGTTTTTAAGTAGTTTAATGATGTGCGTAAAGCGTAAATGAGATCAAAGAACTTTTTGGAAATGTGGCAGCAGCCTGTTTTAGCCTACTTTTTGTAGTTCAATCTGCCTTATTCTGGTTCTCTTACATGTCACACAGTGAAAGAATAATGCCACAGGAGCCCAACCGTTTTGCATCGACGCATATGCCTGGTATTGAGTGTTGTGATCCATAACCAAAAAGTGGCTGCACAAGGTTTGAGGAACTGCGGTTGTGGAGTTGTTCACCATTTGGGGAATTTGCACCCCCATTTGTGAAGCCGAAACATGCAGCCAATCGCGGTGGCTGTGCAATGCCATGGAGCGAAATTCCTTTGTAATGAAGCCATTTCTGGCAAATCAATGCATCAATTCAATTGCCCAGGGCATAAGAGGGATGTCATAAAAAACCGGAAACACACATCAATCATGTGTATTTCCGGATAGCCTCAGGGGATGAGGATGGATTTAGAACTTGCTGCTCTGCGATTTAATTTGGTCTGCACCATTTTTCGCAGCGCCGGCCATCTCGCTTTTGCGGTCTTCAATTTTCTCACCAACGTTGTGGGCCGCTGAGCGAATTTCGTCCGCTTTGTCTTTCGCTTTGTCTTTGAGGTCTTCTTTTTTTGACCTCAGTTGATCGCCTACTTCCTTGGCTTTTTTGCTGAGGTTGTCGCGTGTTTCGCTTCCCTTTTTGGGTGCGAAAAGTACACCTGCTGCGGCACCTATAGCTGCACCGGCCAAAATGGCGGTAAGAACTTTTCCGAAGTTGCTTCCAGATTCATAATTTGAGTCTTTCATGATGATTTTGTTTAAGCGTGTTTGTAATTTACTTTTGTTCTGTTTCAATGTAGCCGCGGCCATAATAAAGTTTCCTCTATCGAACCGCAGGTACATGTATTCTTGGAATAAATGTGCCACAATCCTCACAAAATGCTTCTGGAGGAGAAGCAAGGAGCTGTCAGGGCTTTGCATGTGGGCTGTTACTTTTGGACTTCTTTACACCGCTGCGCATGTGGGGAAATGGGGCGCAGGGTTGGGGTCAATTGCCCTCGCCTGTGAAGCGAAAGTGGCGTAGCGATGCACAGCGGCTCGGTGCAAAGGAGGCCGGTGCTATACCCAATTAAGCCATTGCCTGAATTTCGGCACCTTTTTTGGGCATTTCGGAGGCGCTGTTTGCGCAAAATAAGAAATACACAAGCCATGCCATTCATCACTATCCTCATTGCAGGGGTCGTGGCCACGACGGCCATGACAATTTTCAGTTATGTATATGCCAAGCTTCAGTCGAAACAATTCCGGGAGCCGGAATTGCTCAACAATTTGATGGAAAGATCAAGCATTATTCCGCTGAGCCCCTCCAACAATCATGTTTTGGGTTGGTTTGTGCACTATAGCATCGGCTTTGTATTTGCAGCCATTTTCTTCCTCTTTTGGGAGCTCACCACCTTCAGCCCAGGGTGGTCCTCAGGCAGCATCATGGGCTTTGCGGCAGGCCTTGTTGGCATTGTGGGATGGAAATTTATGTTCAAAATCAATGACAACCCACCTGAAATTGACTTCAGCCAGTTCTATTTTCAACTGGTGGTAGCGCACATTGTGTTTGGCATCACTGCGGCCCTCATTTTTGCCCACTTGCCATGATACATCCTGCCGCAAGGCGCTCAAGGCTATTCGCCCGTGCTTGTTGGAATATCGCCCGCTTTGTGCACGTCGAAGTAACCCGACTTGAGCCTGCCTATGGTGCGTTCACCTGTGGGAATATGGGTGAGCGCTTGCCACTCAGGGCCTGGAATTAGCGCCACATCATCATCACCAAAAGCCACATCGACCCGAAACCCAAAATCGGCAGGCACATCCTCCTTCCATTTGTAATAGAAAGTATTGGTTTCCTCATTGTAGTGGATCAACAGGGTAGGCAGAATGTTGGTGCGCAGGTACAGATCAAAATATACTGACCAATCACGGTCCGTGCGGCTGCTGAAATAGGCTTCGAAGTCGGCCGTACGGATGTTGCTTTTCGCAAAATGCTGGGATGCACCCCGAAGTACCTCGAAAAATAAGGAATCATCATGGAGCTGCATGCGCAGGGTGTGCATAAAGAGTGCTCCCTTTCCGTAAATGTTGAAGTCGCGCCGGTTGGCCCATGAGTTATAGCGTACGCCAAAGGGCTTGATCACAGGACGTTCATTGTACTCCTGCATGTACCCATAGGCCATGCGGCGCATGTAAGCTTCATGGCCATAAAGCTGCTCTGCCACCAGCGCTTCCGAATAGCTTGCCATACCCTCGTGCAGCCATGCGTCGCCATAGTCGAGGGCGGTGATGCTGTTGCCCCACCACTCGTGGGCCAGCTCATGTATGAGGGTGCTGTGGCTGTGCATGGCCGAGTCGGGCTGTAGGTCGTTCACGAGGATGTCGCCCATGGAGATGGCCGATTGGTGCTCCATGGCCCCCGACTTCACCGCCGACTGCACAAAGCGGCAGGCATCATCCCACCAGGGAAAAGGGCCGTACAGCTGTTCCAGCGCCGTCATCACAGCGGGCGTTTGCGCATAGAAGGCTCGGGCTGCAGCGCTGTCTTCGCAGAGCACGGCTGCTTCGATCACCTGCTCATTTCCCGTAAGGTCAGTGTAGGGGTAATGGAGGGTGCAAAATTTGGCCACATTGAAGGAGATGTTGTACACGTTGATCGGGTTGATCACGGCGTAGTGAAAGGTGCTCTTGCCATTGCCGTGTTCGGTGCTGCGCAGTTTTCCGTTGGCCACAGCAGTGAGCCCTTCGGGAACGGTAACACGTATATGGCAGCTGTCGGGTTCATCGTAGAGCAGGTCTTTGCAGGGCATCACCCAATGGGGGCCTATGCCCTGTGTAAGTGTGCTTACACGGGGATGACCGGCGCGGTCTTTCAGCCAAAACACCGGACCAAATCCCAGTATGGAAGCCGGTTTCCCTTTGTATGCAATGTCCACTTGGTAGTTGGAGCCTTGCTGCAAGGGCGGGTCGAAAACGATGTAGAGCAGGTCGCCGCTGTGTATGTACTTTTTTACGGAAGTGCTGCCCGAAACAGAGCCCACCTTGAGCCGCCCCTGCAGGTCGAGCATGATGCTGTCGGCCTCGGTGGTGGCATCGAAATAGATGCGCATGGTGCCCTGAAGCCGCTTGCGTTTCGGATTGACCTCCACCGACCAGTCGTAGCAGGTAATGTCATAAGCGGTGCGCAAGGGCAGGGGGCTGCCCTGGTAGTGGTGCTTTTCGCGAAATTTTGGGAAGTTGTCCTCGCCTTTGGTGTTGGTGTAGGTGAGAAAGGGCGCATAGTGACAGCTTTGCAAAACAAATGCAAAGACAATCCATGCCGGTGGAGATTGGGTAACACGTGCAAACATTTTCAGCATTTGGGTCGAAAGGTAAAGAGCAAATGCACAGTGCGCGCCACCGTTCAACACAAAACAGCGTTTGGGGTAGGAGGTTGATATATCCTGCGCCCGGAGATTCGCCAAGAGCCAGCCATGCTGCATACAGCAAGCCTTTGTTTGATCAGACATTGCCAATACCGCAAGCATGCTGCAGATGGCAAGCCCTGTAAGGGTTCCATCATCCAGCATAGGGCAAGGCCCTATGGCCGAACGTCCATATGACCAGCCCTGTAA
>DAIOTP010000080.1:0-375 GCA_036751905.1 Cryomorphaceae bacterium
CGGCGCAACTCCGTAGAGCGCGATCCCTGCGCGTATCCAGCTTCGGGACACATCCGAATTGCCGCTGATCGATTCCGGCCAACCGAAAATTCCCGCCGAGTTGGCGATACTGAACTGGCCGTCGAAGCCACGCAGGAGCGTTGCAAAGCGATCGAGCTGGCGATGCGTTCGGTCGTCTGCCCGATCGTCGGCATTTGCCAGATGGGTCATCAGGCGCACCTCGCGCACCGCCGGGCATCGCGACAGCCGCGTGCGCAACCGGTCGATATCAGCAGCATCAAACCCGAGGCGATGCATGCCGGTATCTATTTTCAGCCAGATAACGGCATCGCCGCGCTGCCGGCGTACCTGTGCCGCGCCGAGAGCGCGTCGGGA
>DAIOTP010000080.1:385-1097 GCA_036751905.1 Cryomorphaceae bacterium
ACGGCATCGCCGCGCTGCCGCGCTTCCAGCATGGCAAGCTGGGGTTCGCAATGCACGACGAGTTCGAGCTGTCGTGCGAGCGACTCGTCCAGCTCCCGTGGGGTAAACGCGCCTTCCAGCAAGATGATCGGTTGCTTGATGCCGGCGTCACGCAAGCGCCTCGCTTCGGAGAGACGCGCAACGGCCAAACTGTCCGCTGTGGATAATTGCTCGGCCACGGCAAGCAATCCGTGGCCATAAGCGTTTCCCTTGATTACCGCTACGACTTTTGCGCCGGCGGCGGCAGTGCGAATTTTTTCCAGATTATTGCGGATAGCGCCGAGCCGGATGACGGCCCGTGCCCCGAAACTCACGGATAGCCCTCCCCCGCGTAGCTCTCGGGGACCCAGTTTTCGAATTTCGTGAAACGGCCGACGAAGGTCAGCGGAAAATCGCCGATCGGCCCATTGCGCTGCTTGGCGATGTTGATGTCGGCGATGCCCTTGCGCGGCGTATCCTGGTTGTACACTTCTTCGCGGTAGATGAAGACAATCAGGTCAGCATCCTGTTCAATGGCGCCGGATTCTCTCAAGTCGCTGAGCATAGGGCGCTTGTCGCCACCTCGGGTTTCAACTGCGCGGCTGAGCTGCGACAGGGCTATGATGGGTATGTTCAATTCTTTTGCGATGGTCTTTATAGAACGCGAAATCATACTGATTTCTTGTTCGCGGTT
>DAIOTP010000080.1:1107-16544 GCA_036751905.1 Cryomorphaceae bacterium
GCCTCTGTTGTCGCTTCCACCCGTCATAAGCTGGAGGTAGTCAATGATAATGCAGGCGATGTTGTGCTTGGATTTGAGCCGTCGTGCTTTGGCGCGCAGTTCAAATATGGAGAGCGAGGGCGTGTCGTCGATAAATATGGGGGCCTTGCTGAGTTTTTTGATGCGGGTATGGAGCTGGGTAAACTCATGGTCGGCGAGGTTTCCTTTGCGAAGTTTTTCGCCTTTGATGCCTGTTTCGGCGCTGATGAGGCGGTTTACGAGCTGCACGGAGGCCATTTCGAGCGAGAATATGCCGACAGGCTGGTTGAAATCGACGGCCATATTGCGTGCCATGGAAAGTACGAAAGCAGTTTTACCCATACCCGGGCGCGCCGCAATGATAATCATATCGCTGTTTTGCCAGCCGGAAGTAACACGGTCGAGCGCGTGAAAACCGGTGGCTACACCGCTTACTCCATCTACGTTTTTCTTTGCCGCTTCTATATTTTCAATGGCAAGTTTGAGCACATCGCTTATGGTATCGTAGTCTTTGCGGATATTGCCTTGGGCTACGGTGAAAAGGTCGCGCTCCGCCTTGTCGAGCAATTCGAATACGTCGGTGCTTTCCTCATAGGATTCACGGATCGTTACAGATGAAATGCGAATGAGCTCCCGCAAAATGTGTTTTTGTGAGATGATGCGGGCATGGAATTTAATATTGGCTGAGCTTGCCACACGGTTGGTGAGGTAGCTGATGTAGTATGCACCACCTACCACTTCGAGCTCGCCGCGCTTTCGCATTTCGGCGGTAACGGTAAGGATATCGACAGGCTCAGAGCGCTGAAAAATATCCTGTATGGCCGCATAAATTTTCTGGTGGGCTTCTTTGTAGAACGATTCAGGCTTTAGGATGTCAATCACCTCATTCAATGCGTCACGTTCGAGCATGAGCGCTCCGATTACTGCTTCTTCAAGGTCGGTAGCTTGGGGAGGGATTTTGCCAAGTTCGTTGTTATTAACAGGCAGCATATTGCGTTGTGCTCTTCGGGTATCCGGCTTTTTTTGCGACATTTCATCCATGTTTCAAAGATAGTAAGCTACAAGGGGCATGCATCATTGCGGCAGTGAAGGATTATGAAAAGTTTTCGAAAGTCGTTCTTAACATATGTGAAGTGCTTGGGCACGTGGGTGGTGGGTATCATAATTATGCTTCATTTGGGCTCTTGTGAGAAGGAAGAAGAATTGCCATCGCCACGCATATTTATCGACAATCCGGTGGAGCAGCAACTTATACAATCACTGGATACGGTATTGGTGCGTGCCCAAATAGAGCATACGGGCACTTTGCAATGGGTGGAGGTGGAACTGGTCGATTTGGAATACCGCACTGTAAGTGCAAAACAGCGGTATACGGGTGCGCTCGCAAGGTCAAACTTCGAAGGCTTGCTCATCATGGATATGCCTTTGATGGAAGGTGGGGCGCATTATGTGGCTGTGCGTGCTAATGATGGCCGCAAAACGGGCAGCGGGTTTAAACGGGTTCAGGTATCGCCTGTGCCCAGGAAACTTGATCGGGTGTTGATGGCGCTCCGGAGCTCATTCAACATCAGTATTTTGGCCAAGGAAGCGGGGGAAGCTTGGGAAACCCTTTTCGGTAAAGCCATAGATTGCAGGGGTGTGGCATTGAACTACCGACAGAATATATTGGCCACCGTAGGCGGTGAAACAGGCAATCTCGATTTTCATGAAATGGAGGAGTACAGCGTTGTAAATAGCCTCCAGGGCTTCGGCACACCATCCACACCTTTTTTCCTTGGCGTGCAGTATGATCGGCGCCATGAAGAGTTTCAGGTATTGATGCGTGAGCCGCGCCTGCGGGTATATGACAAAAGTGCCATGCCTTCCGCGGGTTTTGAATTGATTTTTGATCACATTCCTTCTGCTGTATTTGCAGTGAACGACCACTACTACACCATTGAGCGTCCCATTGGGATACCAAGCATGCGGTTGGTAAAATACACGAGAATCGGGGTAAGGCTTTCCATACTGGAGGTGGAAGGCGAAGTGAAAGGTATGTTTGCACGCAATGAGGGGGAGATTTTTGTTTGGGAAAACCATCCTGATGGGTGCAAACTGAGGATGCTCTCCGACAACAGTCAACTCATTGCAGATATTTTTCAGAGACCTGGAGAATCTTTAGAGGCAGTTGTTCAAATTCAGCCCGGCATATTCCTGTTTTTGACGGACCAAGGCCTGTATCGGTACAATTATAGCAACGGGGGCACAGTGCCTCTGGGAAGCCATATTTCGGGTCAGCGTATGTATTACGAACCGCTGGATCAGCTACTTTATGTAAGCAATGGTGAAGTGCTGGACGTGCTGACCACGGGTGGACAGTTGTTAGAAAGCCACAGCTTTGCGGCAGAAGTGTTTTGGGTGGGTTTCGACTACAACCGCTAGTTAACTCGTAACCCCCATAGAGGCGAATTTCTTGATGCGCAGCTCTACGCGCTTCTCAGGGCTAAGTTTTTGGAGTTTTGGCAGTTGCTTCAGGATGGCGTCCTTGACCAATTCAAAAGATTTTTCATGGTCATTGTGGGCTCCCCCCAAAGGTTCTTTGACAATGCCATCGATAAGCTTGTTTTTAAGCATGTCTTTGGATGTCAACTTTAAAGCATCGGCAGCTTCTACTTTGTGGTCCCAATTGCGCCAGAGTATTGTAGAGCAATTTTCAGGTGAAATTACAGAATACCAGGCGTGTTCGAGCATGAGTACCACATCGCCTACACCGATGCCCAGCGCTCCACCTGAAGCTCCTTCACCAATGATGATGCAGATGATGGGCACTTTGAGTTTGGCCATCTCGAAGAGGTTTCGGGCAATGGCTTCACCTTGGCCACGTTCTTCAGCTTCTAAACCAGGAAAGGCTCCCGGTGTGTCAATGAAGGTGATGACAGGTTTGTTGAATTTTTCGGCCATTTTCATCAGCCGCAAGGCTTTTCGGTAACCTTCAGGATTGGGCATGCCGAAATTGCGGTATTGGCGCATTTTGGTATTTACGCCCTTTTGCTGACCAATGAGCATCACGGTTTTTCCATCAATTTTTCCGAAGCCGCCCACCATGGCTTTGTCATCTTTCACTGTGCGGTCTCCATGCAGCTCAATGAATGTGCCTTTGGTGAGCGCATTGAAATATGCAAGTGTGTAGGGCCTCTCCGGATGCCGTGACACCTGCACTTGTTGCCAAGGGCTGAGATTGTTGTAAAGCTTGGTCCGGGTAAGGTGAATTTTTTTCTCAAGATCGCGGATGGCCTTAGTCATGTCAACATCGGCTTGCTCATTGAGCTCTTTTGCTTTGTCAAGCTGCTCAATGAGCTTGGCAATGGGCTCTTCAAAATCGAGAAGTATAGGCATATACAAGGCTTAAATTGATGGGCGAAAGGTAAGATTTATTTCAGAATTGATTGCCGACAGCTCCGTGCTACGAAGGAATGGCACATCTTTGTGCATGCTTATTTTTCCAAATGCAAAAATAAATTTGGGTCTGCATGTAGTAAGGCGCAGGCTTGACGGCTATCACGATATTGATACGGTAATGGTGCCCCTAAAGGGTCTTACTGATGCGCTGGAGTTTGTACCATCGCAATCGGTGGACCGGCTCCACATTACCGGCCTGCCTATTCCGGGCTCTAGTCAAGGCAACATTTGCTGTAAAGCAGTGGAATTGCTTCGCACCCTGGCCGACATACCACCTCAGGAGATTCATTTGCACAAGGTGATTCCTATGGGGGCGGGCATGGGTGGGGGCTCAGCCGATGGGGCATTTTTGCTGAAAGCGCTGGCTGAATCTTATGAAATGGGCTTAAGCCCCAAAAAGCTGGAGTCATTGGCCTCGGAGCTTGGTTCAGATTGTGCATTTTTCATAAAAAATGAACCTGCAAGGGCTACCGGACGCGGAGAGCTGCTTGAGCCATTGCGGTTGGCGATTGAGGGACGGCATGTGGTGGTGGTATATCCCGGCATACATATATCAACACCTGAGGCTTACGGAGCCATCACGCCAAAGGAGCGGGCAACTGATTTTGTGGAAAGCCTCATTTCAAGGCCTGTCGAGGAATGGCGAAATTTTCTTGAAAATGATTTTGAGGCTTACGCCTTTTCAAAATACCCTCAACTCGCTGCGATCAAAGAAATGCTTTATACTTCAGGCGCGGCATATGCGGCCATGAGTGGAAGCGGTTCCGCCATTTTTGGCATTTTTAATGAAGCACCGTTAAGGGATTTTGCAGGTTATTGGCCCAAATATTTCGTGCATAGCTCAGATTTGTAGCAATTTACTTCTGGGCTTTGGTGTAAAGCCATACAGCCACAAGGCCATACAGCACGTTGGGTATCCACACGGCTATAAAGGGATCAAGATCGGCGTTGGTCGCGGCCACGGTACTTACCTTCATGGCAAAAATATAGGATATGGCAATGACCACACCAAGGGCGAGGTGGGCACCTATACCTCCTCGGATTTTGCGGCTTGCTACAGATACTGCGATGATCGTGAGTACATAAGCTGCAAAGGGGTAGGAGCTGCGCTGGTGTTTTTCGATTTGGTAAAACACCACTTTGTCTGAGCCTTTCCTGCGCTCGCTCTCTATGAACTCATTGAGTTCATTTAAGCTCATGGTTGTAACAATGTTGGTCCTTTGGCCCAGGTCACTGGGTTTGAGTGTGAGCAGTGTGTCGCGGGTTCGGCCTCTTGACACCACCTCCAAGCTGTCGGTAATGTAGCGCTCAAAATAGTTTTCTATGGTCCAGCGGTTGGTGGTGGAGTCGTATTTGGCCCTGTCAGCGAGTAGTTTATATGTGAGTCGGCCATCAGGGCTCCAATTTTCAAGCGAAAATTTATAGCCGATGGAATTCAGCGCACTGAACGACTCAAAGTAAGCGAGGCTTGAGTCATTCATTTGCCGGTGCATATGGCGATCGTCAATGCGAAATTGCTTTCGGATGTACTGATCTTCAAATTTCAGCCGTATTTCATTGGAAATAGGAAGCTGATATTGAGTGAAATATAAGGAAATTACAACAAGTATCGTAGCCGCGACCATGTAAGGCCTGATGAGTCGACGAAAGCTTACCCCGCTGGCAAGAATCGCAATAATCTCTGAACGCTGGGCAAGCTGACTGGTGAAAAGCAGTACACTCAGAAAAATAAAGAGTGAGCTAAACAGGTTGGCATAATAGAACACAAAATGAAGGTAGTAGTCAAATAGGATGGCGCTGATTGGGGCTTCGTTTTTAATAAATTTTTCAAGGCGCTCCGATACATCAAATACAACCGCTATCGACATGATAAGTGCTATCATGAAGAAAAAAGTGCCCAGAAAGCGGGTAATGATGTACTTGTCGAGAATTTTCATGCCTTAAAGGCGGGTATCAAGTTTTTTGACCATGTTATTTTTCCATGCGGCAAAGTCGCCGGCAATGATGTGCTTCCTTGCTTCGCGCACCAACCACAAATAGAAGGCCAAATTGTGTATACTGGCCAACTGTGCGCCCAACATTTCTTTGCTGATGATCAAGTGCCTGAGATAAGCCTTCGTATGCGCGCCGTCAATGTAAGCCGTTCCGTCTGGGTCAATGGGTTCAAAACAGTCCTCCCATTTCTTGTTTCGGATGTTGATGATGCCTTCACGCGTAAAAAGCATGCCATTGCGCGCATTGCGGGTGGGCATTACGCAATCGAACATGTCGATGCCCAAGGCTATACACTCGAGCAGGTTGGTAGGTGTACCCACGCCCATGAGGTAGCGCGGTTTTTCTTTTGGAAGAATTCCACAAACCAAATCGGTCATGGCATAGAGGTCTTCGTGGGGCTCACCTACGGAGAGTCCGCCAATGGCATTGCCTTCACGGTTGGTTGACGCGATAAACTCGGCTGATTGTTTGCGCAAATCGGGATATACACTGCCTTGTACAATAGGGAAAAGTGTTTGTTTATATCCATAACGGTCGGGTGTAGCGTCAAATCGATCGCAGCAGCGCTTGAGCCAGCGGTGCGTTAGGTGCATGCTGCGTTCAGCATAGTCAACAGGGCAAGGGTAAGGCGTACACTCATCGAATGCCATGATGATATCGGCGCCAATATGGCGTTGGATATCGATGGCCCTCTCGGGGGTAAAAAAGTGCTTGGCCCCGTCAACATGAGAGCGGAAACTCACACCACTTTCGGTGATTTTCCGGCTTTCGGCCAAGGAATATACCTGATAGCCGCCACTGTCAGTGAGGATGGGGCGCTTCCAGCCGTTGAAGCCATGAAGCCCTCCTGCCTTGCCAATAATATCAATGCCCGGTCTGAGATAGAGGTGATACGTATTGCCGAGTATAATGTCGGCATTTACTTCGTTGGCTACCTCATGAATATGTACTGCCTTAACGGCACCTGCAGTGCCGACGGGCATAAATATGGGCGTTTCAATTGTGCCGTGGTCTGTGGTAATGCGGCCTGCTCTGGCGCCAGAGGAGGGGTCTAAGTGCTGAAGGTCAAAATGCAAAGTTGCTGGGGCTTGTTGTAAACTGTGTTGATAATTTCAAGGCGCGCAAAGATAAGATGAATTGGCAGAGCAGGCGGAAGGCTTACCTTTACATACTGACCGAGGGAGTTACATAATCAATGGCCGAGTAAGCCAGGAATATGCTCTCGAAGTACAGACCCGTGATAATGCAGGAGCTTTGCGCCAAACAATTATCCGCTTTATAAAGGCAGTTTTGGCACAAGACAGTTCGGGAATTTAGCATATGGAATTCAATTTAGAACCCAATATTACAACGCTGATTTGGTTGTTGATTTTTGTTGTCAGCGCAATCATTCAGGTCGTGTATCTCATCGGTGTGCATGGCCGCATTGCCTGGCACAAGCCTGTGCTGCATACACCAGGTAGCCCTCCAGTGAGCGTGGTGATTGCGGCACGAAATGCATACGCCAAGCTGATGAAGTACCTTCCCGTTATCCTCGAGCAAGATTATCCTGAATATGAGGTTATAGTGGTGAATGACGGTTCATATGACGACAGTGCAGCATTGCTCCAATCAATCAAAAGTACTTACAACAAAAGGCTTCATATAGTCAACATACCGCCCAATGATCGTTTCGATGGGGGAAAAAAACTCGCTGTGACCTTGGGAATAAAGGCCGCACGCTTTGAGCGGATTTTGCTCACCGATGCTGATTGCCGGCCGCTGAACAAGCATTGGATCCGGACCACTGTACAAAGCGCAGAGCGGCCCGAAGACATCATTCTCGGCTATAGCCCAACCATACGGTCCAAAGGCTTGCTCAACGCTCTGGTGCGCTATGACGGGATGTTCACTGCGCTCAATTATTTTGGCTTTGCCCTTGCCGGCATGCCCTATATGGGTGTAGGCCGAAACCTGAGTTATCCCAAGCAGCAGTTTTTCGCGGTGGGAGGCTTCAGGCGTCACTACAGTCTCCGTTCAGGTGATGACGACCTCTTTGTCAATGAGGTGGCCCACGCCGACAACACTTCGGTGTGCCTGCATCCCGATGCCTGGGTGGAAACGGAAGCCAAAACGCGTTGGATTGATTTTTGGTTTCAGAAACGGCGGCATTTGAGTACGGGCTGGCATTACCGGCCTTCGCACAAAGCCCTGTTGGCCCTGTATCCATTAAGCCTTGCGGCGATGCTCGTGGCAGCGGTGGTACTGCTGCTGAAGGGTCAGTGGATGCTGCCCGTGATTGTGGTCGTGTTTTTCAGGGCGGCCTTACAAATTGGCTTGTTGTGGCGCAGCAGCCGACTTCTTGGACAAAAAGACCTTGCTTTTTTCGCACCTTTGCTCGAAATGTTTACCTTGGCATTCGCGGTTTGCGTGCATGCCGCAAATGCTTCAACTAAACCGCCCAAATGGAAGACCTGATTTCAAAGCTCTCACCCAAAGCCCAGTATGATTATGAATTGGTAAAACGCTGCGTCGACCAAGGTGATCAAGGTGCCTACGCTGAGTTGATGGATCGCTACCGAGAAAGCATATACTACATGCTGCTCAAAATGGTCAGCAACACCGACGATGCTGAAGACCTTACTATTGAGGCGTTTGGAAAGGCATTTAACCGCTTGAGCCAATACCATCCAAGCTATGCATTCAGCACATGGATGTTTAAGATTGCTTCCAACAATTGCATTGACTTCATCCGCAAGCAGCGCAAAAAGAAAACGACCTCGCTCGACACAGGCATGAGCAATGAGGATGGTGAAAGCATATCATTTGATGTGGAAGCCGACGTGCGCGATCCGGAGGAGGAAATGGTGCGCGACCAAAAAATCCAGTTGATGCGCGAGGTAGTCGAAAAACTGAAGCCGCGCTATAAGCAGCTGGTCATGTTGCGTTACTTTAAGGAATACTCTTATGAGGAGATTGCTCAGGAACTGGACTTGCCTCTTGGAACGGTCAAGGCGCAGCTGTTCAGGGCGCGTGAGTTTTTGGCCAACCTGATGAAGCACACCAAAGAAACAATATGACCTGGCCCTGATGGAGCCCAATTCACTGCACAGCATTTTTCCATATTTCAGTGATGTACAAATGGCCCAATTTGCGCAGCTGCCCGCCCTTTATGAGACGTGGAACGCGCAAATCAACGTGATAAGTCGCAAGGATATGGAGCATTTCACTGAGCACCACGTGCTCCACTCCCTCGCATTGCTTTTTTACCTAAAGCCCGAAGCTGGACAGCGCATACTCGATATAGGCACCGGCGGCGGCTTCCCGGGCATCCCTCTTGCTGTCGCTTTGCCTGAAGTTGAATTCCTGCTTGTTGACAGCATCCGCAAGAAGGTCAATGTAGTAGAGGCAGTGGCGCAATCCATAGGACTTCAAAATGTTAAAGCCCGCCATGCACGCGTGGAGAACATCAAGGGTCAATTCGATTTTGCGGTAACGCGGGCTGTAGCGCGTTTGTCAAACCTGGTAACCTGGTGTAAGCAGCCTGGTTTGAACATAGAGCACCTGTATTGTCTCAAAGGTGGCGATTTGCGCGAGGAAATTGAGGAAGTCGATTTCTTTCCAAGTGTTGTGCACAGCCTTTCTAATAAACTGCCTCAGGAATATTTCGAAACCAAGCGGGTTCTGCATGTTCACTTGGGCTATTAAATCGACAATCAGGGCCTTCTGTACAGCAGGCCGTACCTGTTGTGCCCACCTTGCATCCGTGCCACTTCCCATCCTTGAATTGAAATGGTAGCACGCGAAGGATTCCAAAGATAAATGCTCAATGTAACATCATTCATTTCACTGCGGTTCAGAAAAATATCCCACAGCAATACCTGGTGGCTCAAAAAGTAAGTATTGTCCCACTTCATGGCTACCTTAGAAGAATGGGCGGATGACCAGTGGAGTGATTCTTCACCGCGCCTGAGCTCACACACCACGTGCAAATGCTCTGCGGTCAAGGTGTCATGAAGTGAGTAGCGCAGGGTGGCCGCGGCATGGTCAGCAAAGCTGAAGGAGTCGGGGTCGAGGTTTCCACTGAAAAATGGCAGGTACTCACCATCAAAATTCAAGATTGATGAAGTGTCAGCGGCGAGGGTGGTGTATACTGCGTTGGTGTTTTTCCCTTTTGTAAGTAAGAATCCTGTGAATGTATAGCCATCGTGCAGCATTTCAGTATGGTAATGGTGCTGCAATTGGCGTATGAGCTGGGGCTCCAGGCCATCGAGGTAAATGCTCTCTGGACGGTTGGCCGCTATGTGGTTCAAGAGGCTTGATAAGTCAGCAACGCTATCGGCTATATTGATCAATTCATGTGTAGTGTGTGGCTTAAGGTCAAAGTAGCGCTTCATGAACACGCGATTTTGCCGTATTACGGCCCATTGTGGTGAAGTGTCCCCGCTCAGCGTTTCAGCAATTGTACCATAGGACTGCATGCGCATTACCTCGTAGTGGTTTCTCTTTTCGGATAAGTGGTATGTCAGCACCACAAGTACCACATAGGGAAGGAGTTTTGCTAAAAGTGGATGCCTTGGTTGTGACAAAGCTGCCAGGCCCATGAAGAAAAAAGGAGCCGCGAACAGCAGTGTGCCATGGTGCAAGAGGGGGTCAACAACAGTAGAGTAGATATGTGAAAATGCATAAACGATGAGCAGCCAGCCGATCCAAACATATGCAGCGCCGGAGAAAGGAGATGCAGAACCTAATTTCATCCTTAAGCGGCCCACGAAATGCCAGGCTGCGAATGCTGCCAAAAGCAGGGGCAAGAAAATCCCATAGTTGAAATGCGATAGAAGCCACTCCAGCAGGAAGTCGTACGAAGGCGCTTGCAACCAAGTGCCTATACCTTTTCGTCCTATTTGCTCCAAAGTAATACCAAGGTGCGGGAGGAAGAGCAGGAAGGCCAGTACTGCGCTGAGGATGTAAAACTTAATATGCAGTCTTCGCCAGAAAAGCCATCCTGAAAACCAGACAACGATTGCCATTACTCCATTGAAATAATGGTTATAAACACAAAGTGAAATCAATGTCGCCAATGACAGGTGCGCCAACATGCTTGGGCGTGCGCGCCAAACGATGTGATGCCATACGTATACCAAAGCTGCCATAAGCAGCATACCTATGGCATAAGGGCGCGCAACAACGCTGAAATAAACCATTGGCTGTGCTGCAGCAAGCATGGCCCCGCACAGATTGGCAGTGTGTATGCCATAAATGCTCCAGCTTATGCGATAGCTTATGGTCAGCGCGGCCAAAGAGGCCATGATGAAGGGAAAACGCACCACCCAGGGGGTTTCACCGAAAAGTGATGTATAACACCAAAGGCCCATTTGGGTAAGCGCCGGGTGCGCATCGGGTACCACACCCTCGCGCAAGAGCGCGGAGAAGGTGTTGTGACCCAGCCGCGATAAAGCGCTGAGTTCGTCGTTGGTAAAAGGTAAATGCTCAAGCTGCCAAAACCGCAATACAGCAGCCACAAGCAACCACGGTAACAGCCCAAGCCAAAACTGTTTGGACGTTTTGTTTTCAGGCATTGGCATTTTGAATGCTTTGGAGCTTGTTGTAAAGTCCATTGTCACTGAGGCTAAGCTCACGGTGTGTGCCACTTTCAGCAATGCGGCCTTGCTCGAGCACAATGATGCGGTCGGCTTTGCGGATGGTGCTCAAGCGGTGGGCTATGACGATGCTGGTGCGGCCTTTCATCAACTTCTCCAAGGCTTGCTGCACGAGCGCTTCCGATGCCGAATCGAGTGAAGAAGTGGCCTCATCAAGGATGAGGATGGCAGGGTTGCGCAATACGGCCCGCGCTATGGCAATGCGCTGCCGCTGACCTCCGCTGAGCTGCACACCGCGCTCCCCCACAAGGGTTTTCAGTCCTTCCGGAAATTGATCGATGAATTCAGTGGCATTGGCCTGCTCGGCAGCGGCCCTTATTTCGGCATCAGTCGAGCCGGGGCGTCCGTATTCAATATTTTCGCGGATGCTGCCATTAAAAAGCAAAACCTCTTGAGGTACAATGGCGAATCGGGAGCGGTAATCGCTGAGGGCAAAGCTGTCTACTGGTTTGCCATCGAGCGTGATGCGGCCTGTGACGGGTTTGTAAAAACGCAGCAGCAGGGAAGTGATGGTGGACTTGCCGGCACCCGAGGGGCCTACGATGGCCAACTGCTCACCGGGCTGTACTTCAAAGCTGACATCCCGCAACACAGGCAAATCAGAACGGCTGCTGTAGTGAAAACCTACCTGCTCAAAAGCAATGGCTGCGCCCTGGGCCAATTTGCCGGAAGGCTCACCCTGCTCAAGTGCTTCAGGCTCCATATCAATGATTTCCATCAAATTCTCAGTAGCGCCTACAGCCTTCTGTATGCCAGCGTACAGGTCGGGCAGGCTGCCAATGCTCGCCCCCAGAAAGATGGTGTACATGATGAAGGAAATGAAGGAACTCTGCAGCATATCGCCACTTTGGGTGAGCAATACCCCTTGCCAAATAATGAAGGTGATAGAGCCGAAAAGGCCCAAGATGATGAACGACACGAAAAAACCGCGCCATATGGCACCCTTCACCGCCAAACGCTGTATGTCATTGACGGCAATGGTATAGCGCTTGAGCTCAAACCACTCATTGGTAAAGGATTTTACATTCTGGATGCCTTGCAGGGCCTCTTCGAGAATGCCATTGGAAGTAGCCGCTGCATCCTGGGTGAGCTTGCTCAACTTGCGGATGTAACGCCCGAAAAACACGGCGAGCAATGCCACCGCCGGGATGACGGCGAGCATGATCAACGACAATTTTGGCGAAAGCCATACCAATGCCGCTATGCCCACGAAGATGGTAATAACCTGACGCACAAACTCGGCGAGGGTGGTGGTGAAGGTGGTTTGCAGCTGGTTGGTATCGGTAGCGATGCGGCTCGTGAGCTCGCCTACTTTGTTGCTGTTGTAATAGTCCATGGGCAGCATTACGAGGCGCGAAAAGGCGGTGGTGCGTATGTCCATGAGCGCATTTTCAGTCACTTTCGTGAAAATCACAATGCGGAAAAAGCTGAAAATAGCCTGGGCGGTGAACACCACGAGCAAGGCAATGATGACGTCGTTGAGCGATTCGAGCTGGAGCAGCCCTTCTGCGGCGGCTTCAGGCTCATCCTGCCCAATGAGCTTCCCGATGAAATAGGGGAAAAGCATGGCCGTAAGGCTACTGAGAATCAGGAATACGAAACCAATACCGAAGCTGAGGCGGTAGGGTTTGAGAAACCTGAACAGGCGCGTTGACTTCCGCACATTCCATTCTCGTTTAGGCTTTTCGCCTTGTTGCTGCGCCATGTTGCTTGCTTGCAATTTTTTGCAAAGGTACGGAGATGTGTTGAAACGACGGAGGGATCAAGGAGCAGTTGAAGGGCAGACGCTTATTCGATTCTGCTTTTCTGAAAGGAGGTTGGATTTGGTAGCACAAAGACCGGCGAGTTAAAGAGACCGTGTTGCACTTTAAGAGAAGAAGCAATATATTTGTCGTTAAGAAGGTCATGTTAATCTTCATGAAACAGAAATTGGACGAAATTATTCACTACTACTCCAGTATCAACTAATCTAAATTGAATGAAAAAACTTTCTACCCTCATTGCAGCTCTAGTTGTATGCATTTCAAGCTACAGCCAGAGTTCAGAAGACTACTCAGCCGAGGTGCTTCATGCTTACTTCGATTTTCAGCTCGAGCTGATTAAAGAAACCCCCGGTTTCACCCCTCCGGTGGCGAGCCGTTCTTTGGGGTATGCCGGCTTGTGTGCTTACGAAGCCATAGTGCACGGATACCAAGGCCGTTCCTCGCTTTCAGGCTTGGTACCTCAGCTTACAGATTTGCCCCTGCCCACCTCAAGCGATGTGTATTGGCCGGAGGTTGCCAACAGAATTCTGCATGATGTGGTGCTTTCACTGTATTCCAACATGAACGAAGCACGCCTTGTGGAACTCGAAGACTTACGCGATGCCTTCAATGATGCACATTCCCAAGCTGCATCGCCTGAGGCGCTGACTGCGGCCATTGAATATGCCGAAGCCCTGTCAGCACAGCTCCTTAGCTATGCCGATGGCGATGGACAGGTTAGTTGTCAGCTCACGAACTTTCCTGCTGACTATGAGATCCCTACCGGGCCCGGATTTTGGGTTCCATTGCCAGGACAAGCAGCATTGCAACCCTACTGGGGCGAAAAGCGGTGCTTCGTATCTGAATTTGTGACCGAAGAAATGATTTCGCCTGCTCCCCCTGAATTTTCTGCGGAGTTTGGCAGCGTATTGTACGAGGAGGCCCTGGCAGTGTACAATGCAGCGCTTAGCCTTACCGATGAGGAAATTAACATTGCACAATACTGGGCCGACGGTCCGGGCACTGTCACTCCTCCAGGCCACAGCATCAGTATGTTGATGCAAATTCTGGAGCTTGAAGAAAGCAACCTTGCTTTTGCAGCGGAGGCGTATGCACGCGTGGGCATGGCAGTGGCCGATGCCTTTGTGCAGTGCTGGAAAACGAAGTACCTCTACAATTTGGAGAGGCCCATTACCTACATCAGGAGCCATATTGATGCTGATTGGAATACCTTGATAGGCACTCCTCCATTCCCAGAGTACACAAGTGGGCACTCAAGCCAGTCGGGTGCCTGGGGCGAAGTAATGACCGCCCTTTTTGGCGAGAATTACAGCTTTACAGACCATACCCACGGCGATCAATTTGGCGGGCCCAGAACCTTCAGCAATTTTGCCGATTGCGCCGAAGAGACTGCAGTGAGCCGCTTGTACGGAGGCATTCACTACCCTATTGGAAATACCATGGGCAGCATGTCGGGCATGATGATCGGGCAAATGGTCAATGACCTTTTCGAACAAACCGTACTCAATTCGTCCTTTCACACCGCCCAGCACTTGCTCGAAGTATATCCGAACCCGAGCCTTGGTCAGGTCTTTATCAAAGGGCATTTTGATGCAAATACAAGCGTGACCCTGTTTGATATGACCGGACGCATGGTGAGCAGGATGAACTATCAACCACAACTCGAAGTATCCAATCTTCCCGCTGGCTTGTACGTACTAAGCCTCAACGCCCGGGACGGAGCCCTTCTGGGAACCACGAGGTTGGTATTGCAATAAATTTTTGAAGGCAATTTTTGCTGAGCGGCCCTCCTTTGTGGGGGCCGTTTTTTTGACCTTATAGTGAGCTGTAAAGCTTGGATAAAGACGAAGCATAGCTTTCCACTCCCCATCCTTCCACCACATGCGCCCTGATAGCCGCCGGATCAAAGGTAGCCAGACCCTCAGCCATCGCCACCATTCCTTCAGCAATAGCGGCTTCGCTTTCAGGATCAACTTGTAACCCCGCCTTCGGGTGGAAGTAGTCGCGGGGGCCGGTGCGGTCGGTGAGAAGTACGGGCAATCCTGTGCTCATCGCCTCCAAAGGCACCAACCCAAAGCTCTCGTGCAGGCTCGGAAAGACAAGGAAGGAAGCCGAATGAAAATATTCGAGCATCTGCTCGCGGAAGAAGAAACCTTCGTGAAATGTGACGCGGTCTTGAAGGCCGCTGGCTCCAATAAACGCACGAATGGCTTCTGCTTCCTGCCCTTCACCCGCTATGGTGAGGGTGTAACGGGACAAGCCCTTTGCCGCTTCCGCAAAAGCCCGCAATGTGCGCATGGCACCCTTAAAATCATCGAGGCGGCCGAGGTAGAGAATGTTCTTCCGGGTGGTGAGGGGCGTGCTGCGCAGGGCAAAAAGCTCGGTGTTGACCGGATTCCCGAGCACGGTGACATTGCGGGCCTCGATGCCACTTTCGGCAATCTCTTTGGCGAGGTACTGGCTCACGGGCACAAGGCAAGCTGCTGCTTCCATCACTTTTTTGACCCTGCGCAGGATGTAGGGCCGGGTACTGATGCTGCTCCAGGGGCCGGTGTGCTCGGTGACCACGAGGGAGCAGCGCCAG
>DAIOTP010000081.1:0-1731 GCA_036751905.1 Cryomorphaceae bacterium
TTTGTTCGGGGCCTATCGTGGCGCCTCCCATATTGCCACCGGCGCAGTTGATGAGGATATGGATGGGCCCAAGGGCTTCGTGCACGTGTGCGCGTGCATTTTCCAGTTCGGCTTGCGAGGTCACGCTGCCCACCACACCAATGGCTGTGGCACCCATGGCTTTGAGTTCATCCACTTTTGCGGAAAGCTTCTGGGCATCGCGCGCCAGCAGGGCTATTTGGGCACCGGCTTTCGCCAAATGCGTGGCCATGGCAAATCCGAGTACACCAGATCCGCCTGTAAGCAATGCCGTTTTTCCCGAAAGGGAGAATAAATCATTCATTTCTCTCAATATGTTGCCTCATGTGCTGCCACGCTTCGTGCAAATTGAATTTGGCAAATGGCTGAAAAGTCTGTGTGAAATCTTCTATCTCTCTCAGAAAGTTTCCATTGTAAATTTCTGGTGATACGAAATCAGGATGTTGTGCATGCGCTTTTGAGCGCTCAAGCAACTGCGCATTGCTCATGGTCTTGTTTGGTACGGAGGAGCGCGTCATATCAAAGGCTATGGACATAAGACGCTCAAATGTAACAAAGCCCTTACCGGCAGGAAAGAAAAATTCAGTCAAAGCCCGATAACGGGGCGCAATTGTCGAATGCTTTTGAGCGCACGCGTCATTTGTGTTTCTACAGTTTTCACAGAAAGGTTAAGCTCAGCGGCTATCTCGTGGTACTTGAGGCCGTCCACCCTACTCATCCGGAATATGCGGCGGCACTCGGTAGGAAGCGCTTCAACGGCACACTCTACCATCATCAAAGCTTGTTTCCAATGGTAGCGGTCATCGGCATTGCATGCTTCATCGGTCAAAGTACGCTCCACGTTTTCATCAAGGCTGGCCTTGCGGCTGTTTCGTCGGTGCATGTCCATGGTGCGGTTGCGAACACTTGCGTACAGGTAGTACTTGAGGTCGGTCTTGATAACGAGCTCAGCGCGCTTGTCCCACATTTTCGTGAACACATCCATCACGCATTGTTCGGCCACAGCAGGCTCTTTGACTTGCTTCAAAGCAAAATGACAGAGCATAGCATAATGCGCTTTGAAGAGTTCACCGTATGTCCTTTGGGGATCCCGCCCCAAAATTTCCTGTAAAGTTTGATCAACATTGCCTTGCTCCATGGTTTTTTGGTGAATTTTCAAGGGGTTTTTACCCGTTTTCGAAGCCTAAGTTAATGTTGTATCGCCGACACAATCAAGGCTTTTTCGCAGAAAATCAACGGGAACGTTGTCGGGAACGTTCCCGAAAAATATGCCCGACATTATTGCGTACTTTGTACACCACACTATGCAATATGGCCCACGCTACCATCAAGGACATCGCCCGCAAACTTGGCCTTAGCACCAGTACAGTAAGCCGTGCCTTGCGCGACCGCTACGACGTGAATCCCGAAACGCGCACCCGTGTGTTGCAAATGGCCGAGGAACTCAACTACCTGCCCAGCTCACAAGCCCTTGGCTTGCTCAACAGGCAAACCCTCACCATTGGCGTTGTGGTTCCCGAAATTGACAACCAATTTTTTTCGCAAGCCATTCATGGTATTGAAAATGTGGCATTCGACCAGGATTACCACATATTGATATGCCAAACGAGGGACGATGTGAACCGCGAGGCCCGCATCATAGAGAAGCTCCTCTCCTCGCGCGTGGATGGCATCATTGTATCCCTGTGCAGCACCGTGACTGATGTGACCCAC
>DAIOTP010000081.1:1761-16407 GCA_036751905.1 Cryomorphaceae bacterium
TCTTCGACCGGGTGAGTGAGGAAATTGACACCCACAAAGTGCTCAATGATGACTTTGACGGCGCCTACCGCGCCACCCAACACTTGCTCAGTAAGGGCTACCGGCGCATTGCCCACCTGGCGGGTCCCGCCAACCTTGCCATCGCCCGGGAACGCCGCCGTGGCTATGAGGCAGCCCTCCGCGAGGCGGGCATTGAGCCAAATCCCGAATGGATCATCGAAGGCAGGTTCAAGCAGGAAACAGGCCGAAAGCATGCCACTCCCCTCCTGCTTAGCCGTTCGTGCGATGCCCTGTTTTGCGTAAGCGACCACGTCGCTATTGGGGCCCTGATGGCCGCACGCGACATGGGCCTGCGCATTCCCGAAGAGGTGGCCATCATGGGCTTTTCCAATCTTGCAGTGACACAAATACTCGAACCTGCCCTGAGTACGGTGGCTCAACCGGCTTACGAAATGGGTCGGGAAGCTGCGCGTATGCTGCTCGACATCATAGGCCATCCTGAGCGCAGATTTAATCCCCAAACACGTGTGCTCCCTACTGAGGTAATCATTCGCAAAAGCACATAAGGTTGGCCTCCGTCAGGGAAACTTGCTTGCAGACCGTCATTTCCTATAAAGCATATGCGCAAACTGCTTAGCGGAACTTTTCTCTTTTTAGGTACCCTATTTATTGCACAGGCCCAAGGTGACCAAATCCTCAACCCCTATGGCAGGTCGCACCAATTGCTCAATGGCGACTGGCACTACATCATTGACCCTTACGAAACAGGTTACCGCAATCACCGCAAATGGACACCCTTTGATGAGCAGCCATCAACCAAAGCCTCTGCCAATCCTTACTACACAAACAGCAAGCCCCAACAGCCTTCAGACAGGATAGAATACGATTTCGATAAAGCGCCCACACTTCGTGTACCGGGTGATTGGAACCACCAGGACAAACGCCTTGAATACTATGAAGGCACACTGTGGTATAAAACCTCCTTCAAAGCCAAGGCCAACCACCCGGGACGTCAATTGCTCTACTTCGGGGCTGTGAATTACCGCGCTGATGTGTACCTCAATGGTGAAAAAGTAGGACACCATGAAGGCGGCTTTTCTCCATTTTTCTTTGATATTACAGCGCATATTGAACAGGACAATTTTCTAATTGTACGGGTCGACAACCGACGCGAAATGGACCGTGTACCCAACCTCACCACCGATTGGTGGAACTATGGCGGCATAACCCGAGACGTATTGCTGGTATCGGTGCCTGAAACCTATATTACTGATTACCATATCAGACTAAATGCTGCACAGCCCAATGAAATCTTGGTGGATGTGCAGTTGTCCTCTAAAACAGAAGGAGCCAAAGTAAATGTCGCGATCCCGGAGTTGGGCCTTTCGGCAAATGGACTGAGCGGCGCGGATGGCAGTTGCCGAATTCGGCTCAGGGCCAAAAACCTCAAGCGCTGGTATCCTGAACGGCCAAAACTTTACGATGTGCACATTTCCCATGCGGAGGAGGTACTCAATGACCGCGTTGGATTTCGCACCATAAGCACCGATGGGCAAAACATACTTCTGAATGGGCAGTCCGTTTTCCTTAGAGGAATATCTCTCCATGAGGAGAATCCGCTCAAGCGGGGCCGCGTTTCCACCACGGCTGAAACACAAATGCTTTTTGACTGGGCTAGGGAGCTGAACTGCAACTTCATACGCCTGGCCCATTACCCACACAGCGAGCAGGCTGCCCGGCTGGCCGACGAAATGGGCTTTATGCTTTGGGAGGAAATTCCTGTATACTGGGGCCTTGATTACGGCAATCCCTCCACGCTTGCCAATGCACAGAGCCAACTCAGAGAACTCATACTCCGCGACCGCAACCGCGCCAGCGTCATCATTTGGTCGCTCGCCAATGAAACCCCGGTGAATCAGGAACGCCATGATTTCCTTACTGCGTTGCGTACAACGGCACTGCAACTTGATACCGACCGCCTCATCAGCGCAGCCCTCGAGCACAGCGAAGAAGAGAGCAATGGCCACATCACGGGCCGCATCAATGATCCTTTTGCCAGTGAGGTAGACATAGTGAGTTGCAATGAGTACATAGGCTGGTATGGCTCCACACCGGAAGCATGTGCGGGAACTACATGGGATCTTGAAGATCACAAAAAACCATTCTTTATCAGTGAGTTTGGAGGCGGCGCACGCTACAACCTACGTGGTGACAGCCTTGAGCGCTGGACTGAAGACTACATGGCTTATCTGTACCGGGAGCAAATAGCCATGCTGAGGCAAATACCCAGCCTGCGGGGAATGACCCCCTGGATTCTGGTGGACTTCCGGTCGCCGCGCCGCAACCTGTCCGGCATTCAGGACGGATGGAACAGAAAAGGAGTAATTTCGGACGGTGGACACAAAAAGCTCGCCTTTTACATCCTTAAAGCATACTATGACGAAATGAAGCGCACCTATCCAACAAAAATCATTGATTGATGAAGTTATTATATTCTTTCCTTGGCAGCCTCGTCTTGTTGGTTCAAGGGTGTGCCAGTGTTGATGCCCACAAGCAGGAGACTGCTGCTGCTGCTGACGTCTTCAATGTGCGCAATTTTGGCGCAAAGCCTGATGGCAATAGCCTCAGCACCGATGCCATCCAAGCGGCCATCAATGCTTGTGCTGAAGCGGGTGGAGGAACGGTACATTTTCCGCCCGGTACTTATTTAAGCGGCAGCCTTTTCATTTCCCAAGGCATGGAGTTATACCTCAGTGCAGGCGCCACCCTACTTGCTTCGGGCAATCTCGATCACTACCAGGAAATGCCTAAACCCGAATCAAAAGAAGCCGGTGACAGCGCAAGCGACAGCCGCGGTCGCAAATTTCACTTCCTGATTGTAGAACATGCTGACGCCTTCAGTATAGCCGGAAAGGGTACAATTGATGGCAACGGCAAGCACTATTGGGGCGACAATTGGGAACCCGTGGAAAGGCCATCACCATTCATGCTTTTTAAAAATTGCAGCAGACTTAGCATTAGCGACGTGCACATCCAGAACTCCCCCAGCCACACCATTCAACTCAACTCCTGCAATGGTGTGCTCATTGATGGCATCAGTATCAATAATCCACAAAAAAGTGCCAATACCGATGGTATCGACATCAACGACAGCCGCAATGTACGCATCAGCAACTGCCACCTCCACTCGGGTGATGACCTCATATGCCTCAAATCACAGCGCGACACCGTTGAAAATGTTGTGGTGACCAACTGCATCCTCGAAAGTGATGACGCGGCCATCAAATTTGGCACAGGTTCGCGCGCGGCCATACGCTTTTGCAGCTTCGACAATCTCGTAATACGCAGCTCTCGGTACGGCATTGCTATGTTTATGCTCGATGGAGGAGTGTTTGAGCACAACCGATTCAGCAACATAACCATTGAAAGTGGAGGCAGGTCTATGCACCACTACCCCATCTTTGTGGATGTAGACCGTAGGGTGGCCAACAGCAAAATAGGAACAATACGCCATAACACTTTTGAGAATATTCACATTGTGAGTGGTGGGAAAGTACTGATTGGCGGGCACGAGGAAAGTCCGATCGAACACCTCTCCTTTCGTAATGTGGAATTTATCCCGCGTGATGAGGCCGACTTCAGCAACTCCTCCAAGCCGCGAGGCAACAAGAACTATCCCAAAACGGAGCATAGCATAGACCTCTCCCGAGAAAATGCCCACATCATTATGGGCTACGTTGGAAGTGGAAGCGTAGATCAGGTGCGCGTAGATGATTCAGCGAAATCGAAAAGAAAACCCATATTGTTTTACAAGAGTGAAGCCCTCAGCGTGAATTAACGCCTTAAAGTATAAATAACATGAACAGAAGTGCCTTTTTAAAGTACAGCATCAGGGGAGCAGCCGGTGGAGCAGCGGCCCTTGGCTTGAGCGGATTGCATGAACTTGTGGGTCCACGAGAAACAACATTTGGCGATAAGCCAACAGGCTCAAAGCGCAGTGGAGTAACAATCACCAAAGTGGAGGTGTACAATTTTAATAAAGCTGTATATGTGCGCCTCGAAAGCTCAGAGGGGGTAGCAGGTTGGGGTGAGGCCGATGCCTCAAACAAGCAATTCATAGCCACCTACATTGACAGATCGCTAAAACAATACGTACTGGGCAAAGATCCTTTTCAAAGCCATGAGATATGGCATGAAGCCTACCTCCGCGAAATTGAAGGAGGTATGAGCGGAATACACACAGGGTCATTGGCTGGAATTGACAATGCCCTATGGGACCTCAAAGGAAAGCTGCTCAATATGCCAGCGCATAAACTCATTGGTGGCAATGGCCGCGATCGCATTCGCGTATATGCCAGCTATGGCCGCGACGCCGGAAAAGCAGGAATGCTGAGCCCGGAAGAGATGGCATCTATCGCAGGCGCATTTGTGGATCAGGGATTCAAAGCTGTAAAGGTGCGCCTGCAGATAAGGCAGCACAATGTAAACCCCTTTCCCGACGATAGCCTTGAGGTGATAAAGGCCGTACGCAATGCCGTGGGCGATGGCATAGTGCTTTACGTCGATTTTAACAATGGATACACCCCTGCCGAAGCCATTGTAATGGGCAAGCGCATGTACGAACTGTACAACATCGCCGCCCTTGAGGAGCCTGTATTTCAACAAGACTACCCGGGCTTACGACAAGTGGTTGATGCCATGGACATTCCTGTCTTTGCCGGTGAGCATGAATACAGCAAGTGGCACTTTCGCGACTTGATCTTACAAGCCAATGTAGATGTATTGAATGCAGATGTGCTCCTGTGTGGACTCAGTGAGTGTACAAAAATCGCAGCATTGGGTCATGCTTTTGGCAAGCAAGTAGCTGTGCACAACGCCAAGCCTACGCTGGGTTGTGCGGCAAGCCTGCAACTGCTCGCATCGATCAACAATGTGGCCAACTTCCAGGAGTACTCCGGCCGGCGTGAGCACCAGGGCTACGGGCCTCTGCATGCCCTGTTTCACAACACCATAGAATTTGAAGATGGTTATCTCAAAGTACCGCAAGAACCAGGATTGGGATTGGTGGTGAACGAAAAAGCCATGAAGTCCAACCGGTTGTGACTTTTCTAATCAACCGAAGCCCTACCCAAGAATAAAATATCCAGCACAAAGCAGTAAAAAGCCAGTAAGCGAAGCAAAAGCAGTAAGTACGCTCCACCTTTCCAGACCTTCTTTGTTGTTCCATTTTTCGAAGCGAACGATCACCCAAAAGAAGGAGTCATTGGCATGTGAAACAGCGAGGGCTCCAGTACCGATCGACAACATAATGGCAAGGGTTAGCGAATCAGACAGATCCATGCCCCCTAAAGCGGGAGCGATAATAGAAGCCGCCACCACAATGGCAGCTGTACTGGAGCCCTGCGCCGACTTCAAAAAAAGCGTGCTTAAGTACGCCAGCAGCAGTAAAATAAACGGCTGAGCTGCCAACGTTTCGAATTTGAATGGCAATTGCGCTGCCAAATTGAGGGAGGCAATTACATTCCCAAAAGCTCCTCCCGCCCCAGTGAGCAAAAGTATGGGCCATACCTGACGCAAGGTGTCCACAAATGAGTACTTCAATTTGACAATAGGCACAGAGCTGTTGACCCATAGTGTGAACACGCAAGCCAATGCAAGCGCAACCCAAGGTTTAGAAATGGAAAGCATCCATTGGGGAAAGTCAAGTGGCGCTGCCCGTGCCATGGTGCCAAGTGATATCAACACCACAGGAAGCAGCAGCGCGATGATCCCCTTTGTCGCTGCGCTGCGTGAAGTAGAAGATGCAGTGGCTTCGTCCGGACAGGCGTTGGAATCCTTTATGAGGCTTTCAATTTGTTGGGCCGCAACTGTCGGCATCCATTTAGGGAGCAATTTGAAGGAAATGAGCAGGACGCACAATGCCAATAAGAATCCCATCCACAAAAGGTCAACCAATAAATGCATGGCATCAAACGAAGCCAACACCACCATGGGCCCGGGTGTGGGCGGCACGAGGGTGTGGGCGAGGTAAAGTCCAAGCGCCAGCAAGAGGGCCATGGCTATCTTGGTCTTTTTGCCGTAAAGGCTGCCACGGTGCAAATGAGAAAGTACCACGTAGCCTGCATCACAAAAAACCGGAATGCCTACAACCAACCCAACAAAAGCTGAAGCCAGTGTGGGATGACGTCGCATAGCACCTGAATATAAGCGATTTGCCAAAACATCCATGGTGCCGGCGCTTTTCAATAGAGTGCCCAACAATGCTCCGAATAACACTATCAGTGCTATAGATTGCATCATGGCCCAGAAGCCTTCGAGAACCAATTCATGTGATTTGTTGGGATTATCACCGAGTACTATACCCAGAAAAAGAGCAGCACCCAACAAGACATACACAGGCTTCCAGTTCCAGCGGGTGGCCACAAATGCCATGAATACCACAACACAGAGTACAAGAATGAGGATCAAACTGTAGTGCTTTTTTGAAGCGTTGGTAATGACAAATGACGCGGCAGAACATAAGTTCCCTTACACTGCCACCACCTGCAAGCGCTTGGGTAAGGGTGAAGCCATTTGTGTTCGTCCTAAGGTATAGCATAGAGCCTTATTTATGACACATATCAAAACCAACGAAAATCCCGGCCAGGTTGCCATTGTCCAATTCGGAGAGGGCAACTTTCTGAGGGCTTTTGTCGATTGGATGTTACAGAAATTAAAGGACAAAGGTCATTTCACTGGAGAGGTGCACGTCTTACAGCCCATTGCCGAAGGGCGCTGTGCTGCCTTATCCAAAAGCAATGCAGGATATCATGCAGTACTTCAAGGCGTACTCGATGGCCATGAAGTGTGCGAAACTACCACCATTGATGTTGTGAACTCATGGACGAACCCTTACGAAGTACCGGGTATATTGGAAAAACTGGCGCACCTTGCGGTAAGCATGGTTGTGATAAGCAATACAACGGAAGCAGGAATCATATTTGATCCTGCCTGCAAATTAACTGACGAGCCGCCTGTGAGCTTTCCAGCGAAACTTACTAAGTTTCTCTATGCACGCTTTGATTATCAAGCAGATCAAGATGTGTATATATTGCCTTGTGAGCTTATTGATCAAAATGGTGACGCGCTGCATAAAGCAGTGACACAATACAGCAAGTCATGGTTGCTAGGCAATGAATTCGACCAATGGCTCGAATCCAAAGTAATTTTCTACAATACCCTCGTAGACCGCATCGTATCAGGTTATCCAAGGTACAACAAGCATCCCAAAATCGAAAAGCTTGCTGCAATTGATGAAAACCTGGTAGTGGCCGAGCCATACCACCTTTGGGTACTGGAGGGGCCCGAAAAGCTGGAAGAATTACTTCCTTTTGGCAAGGCTGGCTTGAATGTGATTTACACGAACAGACTTAAAGCTTACAGGGAGTTAAAAGTGCGCATTTTGAACGGACTGCATACTGCCATGGTGCCTCTGGGCATCGCTTCAGGCCTCAAGTATGTGGGCGAATGCTTTGAGGAACCCTCCCTTCAAAAGTTTCTTGAAGATATGCTGAACCATGAAATAATTCCTTGTCTCACTTCCCACTTTTCGGCGGAATACCTCCAATCATACAGCCAACGTATTTTGGACCGCTTTCGCAATCCGTACCTCAAGCACAAGCTCGCCGACATTTCTCTAAACTCACTCAGCAAAATTCAAGCGCGCCTTTTCCCCACCATCGAGGATTATCTCGAGGTGGAGGGAGTAGTGCCCACATTAACAACCTGCGCCGTAGCATCCCTGCTGTTCAACTATGCCACACAGCCCGAAAACTTTACGATCAATGAGGCTGACCCACAGGTAAATTCCGCGTTGCAAAAAGCCCAGGAGGTTTATAGAAATACGTCGTCGTGGCCGTACTTCTTGGAATCTCTCTATGACAATCAGCTTATTTTGCCAGCCTTTACCGACGTTTTTCGGATCATGATGCCCTCCCTTTCCATTCATCTTCAACTCATCGAAGCCCATGGCATCAAGCGCTTCGCAGAGCGACTCAATACCAAAACCGTGTTCAATTAAGGCCGCCCTCCTGCCATGGAAGCCCTAAAACCATTGCAGCATTTATGCTACTTTAGGCCCTGTAGCCACAACGCACTGTGAAATTTTACATCAACCTTCTGCTCGGCCCGCTCCTTTTGCTCTTGTGCATTGCACTGTTACCTTTTGATTTTGAGCAGTGCGCAGCCATAGGCACCGTACTGTGGATGATCGTGTGGTGGAGTACCCAGGTCATTCCCATTGGGGCCACTTCGCTCCTGCCGTTGGTGCTTTTTCCGGCGCTTGGCATGGCCGATATAAAGACCACTGCCGGGAATTATGCCAATCCAATTATCTATCTGTTTCTGGGTGGCTTCGTGCTGGGCCTGGCCATAGAAAAATGGAATTTGCACAAGCGCATCGCCTTGTTCATACTGCGCTTCAGCGGAAAAACACCGGTACGGGTCATTGCAGGTTGCATGGCAGCTACAGCCTTGCTCAGCATGTGGATCAGCAATACTGCCGCCACGGTGATGATGTTGCCCATAGGCATTTCCGTAGTGGCATTGCTCCAGGCGCAGTTTCCCGATGCCCGTGTGCAGCACCGCTTTGCAGTAAGCCTTTTGCTGGGGCTTGCCTTTGCGGCAAATGTAGGGGGCATAGCCACCATCATAGGCACGCCACCCAACCTGGTTTTGGCGGGTGTGGTAAGCGAAAAGCTGAACTATGAAATCGGTTTTGCCCAATGGCTGGGTTTTGCCCTGCCGCTGTCCATTGCACTGTTCGTCCTCATTCTCGTGCTGAATACAAAAGTGCTCTTTAAAATACCGGGCATCCGAATGCATGGGGTTGGCGCCATGGTATCGGAGCAACTGTCAGCGCTTGGCACACCGGGCAAGTCTGAACGGCGCGTGATCATCATCTTCGCCGCTACAGCACTGTTGTGGATACTGCGGGCTCCATTGTCTGCTGTGCGCGGCCTTGAGTTTCTCAGCGATGCACTGATTGCCATTGCGGGAGCCCTTGCCCTTTTCGTGGTGCGGGGCCATAAGAAAACAGCGCTCATGACCTGGCCCGACATGCAGCGCATGCCCTGGGACATTCTCTTGCTTTTTGGTGGCGGACTTTCCATAGCCATGGGAATTTCCATCACCGGTACAGCCGATTTGGTTGGCGAGGCCATTGCGCAATTCTCGCACTTGCATTGGCTGTGGGTGGTGCTGATCATCACCGCGCTGGCTGTATTTCTTACAGAGGTGATGAGCAATGTAGCCTTGGTGTCGCTCTTGCTGCCCATTGTTATTGGGATTGCGCCTGCACTCGGCGGCGATGCCCTGCAACTGGCCATACCCCTCACTGTAGGTGCAAGCTGTGCCTTTATGCTGCCCATAGCCACGCCTCCCAATGCCATCGTTTTTGCAGGCAGCTACCTCAAAATAAGCGACATGATACGCGCCGGCATTTGGCTGAACATATGCAGCATCCTGATTGTTGTAGCCTACTGTTACCTCTTGGGAGAACTATTTTTTTAGCGGTACGCACAGGCTCATTGGGTTGATCGGCTGAGCGCCAAAGGCATAGCGCACAAACAAAAACTCCACTGCTCGTTTGCAGCGGAGTCTTGCTCTTTAACCATATTTAATCGGAGATACACGATCAATGCTCATAGACTTAAAGCACGTTTCGAATCCATTACAAATATAGGAGGCATGGAGGTGGTTGGCCCACAACCATGTTGCAAGCCGTTTCAACCATGATGCAATCGGCGTAATTTTTAACCCTCTACGTAGTACATTTGCATCAGTCCTTTGCCCGGCACGTCAATCTGTCCGCGTGCCACACAAGTGAAAGCGTCCGCGACCAGCGCATAGCTGGCATCTGAAATGTTGACTTTTCCAGACGCACTCATGTTTTCCATGCGCGAGGCCGTGTTGACCGTATCGCCCCAAATGTCGTACTGAAACTTCTTAATTCCCACAATTCCGGCTACAACGGGCCCTGAATGTACCCCGAGGCGCATCCTGAAGTGGCTACGGCCCTCCTTTGATGCCTGCATGGCCCTCGACTCAATAAAGGCCTGCATCTCGATGGCTGCCTGCACAGTGGCTTTCGCAAATTTTGCGGCGTCCTCAGCTTTGCCAAGGCCGCCGGCCGCCATGTATGCGTCGCCTATGGTTTTGATCTTTTCAATCCCGTGTTTTTCCACGATCTCATCAAACTTTTTGAAGCACAAATCCACTTCTTTCACGAGCTCATCGGGACTCAATGTGGCGGCAATGCTGGTAAAATTCTCAAAATCTGTAAAAAGCACGGTCACATTGTCAAAACTTCTGGCTTCGCTGCTCCCATTTGCCTTGAGCTCCTCAGCAACTTCATAGGGAAGGATGTTGAGCAATAAGTTGTCGGAACGCGTCTTTTCCTCCCGAAGCTGATCATGGCTCAAGGCCAGGGCCGCCTGGGCCTTTTTTACATAGAGAAAACGTCGCCACAATGCAAAAGCCAAAGCCACAAGCAAGGCCCCAAGGGCTAAATAGAAATTGCGTGCCAATTCAGCGCGCTCTGCCCTGAGCGAGGCAACATCAATTTCCTTTGCCAACAATTTGTTTTCGGCTTCAGCCTTTGCCGCCATGTAATCTACCATTTGCGCGTTGGCATCATCCTTTTGCTTGATGTAGGTGCTGTCAAAACTTGTTACAACATGGCCAAGTGCCTCAAATGCTTTTTGATACTCACCCCGCTTTGCGTATATTTTGCTCAAACTCTTAAACTGATCACTTGCCGTGTTGGCCATACCATATCTGATGGCATCACTGGTGGTTTGCTCAAGAATCGGCAGCGCATCCTCATACCTGTCCAACTCAAACAGGGCCAGTCCACGCATAATTTTGGCTTGCTGAACACCTTGAATATTATTGAACTTGTTGGCTATAAACGCCAATGAATCACAGTACTGCAATCCTATACTGTACTGCTTCGCGCGGAGATACAGATAGGCATATGCACTGTACCCGCCCACCATACGTGATTCATTGTCAGGTACACGAATCAGCTTTCTTGCCAAACTCAAATAGTGCAAGCCACTGTCAAGTTGTGCCAGCTTCCCGTAGCTGATGGCCATATTGACATACGTATTGATCTTGGGCTCCTCAAGGCCCAGTTCATCGTACAAAGCCAAGGAACGCCGGTAATATTCCAATGCCTTTTCGGGTTGCAACATTTCGGTGTGGCGCAAGCCTATATTGGTGAGAAAGCTTGCCATGATCTGGCGTTTGTTCAATTGCTCCATGCTTTCATACGCCAGTATCGCATGCTGCAATGACTTTCCGTACAGGCCCTTAAAGGAATACGCAATACTCAGATCATTGCTCACGTACCCTTTTATCTTGTATGCCCGTGCCACTGCCGGATCACTCAAGTCGAGATGGGCTGAGTTGATAAACTGGCTCAGCATGTCCAAAGCCTCTTGGTATATTTCAATCGCCTCATCCAGCCGATTGAGCGCCTCATGGGCCTGACCTATACTTTGAAGTGTGGACGATTCAAGGAACACATCACCCTGGCTCCTGGCGTATTGCACCAAGCGTTGTCCGAAATAGATGGTTGTGTCGGGCTCAAGAAATGCCAGCCTGCTCAAGTATTGAGAGCATTTCCATAATGCATTGGTGTCGATTGGATTATGTTGAAGCATGCTGTCGGTCCGTACCAGGTCAGCAATGTCGTCATCGTAGTCCTGGGCTTGAAGGAAACTGCAAGTGACCAGCAAAAGGGACAATACCCACAGTTTTCTACCATCCGGCCTTTTGAATCTACACATGGTCCAAATATATAGACAAAATGCTTTGGTGGCCAACAAAATTGTCGCATCCTAAGCGGTGCAACCTACAGAGAAGTACGTGAATGCCTGCTGCATTCATCGCACAGCACTCCCATTGCGTGGCGGCATGAGGTGGCTGTTGACACGTCACTGTTACTCATTTCGAACCCAATGAACCTTTGTTTCGGTGCTTTTTTTACATTTTTGCATCGATGGCACTTAAAAAAACGAATTTCAATATCAATCAATGGAGCATCACCATTCGGGAAGAGCTTGACCATTCGCTCGATACACTCAACAAGAGCTTACTGGGCCTCAGCACTGAAGTGGTAAGCGATACCGGACTCACAAGGTTGGAGGTGGCGCGCAGGCAGGTAAAACGCTTCAGAGACCTGATGGAAAACCTGAGCATACTCATCAATGAGCGCGAACAGCAATACCATATCGCCGTTGCCGAAGGCGATTTTGCCACTTTTCTTTACAGCATGCTGGAGCCTTACCGCAGCTACTGTATACATGCCGGCATTGTACTCACCGATGAAATAAAGCAAGGCCCAACCGGTTTTTTTGCCTTTGAGCGGATTGCCAAAGTCCTTGAAACCTTGCTCGTCAATGCAGTAGAGTTTTGCGCTGCAAAGCAGGGCAAAATCAACATCGCACTGCGTTTTGACCCCATCCACAGGCAGTGGTTGCTCAGTGTACAGGACAATGGGATAGGAATTCGCGAGGAGAAGCTCCCCCACATCTTTGATCCCAATTATGCAGGCGACGATTTGCACATGCGCCATTTCCAAAGTGTAAGTTTGGGTCTCTTTCTTGCCAAAACCTACGCCGAAAGCATTGGTGGTGAACTGAAGGTGAGCAGCATCACCCAGGTGTATACCCGCTTTGAGCTGAGCTGGCCCCACGCCGACACACTGGAAAGCCTGCCTTTTAAAAGACGTCGAAAAGTGCCGGGACCCGAGCCAACGCTTCGGGCCGCAACCGATACCCTTCAGCATTCACTCTTCGGACAGTTGAACCCTACTGACAACGGCACAGCCGAAGAGTACATCATCGTATTGTGTGAGGATTGCCACGATGCATTTGTATCGCAGCTCATTGGCAATGGCTATAGATTGGTATACAGCCGTGATGTAACCACCGCATTGGCGCGGTGCTTGCACTTTGGTCCCATCGCCATGTTCATCTACGAAGGGCAGTACAACCAAATAGATGCCAAACAGCTGGTGTATAGCTTAAGGCAGAACAAAGGCCACAGCCATATGGCTGTGCTCTGGTGGGGTGAAGATGCCCCAACCGGTATTGACCAACAGTACAATGCGCAACGCGATGCCCAAGAGGTGCGGGAAGCCATCAACAATTATCTGCTGCGCTTCAAAGCACTCAGAAAGGGTCAAATGGCAGAAAATCGCATCAAGTTAAAGTCTAAAAATGAGCAATTCATGGACCGGGTCAATGCGGCTATTGAAGCCAATTTGGGCCGCAGTGATTTCGGACCTACTGACTTGGCTCAAGCCGTATTCATGGACCGGAGCCAACTGCACCGCAAGCTCAAAAAGCTCAAATCGATAAATGCTTCCGGTTACATCAGGAACTACAGATTGTCAAGAGCGTACGAAGCGCTTGAGGCAGGCATTATGAACATTTCCGAAGTGGCGCAATGGTCTGGCTTTTCAAGCACAAGTTATTTCAGCAGCAGTTTCTGCCGCTTTTTTGGAAGAAGACCTTCGGATATCCTGCAACAACGTTATTAAATTTTGCAACATCTATTCTTGCACCGCCCACGTATATCATCGAAATTTGTATGATGGATAATGCTCCACAAGAATCTCTGCTTTTCGCTCTGCGCAACACTGCCTGGCAAAGTTTGAACAATAAGCTCGACAAGCGCTTCACCTACCACTGTGTAGAACATACCAGAGAGGTAGAATACCGCGTCTTGCAATTGTGCGCTACACTCACACTCACGGCCCATGAGGTGGACATGCTGCATACCGCCGCTGTATACCACGACATTGGGTTTACCATCCACCACGAAAACCACGAACATCTGGGCGCTGCCTTTTTTGCCGAAAAGGCACGCGGTACAGGCTTAGCAGCTGCTGACATTGCCACAATACAGGAAATCATCATGGCCACGCGACCCACTGTACCCCCCAATAACCTGCTGGAAATGATCATAAAAGATGCTGATCTATACTACCTCAGCACCGATGATTACTACAGGCAAGCCGGTTTGCTCAGGCAAGAGCTTGAATGGCTGCACGGCCCTTTGAGTGCCGAGCGTTGGTTTTCCATTCAGCAGAATTTCCTCGCCCACCACCAGTTCTACACCCCGGGCTCAGCCGATGAACTCAACCGGCGCAAAGCAGAAGTGACGGCCGAGTTTGCAGTCTGCTAGCTCCAATTCCACTCCTTGTAAAACTGCTTCAAATACTGCTCCATAAACAAATGACGCTCAGCGGCCAATAACCTGCCAGTATCTGTTTGCATGCGGTCCTTCAGCAAGAGCAACTTTTCGTAAAAATGGTTGATCGTGTGGCCTTCACTTCGGGCATAGCGATCAAATGAGGCATGCATTTCGGGCGCTTGTTCAGGGGAATAGAGCGGCCTCCCCTTGCTCCCACCATATGCGAAAGCCCGCGCGATGCCGATGGCTCCCATGGCATCCAAACGATCGGCATCCTGCACCGCCGCTGATTCCATGCTGCTTACGGGTGTGGCTTCACCCGCTCCTTTGTACGATGTTTCGACCACAATGGCCACCACGGCTGCAATGGTAGCCTCACTGCCGCCCATACTGTGGAGAAGG
>DAIOTP010000082.1:0-16108 GCA_036751905.1 Cryomorphaceae bacterium
AAACTTACATTCCAGATTTGCCAATAAGAGAGCCTCGGTTTTTGCATGGTGGTTTTCATTAAATCACAAATGAGGCCATCTGTAGTACTTCTACACCAAGCCCTTTTTTGAGCGCGGCAAGATATAAAAAAAACCATTCGTGTAAAACTGACACTATATGTCACGGAAAGATAAAAAGAAGGGGGCCGCGCTTTCAGCGCGGCCCCCTCTACTTTTTTGCTTTTGCCTAGCGGGCAAATAGCTTTACTGTTTCAAGATTGTTTTGGAGGGTTAAAGCTTGATTACCCTCACTGCGTCCACACCGCCGGTGTGTACAAAACGGAACAGGTACATCCCGCTTTTTAAATTTTGTAAATCGTGGGATACGTCCCATGAACTCTGGAATTCGCGGATCGCGATTTGTTTTCCTTTGCTGTCCAGTATGCGGTAATAACCTGTTCTGGGCAAATTGAAGCTGAACGTTACCCGGGCTTGTGTTGGGTTTGGAGAAGCAGTAACGCGGGCATTGTTCAAGGTAGCCACACCTACGCGGAGTGTGCCATCCAGAGCCACATCATCTACGATGAGCGTACTTCCGTTGCCTGCTGTGGGCACTTCATTCCATTTACTCGACTCAAAAGTAATTACCACATGGCTGGCCTGAAGGCTCATATTGTCGAGTTCCTGCCTGAAAGCGTAGGTATGCCAGGTGAAGTCTTCCGCAGCTTCCAAATCAATTTGCTTGATATGAACAGGCTGCCAGTTGCCATCGATTTCGTTGAAGAAAGCTACCTGAACACTGCCTAAATCATTGCCAACAGGCGCATATTTGTAAGCGAATGAAAGTTCAGTATCATTTTGATGCAGTGCTATAGATGGGGTAGGATTGTAAAAATCACCTTCAGCAAATACAGCCCTACCGGCATTGTATTGCCCATCACCGTAAGTTTGCGTGGTCAATTTGAGTGCAAACATGCCGTTCACCGCATCTACAGTCCGTTCATATGTGGGGTGCATAGGATTTACATCCACAAGTATTCCTTCCGGGGTAAAAATGGGATCTTCGGCATCCCAACTTTCGAAATCACCACCTACAACGGGCTGGTTGCTGTTGAGCAACTGAAGGTTGTCGATCTCCACCCATGAACCGGCAGGAAATTGACCGTCGTCAGCCAATAGATTGGCGGTGGTAACTCCTACTACGCAGGCATCGGGCTTGATGTCAAAACCACCTTCAAATTCTACTACTTTTTCATGCCAATCTGCATTGCCTTCGAGTGTGATGATCATGGTTCCCGGTCCCATGTTGCCTTCGCCCACGGGCACCCCATTCTTCTTGAATTGAACAATAAGGAGGCCTTCTGAACCGGAGGCAAAGCCATGTCTTAAATCAAGTTTGATGCCAGTTACATTGGCATCATGTATGGCAAATCCTCCGTTGAAAATAATTTCTTCGCCTTCACCATTGGGCGCCTCGCCAGTGAGGAAGAAGGCTGGAAATACCTGTTCGCCAGCGGCTACACTTTCCAACCGCAATGCCATGCCTGTAGGGCCATCCACCGCGGTTACATTTGAGAATCCTGCTTGTACGAAGGTTTCAAAATTGGAACTGCTCACCTCGGCTTCCATCACCGGGTGATCAAACAAATCCATTTGCTGCCAATGGTCAAAATTACCATTGTACACCTGGGCCTTTAGGCCTGTTGCGCAGACCACTGCAATAAGTGGGAGTATTAGTTTTTTCATGTATTCAGGTTTTGTTTCGCTTGCCTTGTCGGCAAAATTCGCTGACCTGAATACGCTTTTCCCTCGCGTGGGTTACATGCTGGCCATTTATTTTCGCATCGCCTTGAACGCATTGATGAGCCCATTGGTGCTTGCATCGTGCGTATCAATGAGTGTCTCACCATCAAGTTCGGCGAGCACAGCCTTTGCCAAAACCTTGCCCAACTCCACTCCCCACTGGTCAAAAGAGAATACATTCCAGATGACTCCTTGCACAAAAATTTTGTGCTCGTACATGGCGATCAGACTGCCCAGGGTATGCGGGTCGACTTGCTTGACGAGTATGCTGTTGCTGGGCCTGTTGCCTGGAAAAACCTTATGCGGAAGCAAATGGGCAATCCTGTCACCATCTATTCCTGAGGCTTCCATTTCGCTGCGCACCTCATCGGCAGTTTTGCCTTTCATCAAGGCTTCGGTTTGCGCAAAGAAGTTGGCCATCAACTTCACATGGTGGTCGCCTATGGGATTGTGGCTGATGGCGGGCGCAATAAAATCACAGGGAATCAACCGGGTGCCTTGGTGAATGAGCTGATAGAAGGCGTGCTGCCCGTTGGTGCCGGGTTCTCCCCATATGATTGGCCCGGTTTGATAAGTCACTTCTTTGCCTTCACGCGTGCTGCGCTTGCCATTGCTCTCCATATCGCCCTGCTGGAAATAGGCAGCGAAGCGGTGCATGTACTGGTCATAGGGCAGTATGGCGTGGCTTTCAGCACCCATGTAATTGGCATACCACACGCCCAGCATGGCGAGTATGCCGGGCATGCTTTTGGCGCCAAGCTGACGGAAATGCATATCCATGCTGTGCGCCCCTTGGAGCAGTTCCTCAAAGCGGTTGTAGCCCACTGCCAGGCATATGGGCAGTCCAATAGCGCTCCACAAGCTGTACCTCCCTCCTACCCAATCCCAAAAGCGAAACATGTTGGCGGTATCGATACCAAAAGCCGCTACCGCCTCAGCATTGGTGCTCAAGGCTACAAAATGCCTGGCAATTGCTTGCTCCGAACCACCATTGGACAGAAACCATTCCCGCGCAGATTGGGCATTGGTCATGGTTTCCTGTGTGGTGAAAGTCTTGCTTGCAATGATAAAGAGCGTTGTTTCGGGGTCAATTTTCTTAAATGTCTCGGCGATATGGGTACCATCCACATTGCTCACAAAGTGGATTTGGAGATGGTTGGCATAAGATTTTAGGGCTTCTGTAACCATAACAGGACCGAGGTCAGAACCCCCGATCCCGATATTGACCACATGGGCCATGGGCTTACCGCTTTGGCCCTTCCATGCGCCACTGATTACCGCATCCGAGAAGCGCTTCATTTGCGAAAGCACTTTTCGTACTTCGGGCATCACATCCACCCCGTCAATGATCACCGGCTCCTCACCCTGCTGGCGAAGGGCAGTGTGCATCACGGCCCTGTCCTCGGTTTCGTTGATGTGCTGGCCAGTGTACATGGCTTCTATGGCCTCGCTCAGCTTACACTCCTCAGCCATGGCTATGAGGTCGTTCACGATAGCTTCGTCAATGCGGTTCTTGCTGTAGTCGAGCAAAATATTTTCAAAGCACTTTGTGAATTGATTGAAGCGCTCAGGATCTTCGGCAAAAAGGTCGCGCATGTGGACGCGCTCCATGCGGGCTGCATGTGCCAACAGGCGCTTGTGGGCGCCTGTGCTGGTAAAATCAATGCGTGGTAGCATGCCGGTGGGCTTTAGGCGTTGCGGTTGATGCAGTTCAGGTCATCGAAAGCTTCCTTCAATCGTGTGATGAAGCTTTCCTCACCTTTGCGCAACCACACGCGTGGGTCATAATACTTTTTGTTGGGGCTGTCATAGCCGTCTGGGCTTCCAATTTGGCCTTGCAGGTAACCCTCTTTGTCCTTGTAATAGTGACGTATGCCATCCCAGAACGCCCACTGCAGGTCGGTGTCGATGTTCATTTTGATGGCGCCGTAACCCAATGCCTCCCGGATTTCTTCCTGCGAAGATCCTGAACCTCCGTGAAACACGAAGTTTACCGGCTTCTTGCCTGTACCGTATTTCTTCTCAATGTAGTCTTGAGAATTTTTCAGGATTACCGGCTGAAGGCTTACGTTACCCGGCTTGTACACGCCGTGTACGTTGCCAAATGCAGCTGCGACGGTGAAATTGGGCGAAATTTTCCGAAGCGCTTCATAAGCATAGGCCACCTCAGAGGGTTGGGTATACAGTTTAGAACTATCCACATCGGAGTTGTCCACGCCATCCTCCTCGCCACCGGTTACGCCGAGTTCTATTTCGATGGTCATGCCCATCTTGTTCATGCGCTCAAAGTAACGTGCGCATGTTTCGATGTTTTCCTCAATGGGTTCTTCGCTCAAGTCGAGCATGTGTGAGCTGTAAAGGGGTTGTCCATTGCGCTTGAAATATTCCTCACCTGCATCGAGCAGGCCGTCAATCCATGGGAGTAGCTTTTTGGCACAGTGGTCGGTGTGAAGAATTACAGGCACGCCATAGGCTTTGGCCATCTCGTGCACGTGCAGGGCTCCACTGATGCCGCCAGCTATCTGGCTTTTTTGGCCATCACCGCCCAAGCCCTTTCCGGCAAAAAACTGTGCGCCACCGTTTGAAAACTGAATGATCACGGGCGAGTTGACCGCACGAGCGGCTTCAATCACCGCGTTGACTGTGTTGGTGCCAATGACGTTGACAGCCGGCAGGGCAAACTGATTTTCCTTGGCGTAGTTGAACAGGTCTGTGACTTCTTGTCCGTGAAGTACGCCTGCGCGAAATTTTTGACTCATAACTGGTTGATTTTAGTAGTTTGTTCGAATCCGATGACGATCATCTGCGCAGTGGCAGGGTTGGTAGCCAAAGGTACATTATGCACATCACATAGCCGCATGAGCATGGCAATATCTGGCTCATGGGGGTGGCGGTCAAGGGGATCGCGAAAGAACATCACACAAGCTACCTTTCCCTCGGTGACCATGGCAGCGATTTGTGCATCGCCACCACGCGGACCCGAAGCCACTTTTTTTACCTTCAATCCAGCCTTTTCCACATGGCTGCCGGTGGTCCCGGTGGCCACGAGCTGCACGTCAGCACGCCGCAAAAAGTCGATGTGCTTCATCAGAAATTGCACCATCTCGGCCTTCTTTCCGTCGTGGGCTATAAGGGCGAAGATCATTTTTTGTGAAATACGTGGTACTCAAAAGCAGCCATTTCAACCTCAGCCCCTTCCCATTCTGAGAGGCTCATGTCTTCGTGAAATGCACAGCGGAACATGCCTTCGGGCAGCTCATTCTCGAAAGTAAATTTCACTGCTTCATTTGTCAAATTCACGACGGTGACTATTCCGAAGGCATCGGTGCTGCGGTGAAAGGCATAGACCTTGTCGTCGGCAGTTGTATTCAGGCGCTTGAAGCTTCCGCCGTGTGGTCCATTCCACAGGGCCTGATTGGTGCGGTTCAGCAAGAGCAATTTGCTGTAAAAGTCCTCGTATTTGTAATCACCCCATTCCACCTGGTCTTTCTCGAAGAAGGCAAGGGCCTTGTTGAGGCCGGCTTCCTGACCACTGTACACCAAGGGCATACCATCGATGGTAAAGGTGAGCGCCGCGAAAGCAAGGTGCCCATCGCCGAAGCGTTCGAACACCGTGCCATTCCATGAGTTCTCATCGTGGTTGGTAGTGAAGTACATTTTAAAAGCACCATCGGGCATGGCGGCCGGTGCGCGGTTCATGTATGTGTCGATGTCATTGAGGGTTTTCTCGCCTTTGGCTATACCGTTGATGATGTGCAGCCATTCCCAGGCATACCCGGCGTTGAAAGCTTTTTCGTGCAGCTCCGGTGTCTCGGCTTCGGCGAGCATAAAGATGTCGCGCTTGATGCTGCGCAGGGTATCTACGGCAGTGTTCCAGAAATCGGTGGGCACATAGCTTGCTACATCACATCGAAAGCCGTCGATATCGAACTCGCGCACCCAGTAGGCCATGGCATCAATCATCGCGGCACGCATATCGGCGTTGTCATAATTGAGGTCGGCTACATCGCTCCAGTCGGTGCCTTCGGGCATTTGGAGCTTGCCATCCTCCGTGAGGTTGTACCAATCCATGTGGTCCTTGGTCCATACATGGTCAAAAGAAGTGTGGTTGGCCACCCAGTCGATGATCACGTACATATCCTGACGGTGTGCTTCCTGCACGAGCGTTCTGAAATCATCCACATCACCGAATTCAGGATTGAGGCCCTTGTAGTCGCGTACGGAGTAGTAACTGCCTTTGCCCCCTTTGCGGTTGAGTTCACCAATGGGATGAATGGGCATGAGCCAGAGCACATTGATTCCCATATCACTGATGCGCTGCAGGTCGGAACGCAGGGCGCGGAAATCGCCCTTCTCGGTATGCTGCCGCACATTGGCCTCGTATATGGTGGCGCTCTTCACCCAGTCAGGGGTATAAAGACCATCGGGCAGGGCTTCCAGGGCATCGGGATCTTCAAATTTGTCAGCCGGCTGCGGGTTGCTGCAAGCAGCCAAAAGGAACAGGCCCATCATCAGGGGCCAAAAGCTGCGGAAAATATTCATTGATTTCATCATTTCGGTTTATTGGGTGAGGATTTCGAAAGCGTAAGGAGTTAATGTAAGCTCAATGCGCGCATTATTGTTGCGGGTAACCATGCTACCGAAGTGGCTGCGGAGTTTATCGGTGCCGAGGTGCTTAGGCAAATCGATGCTGATGCTTTTCTCCTGTTCACTTTTGTTGAAAACAACCACGGCTATTTGCCCGAGATAACTTCGGGCGTAGGCGTAGCTGTCATCGTCAATGTGGAGCACTTGCAGGTCGCCGAAGAGCAAGGGCATGCTGTGGTTGCGCAACTGGGTAAGCGCGGTCACGGTAGCCAACAGCTCCGCTTCACGCTGGTTCAAAGAATCGCCGAAGCGCATCATTCGGCGGTTGTCGGGATCATTTGCACCCGGCATTCCAATTTCATCACCGTAGTAAATTACTGGAACTCCAGGCAGGGTGAAGTTGAGTGCATGGAGCAAGGCAAGGCGGTCATAGCCCACCTCATCTTTGATTTCGATTTCGCGTGTCCAGCCGGCGAGTTTTGCATCTTCTGCAAAATCGACACTGCCATCGGCATAGGAGATGAAGCGCGCACGGTCCTGGTTGCCGCTGATGTTGCCCATGAGGTGGTGGGCTCCGTAGGCGTTGAGGCTTTCCTGAATTACACGGTCAAGCTCGCGCATGCTGCTCTCTTTTTTGGCGAAAGCCGCCACCGCCGCGTCATAGAGGTTGAAGTCGAACTGCGCATCGAGCAGGCCGCTGCCTATGTAGCTGCCTATGAGTTGTGGGTTGCCATAGGTCTCGCCGATTTGGTATATGGCCCGCTGCTCAGGTACTGCGACCCTGTATTTCAATTTTCGCGTAAGCTCCCGCCAAAAACCAAGGTCAATGTGCTTGGTGGCATCGTGACGAAAACCATCAATGGGGTAATTTTCGAACCAGAAGAGGGCCGAGTCAGTCATGGCGGCCACCACTTCTGGGTTCTCCAGATCGAGAGTGGGCATAAAGGTGTCGAACCAGGTGGTGAGGCGCTGCTCATCCCACAATTCGGTATTGAGGCGACCATCGGGCAAGTATAGGGCAGTAGCCCACTCCGGATGGGCGGCATACACGGGGTGTTCCTGGTGCACATGGTTGGCCACATAGTCGAGTATCACGTTGGCATTGCTGCTGTGCGCTGCACGGATGAGCTCCTTGAGCACCCTTTCATCGCCGAAGCGGTGGTCAACCTTGCTGCTGCTGATGGGCCAATAGCCGTGGTAACCGCTGAACTTGCTGCGCACGCCGCCTTTGTCCCAGAGGCCATAGGCACCCAGCGGATTTTGGGTGATGGGCGAGAGCCAAATGGTGTTGGTGCCCAGGTTACTGAAGTAGCCTTCCTCGATTTTTTGTAAAACACCAGCCAGGTCACCGCCGTAGTAATTGGCAGGTGGCAGAATTTCCGGGTCCTGCACCTGCTCATCGTTGGTGGTGTCGCCATTCACAAAGCGGTCCACCATCATAAAGTACATGGCGTAGGTGTGCTTGTCGTCACGGCGCAGGTCATCGGTGTTCATCACCGGCTTGCCCTTTTTGAGGGGTACCAGCACATCATTGCTTCGGCGCTCCTCATCACAACCGTATACGCGCAGGTGGCTTCGGTCCAGATCGGCGGCAGCGGCGGGAAGTGCCAAAGCCAGGCGGTCGCTACGGCGCTTGTAATGGGTACTGTCGAGCAGGTGGTTTTCCCAAAAAATGAGGGGTGCACGCATCTGTTCCGGGTAGTACAGCACGATGCTATCGCCGCTGAGGCCGTAGGTGCTGATGAATGGGGCTGCATCGGTGCTGCCTACCACAAAGGTAGAGTTGAAACCACCCTGCCCGTTGTCTTTCTTGTTGGGGTTGCTTCGGTCTATCATTTCGCGGCCGTCCTCAACAATTCTGTATTCATAGAGTCCGGGAGGCAATACAAGCTCTGTAATCCAGGCATCATCATCGCGTCGCAATGGATTGGCTTTGTGGTTCCAGCCATTGAAGTTGCCTTTGAGGGCTACTTCGCGGGCATTGGCACTGCCCTCGTAGCTGAAGAGGTAGGACTGGCTGCTGTTGCGAAACACAGGCACGTGGTAGCGGCCTCCATCGTACAGCAAGCCCATGGCTGCTGCATGCCCTACCCCTTCCCATGCATGTACAATGACGATACCGCTGTCGCTCAAATGGCTGTAATCAAGGGCATCTGTAAAGTAAATACTGTCTACCTTTTCGGGAAATTCTACAAAATCACCCAAGTAAATGCGCGTGTCGCTGTAGTCAAGCTGCAAGGGCATGGCAAGGCCTGCAATGCCATCACCATGGGTGATGTGCGGTGCCGTGCTCTGATCCGCCTCTCCACAAGCGTACAGCGTGAGGGCGATCAGCAACAGGCCAATGTGACGCAAAGATTTCATGCCCGTGGCGCTTTGATGGTTTGCATGGCCCCGAGGTGATGCTCTTTGCCATAAATCAAGAGGTCGAGGCTGCCTTCTGAGCGCGAAGTCACGACCACCTCGCGCTTGTTGACCTCCACGCTGATTATTACCTTGCGGTATACCATATTAAAGCGGTAAGCATCCCAGCGCTCGGGGAGCATAGGTGTAAGGCTGAGCTTGCCGTCGACCACGCGTTTTCCGCCAAAACCTTCCACCACAGCCACCCAGGTGCCCGCCATTGAGGTGATGTGGAGCCCTTCATCGGCTTCGTGGTTGTAGTCGTCGAGGTCGAGGCGGGCAGTGCGGAGGTACATTTCGAGGGCTTTCTCCTCCATACCGAGCTGGGCGGCGAGTACCGCGTGCACGCAAGGTGAGAGGGAGCTCTCGTGCACCGTTTTGGGTTCATAGAAGTCGAAGTTCTCGCGGATGGTGGCTTCATCGAAATGATCATCAAAGAAGTACATGCCCTGAAGTACATCGGCCTGCTTGATGAAGATGGATCGGAGTATGCGGTCCCAGGACCAGTGCTGGTTGATGGGGCGCTCAGCCGGGTCGAGGTCGGCGGCACTGCGCTGCTCCTTGTCCATAAAGCCATCCTGCTGCAGGTACACGCGTGTGCCTTCGAGGCGGGGTTGGTGAATTTTCTCAATGATGTCGTTCCAGCGCTGGGTTTCCTCGCTTTCGTGAAATGCGGTTTTTGCCGTAAAGCCATTCCAGAAGCTGGCGTCTCCGCGCATTTGAGCAATGCACTCGAGGGTGTACTGCATGCACCAGCGGGCTATGTAATTGGTGTACCAGTTGTTGTTGATGTTGTTTTCGTACTCGTTGGGGCCGGTTACACCGAGCATGACATAGGCGCTTTTGGCCTCACTCCAGGTGATGCGTTGGCTCCAGAAACGGCTGATTCCGAGCAGCACTTCGAGACCGCCATCTTTGAGGTAGTCGGCATCGCCGGTGTGGCGTATATAGTTGTATATGGCATAGGCGATGGCGCCGTTGCGGTGTATTTCCTCAAAAGTGATTTCCCACTCGTTGTGGCATTCTTCCCCGTTCATGGTCACCATGGGGTAGAGGGCGGCACCATCACTGAAGCCGAGTTTGGCGGCATTTTCAATCGCTTTCTGCAAATGCTTGTAGCGGTAGGTAAGCAAGTTACGCGCTACCTCCTGCCCTGCAGTGAGCATGTAGAAGGGAAGGCAGTAAGCTTCCGTATCCCAGTAAGTGCTTCCGCCGTACTTCTCGCCGGTGAAGCCTTTGGGGCCGATGTTGAGGCGGGGATCCTCGCCGGTGTAGGTTTGGTTGAGCTGGAAGATGTTGAAGCGGATGCCCTGCTGTGCAGCCACATCGCCTTCGATCACAATATCATTCATTTGCCAGCGCTTGGACCAGGCCTCTTTTTGCTCGGCGAGCATGTGCTCGAATCCTTTGGCTGAAGCGCCGCGAATCACTTCGCTGGCCCGGTCCGTGAGCTTGTCTTTGGCATGGTTCTCAGAGCTGATATTGCAGGCGTACTTGTACACCACCACCTCATCGTGTGGCTCCACACTTACGGTTACGAGGTTTTCCACAAATTTGCGTCGCTCTATGCGGTTGCTGTCGAAAGTGTGGGGCTCACCATTTTTGGTGACCACAATTTTCTGCGCGGTGCACACGTGGAAGTCGAGTTTTTTGGTGCGGAGGGTGAGGTAGGCCTCATCGTTCTCCTGCTTTTTAGCGACTTCTTCCCAGAATTTTTCTTCGTAGTTGCTGTCCTGGTTGATGATATCGCCGTCGATGTATACGCGAAACTTGATTTTGCCGGTATAGTTCAGGGATTTTACGCTGTAGCGTATGGCAGCGGCCTCATCATCGACCATGCTGAGGAAGCGCCGGGCATCGACTTGAATTTTGTGGCCCTTGGGCAATTGGGCCACAAAGCTGCGGTGCAGGTATCCTTCGCGCATGTTGAGCTCACGGCGAAATTCACTCACTTTTGCAGTAGCGAGGTCGAGGGGTTCATCGTCCAGCACAGGGCACAGGCCTATCCAGTTGGCAGCGTTGAGCACTTTCGCGAAGTACTCGGGGTAGCCATTTTTCCACCAGCCTACGCGTGTTTTGTCGGGGTAGTACACCCCCGCCACGTAATTGCCCTGAAGGGTATCGCCGGTGTAGCCTTCTTCGAAATTGGCCCTTTGGCCCATGCGGCCATTGCCCAGACTGAATATGCTTTCCGACGACTCCTGCATGTCAGGGTGAAATCCTTCTTCGATAATGCTCCAGGGGTCTTCTTTGTAGTACTTGTTCATGGTTTGTAAGCTGTATTCTTTAAAAAGATTTGGTGTCAAAAAAATCGCCCTCGAGGCGGGCGCTGAAATTACACAATATGTTCACAAGGCATCGAGGATATCGAGACCGATGTCAGCAAAACCGGGAATTACCATATGAGCGTGGCCAAGCACTTCGGGCTTGCCCACCCCGATGGCATACATGCCTCCGGCCAAGGCTGCATCGATGCCTGCCTGGGCATCTTCGAATACCACACACCGCTCAGGATGCACTCCTACGGCCTCGGCACCGAGGCTGAAGGTTTGTGGATCGGGCTTGCCGCGGGTCACTTTGGTGCCATCGATCACCACATCGAAGTAAGGCAGCAAGCCTATCTTTTCAATGATGTGCATGGCATTTTTGCTGGCAGAGCCCAAGCCTATTTTGCGGCTGCTCTCTTTGAGCAGATCAAGAAAGTGAACCACTCCGGGAAGTATTTCATCGGGCTTCATGGCATTCACATATTCGAGGTACCAGCCGTTTTTGAGGGCCATCATGTCCTGCTTTTGGGCTTCGGTGGCTTCTACACCGCCCTTGCGTAGCAGGATGTTGAGCGACTCGGCCCTGCTGATGCCTTTGAGTTGTTCATTTTCTTCTTCGCTGAGTTCGTATCCAAACCCCTTGCAGAGGCGGCTCCAGGCATAATAATGGTAGATGGCGGTATCGACGATGACCCCATCAAGGTCGAACAAACAGGCTTTGATATCGGCCATAGGCATATTTAAAATGGGATTTTTTTGAAATAGTGCTTGATGTGGTATTCGTAGAGGCCTTCGATGGGTTTGTGCACAATTTGCCCGATGTTGATGCCCCGCTCCTGTCCTACTTCCCTCAGTATATCTTCATGAAAATGGGCCACAGAACCCACAAAATGCGTTTGAATGGTTCGGGCATCCCTGAAGCAGAGCACATGGTTGTCGACAAACAGTGCTAGCCCTTTGCGGATCATATCGCGCACATAGGGCTCATGCTTAAAGCGGGTGATGAATTTCATAAAGCTCGCGAGGTACACATTGGCGTGGGGCTTCATATACACCCGATCCATGATCACGTCTTTGTTGAGGCCAAATTCATTGACCAGCGCCTCGTGCATGGTTTCCGGAAGGCGCTTGTAGAGGAAATCGGTGAGCATTCTTTTGCCGAAATAGGCCCCGCTGCCTTCATCACCGAGTATGAAAGCCAGCGCAGGCACCTCCTCGCGTACAATGTCGCCATCGAAGTGGCATGAATTGCTTCCCGTACCCAATATGCATGCCACGCAAGGCTCATCCTGGTATACGGCAAATGCGGCTGCAACCAGGTCATGGTCCACATATATCTGGGCATTTGTGAAAACATTGCCAAGGCCGCGGTCTACAATGCGCTTGAGCTCGGTGGATGAACAACCCGCTCCGTAAAAGAACACAGCCCTCACCCTGTTGGCATATGCCATCAGGCCTTCATTGTTGCTGAGTTCATCCTCAATAATGGACTCATTGTGAAAATAGGGATTGATCCCTATGGTCTCAAAGTCCTGAAAACTTTTGTCTTCGGCTACCAAGCGCCAATCGCATTTGGTAGAACCGCTGTCTGCAATAAGTAGCATAGTTTGGAATTGAGTTTCGTTTAAATGGAAAGGATATCACTGATGCGGATCACCTCAGGGTCGAGCTGTAATTTATCGCTGATGGCTATTTCGAAAGGGGTGAGTACCACCTGTCCGTGTACCATGCCCACCATGCAGTCGCGTCGGCCTTCGAGCAGGTGCTCCACAGCGGCCACACCGAGGCGGCTTGCCAGGTTGCGGTCGAAACAACTGGGGCTGCCGCCACGCTGTATGTGCCCAAGTATGGTCACTTTGGTGTCATAGTACGGCATGCGCTCCTGCACCTGCTGGGCTATTTCGGTGGCATCGCCACTTTTGCCTCCTTCGGCTACGATCACGATGCTGGAGGATTTGTTTTGGCGTCGGGCTTCGTTGAGGCGCTCGAGCAGCTCGTCGATGGTCATTTCCCGTTCAGGGATCATGATGGCAAGTGCTCCTGAAGCCAGGCCTGCGTGCGCTGCTATGAAGCCGGCATCGCGGCCCATCACTTCCACAAAGAATAGGCGGTTGTGGGAGGCTGCTGTATCGCGGATTTTGTCGACCGCATCGATTACTGTATTGAGTGCTGTATCGAATCCTATGGTGTAATCTGTACCACAGAGGTCGTTGTCGATGGTACCCGGGATGCCGATGATGGGGTAGTCAAACTCTTTGTTGAAATGATAGGCCCCAGTGAAGGTACCATCACCTCCTATGGCTACAAGCGCGTCGATCCCGCGGCTTTTAAGCTTTTCAAAAGCCTTTTCGCGGCCCTCCTTTTCGCGAAAATCTTTGCTTCGCGCCGATTTCAGTATGGTGCCTCCCCGCTGGAGAATGTGGTTGACCGAACGTGCGGTGAGCTCTTCAATATCGCCTTCGATGAGGCCCTGGTATCCGCGGAAAACGCCAGAAACCTGTATTTTGTAGTAAATGCATGTACGCACCACTGCGCGCACAGCCGCATTCATTCCTGGTGCATCACCCCCTGAGGTGAACACCGCTATTTTCTTGATGTTGGGTTTTTCGGGCACGGGATTGGGCTTTCAAATAAAGTGTAAAACTAACACTAAGCAGCAAAGTCAGCAAAGAGAAAGAAGAAACCTGAAGAGATTTTCGAAAATTCCATTTTGGCAAAAATAGCAAAGCCGCGTAAAGCACCACCATCACAACGCAATCTATGTCCCGATATGTTCAGCGCCTGAGCCTGCGCTGGTAGCGCTGCTCGATCAAGTGCTGCAATTTGGGCAATCTGTTCCACAACATATTGTGCTTAAAGCGTATGTAGCCCATGCCTTGGCTGTATGTGCGGGCATCCACGAGCCCATGTTCGTATGCCTGCATCCATATCAGCAAGCCCTCCTGTGTACTGGTGTGGCCCAGGGCATGCTTGTGCCAGCGCATCATCAGCGCCAAATCAAGCAAGTAATCCGCTATGGCCTTGTCGATAGCGGCAGTGCGCAAGCCGCGTTCTGCTAGTGTGGGCAGGTAGCTTTTCAGCAAATGGGCCCGCTGCCGCAGTGCTTCCAAACTTTGGGACAGCTGGCGCGGTTCACTCAGCACATCCTGGCGGTACAGGCATACCGCCTCTCCCCTTACAAACCGGTATTTGGGTTGCTCCATGAGTGCGCGCACATGCAGGTCGAAATCCTGCTGTGAGAGCAAGCCTTCTGTGAATCCGCCGAGCTGGAGCAAGAAATCGCGTTCCCACAGCGGGCCGCTTAATAGCCAGGGATGCCTGCGCTCGAAAAAGCGGGTCAAGGCATCGCCCTCTCCATGGGCGGTGCTGCGCTGGGGACTATCGCCGGGCTGGTTATGAAAAAAGTCCATGGGAAAAGCAATGAAACGGCATGGCTGGCTGCTGCGCCACTCCCGGGCCATGCGCCAGAGGCCGCCGGGCACCATGAGGTCATCACTGTCCATGAAAAATATGCAGGTGCCACGGCTGGCGTGGAGGGCGCGGTTGCGGGCTGCAGCGGCGCCCACCCGTTGACCGAGGTCGATGAAGTGCATGCGCTCATCGGCATCGGCGAGCGCTTGCAAGGCCTGCGCGCTGCCATCGGTTGAGGCGTCGTCGACCAGCACAAGTTCGAAGTAAGGATAATCTTGCGCGAGTACCGACTGCACCGCCTCCAGCGCCAATGCGCCTTTGTTGTAATGTGCCATGCACACCGAAATGAAGTGCTCAGGGCGCTGCATAGTAATCGAGGTGTTGGCGTATGGGCAATTTGAAGGTACTGCGCAGGTGGTATGTTAGATAGGCGTTGCTGCGCAATTGAGGGAACCGGTACCAGATATACAGACCATCGCGCAGGTCGCGCCACTTTCTGTACATGCGGCCATAGGCTCCTGACAGGTGCAGCTCCTCCCAGCGGTAGCGCAGGTAAAGCTGTAGGAGTGCGCCAAGGTGCGCCACGCTCAAACCCATTTGTGCGCCGGTGTGGAGGCAGGCCAGGGCCATAAGCGGTTTGTGGCGGCGCAGCTCCGCTTCATTGGTGCTGCGGTTGGCAGGGTGTATGCGGCGCAATGCCACGGGGCTTTGCAAACTTCCCGGTTGAAGGATGCATGCAGCGCAGAGCCTGAGCATCCAGTCGGTATCCTGGGCAAGGGGCAGGTGTTCATGGAAGGGTCCGGCTTTTTCGAGCACCGATTTGCGCAGGGTAAGCCCATTGAGGTGAAAATATCCCTGCCTGCCAATTGGGTTGACCCGAAAAAAGAGTTCCTGGGGAGCTATACCCGGGGTTAGGGTGGTGAGGGAGGGCTTGTTGTGCGCCATGGATGTGGGGAGCAGGCCCACGGCTTCGTAGATTCCGTCACAGTCGGGTGATTTTTCAAGCATGGAAATGGCCTGCTCAAAGCGCCCGGGGAGGTATACATCGTCGGCATCGAGGAAGGCGATGAGTGGGCCTTGCGCTTGCGCAAGGCCCCAATTGCGGCTTGCACCCGGACCTTGGTGGGCACCGTTGGGGTGCTGCAATACGCGGATGGTGTTGTGCGCTGCCTCCAGGCTTTTGGCCAATGCCAGGCTGCCATCGCTGGAGCCATCATCGACCAGCAAAAGCTCCGCAAGCTCTGGCTGCGCAAGCGCCGAAGCCACGCTTTCAGCGAGGAAAGAAGCTGCATTGTACACTGGGATGATTACCGATACTTTCACAACACTGCGTAAGGGCCCAAAGGTAGAAAAGACCAGGGATGGGACAGCCGCCGGTTGGGGGTTTGCGCGAGGTGTGAGTCTGCAGCTTTGCAAGTAGTGGAGAAGAGGTAAATACCGCAGGGCGGAACGGATAAAAAAAACCGGAGGATTGAGAAAACGACGCCAGCGAGACGCTGGCGTGGGCTACCTGCCGCAGCATTGCAAATGGCGAAAAAGGAGCGATCTCACCGAAGGTAAAGGCTGCAGAGCGGATAAAAAAAGCCGGAGGCTTGAGCAAGCCACGCCAGCGAGACGCTGGCGTGGGCTACCTGCCGCAGCATTGCAAATGGCGAAAA
>DAIOTP010000083.1:0-16241 GCA_036751905.1 Cryomorphaceae bacterium
CTACCGTGCTTTACAATACGCCAGGGGTGTACAACGTCACACTCACCGTGAGCAATGGAAGCAATACTGAATCGGTAACAGGCGAGCATTTGATTGTGGTGAACAACCCAGGTGAAAATCCAGCCCCATATTCTGAATCATTTGAATCGTTTACTACGCTGCACGGCGAAAACTTCTGGTCGGCCTTCGACCCCGATGGGGAGATTACCAGAAGCTGGGAGTTGAGGGAATCGCCCACCATCGATTTATCCAATGTGAGCGGCAACAATGCTGTTCTGAGTTTTAAGTATGCCCACGCCCGCCGAAACAACAACACGGACGACCTGTTTCGGGTATGGATTTCACGCAATTGTGGCGAAACCTGGAATTTGCGCCGCACGATAGCCATGCCTGATCTTCCAACGGTATCAAACTCAGTAAGCGGAGCCTTTACACCCAGCAGTCAAGAGCAATGGCAGGAGGTAGTGATCACGACCATCACTTCCATTTTTCTCAACGAAAGTTTCAAAGTGAAATTTGAATTCACGAGCATGAACGGGAACAACATCTACATCGACGATATCAACATATATGATCCCAATACGCTCAATGCGGAGCGTGTGTTGTTCAACAGCACAATGGAGTTATATCCGAACCCGGCCCAAACTGAAGTTACCTTGTCGTATTATCTTGATGCACAAGCACAGGTTCAGGCCGAGATCATTGATGTATCGGGTGCCGTAGTGGATGCTTTCCTCAGCGCCGCACGCGGAGCAGGCGAGCATGTACAGCCATTCTCGGTAAACCATCTAGCTCCGGGCCTTTATTTTATACGCCTTTCGGCAAATGGGCAGGTAGCCGTGAAGAAGCTTGTTGTTCAATAAGGACACTAAACTCTATAAAAAAAGGAACCCCAGGGTTCCTTTTTTTATCTCACAAAAAACACATCACGGACTTATTTTCTTGCCCACAAGGATGGCAACGCATCCTTGTGGATTTAGTGTTTTGTTTTTACTCTCAGCGGCTTTCACTGCAATGATCAATTCTTGGGTGCCTGGCACCTGGAAGTCGAAGTGGTCCACCATATCGTGCTTTCGGTTGTCAAATAACACAGTCCTCTGTGCATCGAGTATCTGAAACTCCACCTGTTCGAGTATGGGTTGATAGCACATAAACAGTCGGTATTCTTCGCCTTTTGTAAAGGTCATTTTCAGCTCGGCTTCATCGCCTGCCATAAGGCGTGCAGCGCTGAAATTTTCGCTTGTGATGTAGCCCGTCATGCCATCTCCGCAGTTGTTTTTTACGAAAGTGCGACACTGTGCCCCCACGTTGTGGGCTGCAAACAGCAGGAAGAGTGTGCCAAGGGTCAAAATTCGTTTCATGGGAATGTGATTTGTCAGCTGATGTAGCGGGTTCTGATTTCGCTTACTGTTGCGTGCAATTTTTCGAGACCATCGGCAGTGATAATGCTGTTGACAGTGGCGCCGATCATTGGCGTTCCACCGGCAGCATGCGTGGTGGCAGTCTCTGCTTGATCCACCTTTACCACCAGGGCAAAAAGTTCACTCAGTGTTTGGAGGTCTCCAAGGATCTCGTCTATCTGGTTATTTTCATTATAGGCTTCAACCAGATCGATCAGGTTCACCAAAGATATCTTTTGATCGGCGATGCGCTCCATGAGTTCAGATGAAGGATTGTTGCTTTGTGTGGCCACCGATGTGCTGATATGTAGTCCTTCCACCCATCCGGCGGCAATTACCATGGCCGATATATGATCCCGGCCATTTTCCTTGAGGTAGGCATCGAGCATGTAGTACGTTTCCGAAACGATGCTGAGCAGGGAATCCCTGTTGTCGATGTTGGTTTCCATGCGCTCAATGGCATCCTCGTCAAAGGCATTGCTCACGCCCAGGTTGTCGGCTAGTTTTTTGGCACAACTCAGGTAAATGATGGATTCCTGATTTTGGTTAAAAACACTGGCATAACTCAAGTTGGCTCCATAGATGCCCAAGTTGAGGGCTTGGCTTTTTGATGTGCTGTAGTCGTTTACCTTCTTTACATCATTCAACAGGCTGGCATCATATTGCGCTCCTGCCTTTTTGAGCATGGAGGCCATTTCCATTGGTGATGGTACGGCATGGAATATGGTTTTAACTTGTTTCGCTTTTGAATCCAGCATTCCATTTTGTGCATCACGGCTGCCTTCAGTCTGTGTGATGGCGTCATCGCCGCGGGGTGTTTCACCACAGGATGTCAGGAGTATACAGGCTGTGAAAGCAGCCACTCCAAACGTTTTGTTCATTTTGCGCATAATTGCATTCAAGTTAATACACTTAAGTACCAGATTTTCATCGAATAATACGCCATTGGGGCATTTCGACTTCGGTATTTTGTGTAATTGTACTTAAAATGTGTTGAAAAGTTACGCGGCAGTGTAAATTGTCAGTGGGCTTGCAGCCAGTTCATACCGGTATCCATTTCTACCACGATAGGAACCTGCAATGAGGGCATAGCGGTGCGCATATGCTTTTCAACAAGCAACTTGAGCGGTTCAAGCTCTGAAAGCAGGGCATCGAAGACCAATTCATCATGCACCTGAAGGATCATCCTGGATTGAAGGCCGGCTATATCAATGGCTTCATTGATTTGTATCATTGCCACTTTGATCATATCGGCTGCGGAGCCTTGAATGGGCGCATTGATGGCATTCCTTTCGGCAAATCCGCGGACTGTTGCGTTGCGGCTGTTGATATCGGGCAGATAACGCCTGCGCTGCATGATGGTCTCCACAAAGCCCTTCTCCCGTGCTATGCTGATGCTTTTGTCCATATATGCCTTTACTCCAGGGTACTGACGGAAGTAATTGTCGATAAGCTCGGCAGCCTCCGAACGGGATACGCTGATGCGCTGGCTGAGCCCAAACGCGGAGATGCCATAGATGATCCCGAAGTTCACGACCTTCGCCTTGCTGCGCATTTCGCGGCTTACCTCTTCGGGCTTTACGCCAAAAACACGTGCGGCTGTACTGGCATGGATGTCTTCACCCGCATTGAATGCATCGAGCATTCCTTGGTCACCGCTGAGTTCGGCCATCAGGCGCAGTTCAATTTGCGAATAGTCGGCAGCGAGCAGGGTGTGTTGGGCATCAGTGGGAATAAAGGCTTTCCGAATTTCGCGGCCGCGTTCGGTGCGTATGGGTATGTTTTGCAGGTTGGGATTTTGTGAGCTCAACCGTCCTGTGCTTGTTACGGCCTGCATATAAGTGGTGTGCACCCTGCTATCGCGTGGATTTACCAGGTTGGGAAGGCTGTCCACGTAGGTGTTTTTGAGTTTGGTTATCTGCCTGTAATCGAGCAGTTTTCCTACAATGGCGTGCTCTGCATATTTCAGCAGGGTTTCTTCGTTGGTGGAGTATTGTCCCGATTTGGTCTTTTTCGGCTTGGCATCAATTTTCAGCTCTTCGAAGAGTATGGTTCCCAATTGTTTGGGGCTGCCTATGTTGAATTGGCGGCCAGCATCCTCATAAATTTCAGCTTCGAGTTTGAGTGCTTCGGCGGCGAGTTCTTCTGATATTTGCTGTAAAGCATCCGTATCAATGCGCACACCGCGGGCTTCCATTTTGGCGAGTACGGGCATCAAAGGCATTTCAAGGCTGTAGAAAAGACCCTGGAGCCATTTTTCTTCTTCTACCTTTTGTTTGAATATCTCGTAGAGCCTGAAGGTGATGTCAGCATCTTCACAGGCGTAGGGAGCAGCTTCTGCAAGGGCTACATCGCGCATGTTGCCTTGATTTTTCCCTTTTTTGCCGATAAGGCTTTCAATGCTGATAGGGCGGTAGCCCAGATAAGTTTCGGCCAGCTCATCCATGCCATGCTTCATGTCGGGCTGTATGAGGTAATGTGCAAGCATGGTATCGAAATGTGGACCACGCACCTGCACGCCGCCCCAGTGCAGTACTGTGATGTCGTACTTGAGGTTGTGGCCTATTTTTAGGATTTCAGTACTGCTGAAGAAGTCATCGAAGTCTTTGAGGATGAATGCTGCTGCCTTCTGGTTTTCAGGCAGAGGAATGTAGTAAGCCTCACCAGCTTTCCAGCTGAATGAGAGGCCCACGAGTTCAGCACTGTTCGCATCGACCGAGGTGGTCTCTGTGTCGAAACACACGGCTTTTTGGCGCATAAGCTCTTTCACGAAAGTGCCCCGTTTGTCTTTGGTTTCGATTAGCTTATAGTTCACTTTGTCAGGATCAAAGCTGTTCATCGTGCTTTGTCCTGTAGCGCTGCTATTCTGCGTAGGGCTTTCGCCAAAAAGGTCCATTTGTGCGGCTTCTGGGTTGGCTCCTTGCAGTTTTTCTCCGAGAAGGCGTTCGCTGAGGGTGCGGAATTCGAGTTCAGCGAATATTTCACGGAGGCGGTCTTTGTCGGGGTCTTCCAGTTCGAGCGCGACTGCATCGAATGGTACCGGCGCATCGGTGATGATGGTAGCGAGCTGCTTTGACAGTATGGCCTGGGCTGCATTTTCTTTGACCTTCTCTTTCATTTTGCCCTTGAGCTCATCAGCGTGTTCCAGCAAATTTTCGAGGTTGTCATATTCTTCCAGCAGCTTCTGGGCAGTTTTTTCGCCTACACCGGGTATGCCGGGTATGTTGTCGACCGCATCGCCCCACATGCCCAGCATGTCGATGACCTGCTCGGGCCGCTTGATGCCAAAGCGTGCACACACTTCCTGCGGTCCCCATATTTCGCTGCCGTTGCCTTGCCTGCTTGGTTTCAAAATTTTGATGCGGTTGGTTACGAGTTGCCCAAAGTCCTTGTCGGGGGTTACCATGAAAACATTGTAGCCCTCGGCAGCGGCTTTTTTGGCGATGGTGCCTATCACATCATCGGCCTCATAGCCCTCTTTTTCAAGGATTGGGATGCGGAAGGCTTCGATGATTTTTTTGACATAGGGTATGCTGATTTTGATGTCGTCGGGGGTTTCCTCCCGATTGGCTTTGTACAGGGGGTATGCATCGTTTCGAAATACGGGCCCCGAAATGTCGAATGCTACAGCAATGTGTGTTGGCTTGTGGTTGTTGATCACATCGAGCAGTGCATTGGTAAAGCCAAACATCGCAGAGGTATTGAGCCCTTTGGAATTGATGCGGGGCGTGCGGATGAACGCGTAGTACGCTCTGTATATCAGTGCATACGCGTCAAGAAGGTAAAGATTTTTTTCAGAATTGCTCATGGGTTCAAACTTGGGGCGTGAAGGTACACATTGCCCTTTGGCCTGCCATGGCAGTACTCAGTTTATCTTGTACTCGGTGCCCTGAGGCGTATCTTTTATTTCGATACCGAGCGTGCTCAGTGCAGCCCGTATTTGGTCGGCAGTGGCAAAATCTTTGTTGAGTTTGGCCGATTTGCGCAGGTTGAGCACCAAGTCCATCAAGCCCGGTGTAAGGCCTTTGTCGTTTCCAGAAGCAGCTTCTTCTTGTTTAAAGCCAAGCACATTGAAGGCATAATCATCAAATAGGGAACGCAGTTCAGCAATGTCTTCCTTGCTGGCTTGGGCTTGTGCACCTTTGATCTGGTTGATGATTTTCACAGCTTCGAACAATACCGAAATGAGCACGGGGGTATTGAAGTCATCATTCATCGCAGCCTCGCAACTTTGGCGTAATTCCTCGAGTTTCAGGCTGCTTTGGGTTGATGCGCTGAGTGAATCAATGGTATGAGCAGCATCCATGAGCCTTTGGAGGCCTTTTTCAGCAGCGCGCAAGGCATCGTTGCTGAAGTCTAAAGTGCTGGCATAATGGCATTGGAGCATGAAAAAACGCACCGTCATCGGCGAGTAACCCTGCTCCAGCAGTTTGTGGTTGCCTGTAATGAGCTCTTCCGGCGTGAAGCCATTGCCTTCGCTTTTGGCCATTTTGCGGCCCTGCACGGTGAGCATGTTCCCGTGCATCCAAATGCGGGGTCCTGCTTTGCCGGTGGAGCTAAGGTTTTGGGCTATTTCGCATTCGTGGTGTGGAAACTTGAGGTCCATTCCACCGCCGTGAATGTCAAATTCCTCCCCCAGGTATTTGGTGCTCATTGCAGAGCATTCAAGGTGCCAACCGGGAAAACCGTTGCCCCATGGAGAGGGCCAGTACATGATGTGCCCTTTTTCGGCTTTTTTCCATATGGCAAAGTCGAGTGCATCACGCTTTTGATCCTGCCCATCGAGGTTGCGGGTATTGGCCATGAGCTCATCGATGTTGCGCCCTGATAATTTCCCGTAAGGGTAATCTTTACTGAATTTGCGCACATCAAAATACACCGAACCATTTGCGGTATAGGCATACCCTTTGTCCAGGATGGTTTTCACCATTTCAATCTGTTCGATGATATGGCCTGTGGCAGAAGGCTCTATGGATGGGGGCAATATGTTGAACATGCGCATTACATCGCGGAAGCCGTTGCTGTATTTCTGTACCACTTCCATGGGCTCGAGGGCTTCGAGCCGTGCTTTTTTTGCGATCTTGTCTTCGCCTTCATCGGCATCATCGACCAGGTGGCCTACATCGGTAATGTTGCGCACGTAGCGCACTGTGTATCCAAGAAATTGCAGATAACGAAATACAATGTCAAAAGACAGGAAGGAGCGTACATTGCCCAAATGCACGTCACTGTACACGGTGGGTCCACATACATACATGCCTACATGTGGGGCTGCAATGGGTTGGAAAAGTTCCTTTTGTCGCGTGAGGGTATTGTAAATTCTGAGTTGACTTGGCATGAAGTGTATTGCGGTGATGAGGTGACGCAAATGTAATTATTTGAGCGCTTCATCGACAGGAGCGAGACCCATAAAGCGGCCTTCTCTGTATACTTCTATTTTTCGCAATATGCCATCGGAGTCGTAGCGGTGCCACTTTCCGTTCCACAATCGGCCATCTTTGAATTCACCCACCTGAGTAATTTGTTGGTTGCGGTTGTAGAGGGTGTTGAATCCGGTTTCTTTGAATTCCGCAAGGTTAGGCCGGTCTACTGAGTTTGGAAGGGTTTCCTCCATAGGCAATTCGGGGTCAGGGTACCGGGTGGTCTGCAGTTTGTTGCTGGGTTTGTATTCGCGCACACTGGCCTCATCAAGCAGGCCGTTGTTGATGCGTTTTTCTGATTTCGGATCTCCGTTGGAGTAGTATGTTTTTAGGTTGCCATGGGCTGTTCCATTTTCTACCTCCACCGTCATTTGTACTTGACCGTTGGGGAAGTAGTATTTCTGGGTGCCATGGCGCTTGCCAAATTCATTGAAGGTAAATTCTTGTGCCAGTTTGCCATTGGCGTGGTAGCGCTTAAATGAGCCAACATTTCGGTTGCCTTGCCAATCACCTTCTTCTTCCAGCTTTCCACTTTCGTAAAAAATGCGGTATTCCCCTCGGGGCTGGTTGTTGTCATAGTTTATTTCGCTCCTTGGAGTGCCAGATGGATAGTACTTTACCCATATGCCTTGGCGTTTGTTGTCAACGTAACCGCCCTCTTCCACAAGTTGCTCTTTGCGGTAGGCACGGTCAGACGACATGGCACCTGTAAATTTCCAGTATCCCTGACGCATGCCGCTCAGGTCTGTTTTGTTGGCAGCTATGTGTCTGAGGGTATCTGTATTTGTTGAAATGTGAGCAGATAGGCTCAGGGCCAATAAACTCGGCAGCAGAGCCAACATGATGAAGCGTAAGGGGAGCATGGCTGATCGAAGCTTTTTATAGCGCCTTTACGGAAAAAGAGATTTTATGTTTCAGTACCTACACGTATGCCTGCTGCAAGTGGAGCAGCATATCGGCCACCATGGTATCGATGGAATGGTCGGGTTTCCAGCCCCAATGCGCTCTTGCCATGGCGTCATCAAGGCTACAGGGCCAGCTGCGGGCTATGCCATCGCGGTAATCGGGGTCATAGTTGATGCTGAAATTGGGCATGTGCTTCTGTATGGCTTTGGCCAACACAGCGGGGGTGAGGCTAAAACCTGCTATGTTGTAGCTGGTGCGCAAGCCAATGTGTTCATTGGGGGCGTCCATAAGCTGCAGTACGGCCTTGGTTGCATCGGGCATGTACATCATGGGCAGCTCAGCCCCTTCACTTACAAAGCTCGTGTAGCGGCCATGCTTGAGGGCTTCGTGAAAAATGTGCACGGCATAATCGGTGGTGCCGCCACCTGGCGCACTTTTGTGGCTTATGATGCCGGGATAACGTACGCTCCTTATATCAATGCCATAGCGGCGGTGGTAATACTCGCACCAGCTTTCACCGGCCACTTTGGTGATGCCATACACCGTAGTGGGCTCCATGATGGTACGTTGTGGAGTATTGTGCTTGGGGGTGTTGGGTCCAAATACCGCTATGCTGCTCGGCCAAAACAAGCGCTTGATGTGCCCTTCACGCGCAAGATCCAGCACATTGCTCAAGCCGTTCATGTTCAAATCCCATCCAAGGGCAGGATTTTTTTCGGCTGTGGCCGAAAGCAGTGCTGCAAGGTGATACACTTCAGTGCATTTGTTGTTGACCACCACTTCCGAAAGTTGCTTCATATTGAGCACATTCACTTGGGCATAGGGCCCATCGGCAATGGCTTCATGGGCCTTCTCGTGTACATCAGAGGCTATGACCTTATCGGTACCGTGTACCTGACGGAGTGCAAGGAGCAGTTCGGAGCCTATTTGGCCAGCGGCCCCGATGACGAGTATAGTGCTTGACATAAGCGAAAAAGCTTTACAGCTGTTAGGAAATTTGCTGCAAAGCTACGAATTGCCACTGTGCCGTAAGCCAAAGCCGTCACCCTTGCCAATCAGCCCGCCAGCCAGCCTGCCAGCTCCATCATCCATGCAAGGCCCACGTGCAACAGTACACCGCCCCAGATGCTGCGGTGTTCCAAAGCCAGGATACCCAATACATAGCCTCCGAAGATGGAACTGAATGCCTCCAGCGCAGGCTTGCCGAAGTGCAGCATGGCGTAGGCGGCTGCCATGGGCAGCAGGGCATCTCTTCCCAGAAAGCGCATCATGCCCAGTACCAAAAAGCCCCTAAAAAAGTATTCTGTGCTGATAAATCCTACGGCATAACTGAGCTCGTAAGCCAATACACTTTGAGAGAGGTGCCAGCCTTGCGCTTCCGCAAATGCAGCTCCACCAGAACGTCCGTACCTGGGGTAAAAGGTGGTCATTTCGCCCACATTGGCTGCAATGGCCACCAGCACTGCCGCGACAAGCAAAAGGCTGCCATAAATGCGCCACGGCAAGTGCATGCCGCTCATGCCAAATGCATTGCAACCCTTGTGGTGTGTCCTAAACATGTACGCGAATGCCAACATGGGCAGCACCACGAGCAGCATGCCCATCCATTGATTGAGCACCTTGCTGAGAAAATAAGATTCAATAGCATTTGTTGGCATCAGGCTACCAAATAGTTGCCGAGAGTTGAAGCTGCGGTCGAGGGCAAGCAGGCCAAACCCTATGGCCACATACACCCAAAAGTGCGGGTGCGCAAACCAGGATCTTTGGAGGTTTTTTGCGTAAAGCAAACCGCATACAGTGAGGTAAGGAAGGGCATGCCACAGCCACATGGCCACCCAACGCAGCAAGCCATGATCGATGTTGTCGATGGTGCTGTCCTCAAAATCATAGGTATAGTTGAAGGCGAATAGCAGCGCCATGATGCCAAAAAAGTAAGGCAGCACACCCGACTTTGCATGCTTTTTGGCCTCTTGCCACATGTTGCTCAATATGCTACGCATTCACCTAGCCGTTGAGTTCGCCGAGGATATCGTCTACGTCTTTGGCAGTAGATTGGAGCACAGCCCTACATTGGCGGATGAGCTCAGCAGCGCGTTTTACTTTGCCAGCCAGCTCATCAACCGATATTTGCTCATCTTCTATTTGGGCAATGATCTCTTCGAGCTCTTCAATTTGTGCTTCGTATGTAGGTTTCTTGCTCATTTCGGTGTCTTGGTAATAATGCTGATGCTCTGTCCTTTATGGTAGTATGTCGTAATTTCGGCTCCTTCGGTGAGGGTGCTGGCATCTTTTAGGGCGAGGCCCTTGTGTGTGGTAATGCTGAATCCGCGTTTCAATATGAGTTGAGGATCGAGCAGTCGCAAGGTTTCGGAGGCGAGCTTTAAACGGCTTTCGGAATTGTTAAGTACAAGCCGGGTATGTTGGTTGAGGCGGGGTTGGGCCAAGACCACCTGATGGCTTTTTGAGCGCAGATGTTGACGCGTATTTTCAGCAAGTTGCGCTGGCAGTTTGTAGTGCACCAATGCTTTGTGCAGGTTCAATTTGTCCTTCACAGTTCCCTCGAATTGTCTGGCCTGATCGCGCAGCGCTTGTTGCTTTCTTTGCACAAAAAGGCTGCTGGCCCTTTCCATGGTGATGGTGCGTGACTCGAGCCGGAGCACCTCATGCCTGATCAGGTTTTTTTTGACATTGAGCAAGGCCTGGCTTGCTTGGAGTAGCCTGTCCTCGTAGCGCTCAAAACCATCGAGTATAAATTCGGCAAGCGCGGTGGGCGTAATCAGATTTTTGTGTGCACACACTTCTACAACAGTTACATTGCTGGAGTGGCCAATGCCTGTAAGCACTGGCAGTGGGTACGCACTCACCGCGGCTGCAAGGGGATATTGGTCATAGCAATCGAAGCCGGTTTCACCGCCGCCACCGCGTATGATGCACACGGCATCATACTGCTTGCCGGAAAGGGCGATGCGCTCCAGGGCTGCCAGCATGCTCTGCAGTGCTGCATCGCCCTGAAGCAAGGCGGTGTAAAGTTCTGCATCCACCACAACTCCGTATGGGTGCGCATCGAGCGTGGCCCGGAAGTCCAGCCAGCCTTTACTGGTTTCGACCGATATGACGGCCAGGCGCTTGAGCAAGAGCGGGAGGTGGAGCTGCTTGTTGCGCTCAAGCAAACCCTCTTTGCGGAGGCGCTCCAAGGCTTCCTGCCTCAACCTGGCCATTTCGCCCAGGGTGTATGCAGGCTCAAGGTCTATGATATTGAGCGAAAGGCCATATACCGGATGAAAGGATACCTTGCAGAGGATGAGTACCTGCAGTCCATCGGTAAGCGGCTTTCCAGTTGTTTTTGCGAAATTCGCTTGCATCTCTTTATAGCGCTGGTTGGCCATGAAGGCACGCATTTGGGCAACGATAGCCCCCTCTCTTTTTTCAACGAGCTCAGGGTAGCAATGCCCGCTTTGTGGATAAAGATTGAGCTTGCTTATTTCGGCAGTTATCCAGTAAGCGCTTTGAAAAGTATGTTGCAGTTGTGAGCCAATGCTCAGGGCCAACCTGCTGAGCGGAAAAATTTTTCTGCCGCCAGGCCCCTCCAATTTCGATGCAGTTTGGGAGTGCACGGTGAGCAGTTTTACATGGTCGACAATGTGTCCAACACTTCCTTGGTGATGGGCTTGCTGATAAAATCGAGTACCAATGGATTGGACACGGCTTTTTCTTTTTCAACAGGGTTGAACATAGCAGAAAGCATCAGGATGTGGGGATTCGGATCGGGAATGGACAGCTTGGTGTAGGCTTCGAGAAAATCCCATCCATCCATCACGGGCATGATTACATCAAGGAAGAGTGTGGCGGGTGCTGCCTGCCCTTCGGCATAACGTTTTTCAAAGAAAGCAAGCCCTTCTCTGGCATCTTTGAACGACACAATTTGCTCTGCATAATTTGTTTTTCGGAGCAAGGTTTCGCATACGAGTATGGCTATCGGGTCGTCATCCACTATTACTGCAAGCTGTCGCAAAATATTGTAAGGCTTAAGGTTTAGCGCTAAAAATCTGAGGCAATGTATTTTCGTAACTATTGATTCATCGGCTCGCGAGGCGAATGTACCTTTTTTCGACGAATATTCAAGTGATATATTCCACGGGCTGACCAACAATGCGGCCTTAACTTTGTGGCTTCGTATATTTGAACTATGATAACAAATGAAAACTTGTTGGAGGCGCGTTTCCAGAATTTGGAGGGCGAGCTTACCAAGGAAATGTTGGAAAAAGGCAAGGTAGTAGAGGCTGAAGCCGGTGAGGTGCTCATGCAGGCCGGGCAGCCCATTACGGCCACCATGTTGCTGCTGGATGGTCGCATCAAAATATACCGCGAAGATGAGCAGGGCAATGAATTCCTGATGTACTACCTCGAGCCTGGCAGTGCATGCGCCTTCTCGATGATGTGTGCCATGAGTGGTGAGGCAAGCCAAATTACAGCAGTGGCCGAGTCGGAGGTCACCTTGTTGGCCATTCCTTTTCAAGACAGCGTAGCATGGATGCGGAAGTACAGCAGCTGGGATGAATTTGTTCTGCGCAATTACCGTGAGCGCTTTGAGGAGCTGCTCCTGACTCTGGACCACATTGCCTTTCGGAGCATGGATGAGCGCCTCGCACTTTATCTCAAAAGGCGTATGGAGGCAGAGGGTCCTGAACTACAGGCCTCACATCAGGAAATAGCCCGTGACCTCAATACCGCCCGAGAGGTGGTATCGCGCTTGCTCAAAAAGCTCGAGCAGCGGGGTGCAGTGTCGCTGGAGCGAAATAAACTGACCATCGTTGATCTTGAGCGCTTGATGTAGCCATATTTTTGTCAAAGATCCGCCTTGGCCTTATTGTAACCGGCGTCACGCATGGATCGAGGAGATGTCACGACCTTTGCATCCGCATCAACGCATACTGAAGCATATATGAAAATAGAACAGATTTACACAGGTTGCCTTGCACAGGCAGCATATTATATTGAGAGCAATGGTGAAGCAGTCATCATCGATCCACTGCGTGAAACGGGCCCCTATATACAAAAGGCCGAATCGGAAGGTGCAAAAATTAAGTATGTGTTTCAGACGCATTTTCACGCCGATTTCGTTTCGGGCCACATCGATTTGGCGAAAGCCACAGGTGCTCCCATTGTATTTGGGCCCAATGCCAATCCCAGCTTTGAGGCAATTATCGCCAGGGATGGACAGGAATTTAAGGTGGGTGAAGCCAGCATTAAGGTGCTGCACACCCCGGGCCACACCATGGAAAGCACCACGTACCTGCTGCTCGATGGGCAAGGCAAGGAGCACGCCATATTCAGTGGTGATACCCTCTTCCTTGGCGATGTAGGCAGGCCTGACCTCGCGGTAAAAAGCGACCTCACGGAGGAGCAACTGGCTGAGCACCTCTATGATTCCCTGCGCAACAAGATCATGACATTGCCCGATGAGGTAATTGTATACCCCGGCCATGGCGCTGGTAGCGCTTGTGGCAAAAATATGCGCAAGGAAACCGTGGGAAGCATAGGAGAAGAGAAGGCCACCAACTACGCCCTGCGCGCCGATATGAGCAAAGGTGAATTTGTGAAGGAGGTCACCGAAGGGCTTACTGCTCCACCTTCTTACTTTCCGAAAAATGTGCTGATGAACAAAACCGGGTACGACAGCATGGATACGGTGCTCGACCGTGGTATGCAAGCCCTTACGCCCGAAGGTTTTGAGGCTGCTGCCAATGAAACTGGTGCCCTGATTCTCGATACCCGTGGAGCGCAGGATTTTGCCAATGGCTTTGTCCCCAACAGCATCTCGATCGGGATCGATGGCAACTTTGCCCCTTGGGTTGGTGCCCTCATTCCCGACATCAAGCAGGCTATCCTTATTGTGGCCGACGAAGGCCGTGAAGAGGAAGTGGTAACAAGGCTGGCCCGCGTGGGTTATGACCACAGCATCGGTTTCCTCCAAGGTGGCTTTGCTGCATGGAAGGCAGCCGGGATGGATGTGGACACCATTGAAAGCATTACAGCAGCTCAATTTGCCGAAAGGCACAGCAAGGAGCAGGTACTTGTGATCGATGTGCGCAAACCTTCAGAATACCTCTCTGAGCATGTGGTCGATGCGGAGAATATCCCTTTGGATTCCATCAACGACCATATGGCGGAATTTTCGAAAGAGCGTCTACAGTACCTGCATTGCGCTGGAGGCTACCGCTCTATGATTGCGGCCAGCATACTCAAAGCCAGAGGCTACGACAATGTGGTGGATGTGCAGGGAGGCTTCAAGGCCATTGCCGAGACCACTGTGCCCAAAAGCGAATTTGTGTGCCCAAGCACTTTAAAATAAATATGGAGCAAGCAAATTCGGGGGCGGCCGCAGCCGCCCCCGAATTTGCGCTATAACCCACCCACAAAATTTCAAACATGTCATTTCTTTCATTCCTATTCAAGCGGCCGGCTTACCTGCTCAAGGGGCCTGAATTCAAAGCCAAAGTAACCGAAGCCGGCAAGACAGCGGTGATCGTAGATGTGCGCAGCCCCGCTGAGCACAAATCAGGGGCCATTCCAAAGTCAAAGAATATCAACGTGATGGCCTCTGATTTTTTGGCTTCGGTACGCAAACTGCCCAAAGACAAGGTGTACTTTGTGTACTGCCGCAGCGGACACCGCAGCAAGGCAGCCGTGCAACAAATGAAAGCTGAAGGCCTCGAAGCCTACAGCCTTAGCGGAGGCATGGGCAACTGGAACTGATTCAACAATAAAACAGAAAGTAAAATTACAAGATGCAAGAGTTAATTGAATTGATCAAAGCCCCATGGCCTTGGTATACATCAGGCATTATCATTGCCGGGGTGATGTTTACCCTTATCTTTTTTGGAAAGTCATTTGGCTTTTCGTCCAACTTTCGCACTATTTGTGCCATGTCGGGCGGAGGAAAGCAGTGCGAGTTTTTTGACTTTCACTGGCGTGACCAAATTTGGAATCTTTTGTTTTTGGTTGGTACAATCATAGGAGGCATCCTGGCAGGCACCTTGCTGAGCAATGGCACTTCGGTCGACATTTCAGAAGCCACTATCAATGACCTCGCGGCTTTGGGCCTTGCGGCCCCTGAGGGCATGCAACCGAAAGAGATATTCAGTTGGGATGCACTTACATCGGCATCGGGATGGATTATGCTCGTTCTTGGTGGTTTCCTTGTGGGCTTTGGTTCGCGTTATGGTGGGGGCTGCACCTCGGGCCATGCCATCAGCGGGCTTTCGGCCATGCAGCTTCCTTCGCTGGTCGCGGTGATTGGATTTTTCATAGGGGGCTTGTTCACCACCTTCGTGTTGTTGCCCCTCATTTTAGGATAAACCCATTAGAAATACTGACACATGAAAGCATTGAAATACATCCTCGCCGGCATACTTTTCGGCATTGTCATGGCCAAGAGTGAGGCCATATCCTGGTACCGGATTCAGGAAATGTTCCGCTTCCAGGCCTTCCACATGTACGGCATCATTGGCACCGCTGTGGTGATCGGCGCACTGGGCGTAGCCATCATCAAGAAGTTTAATTTGAAAGACATCAAGGGCAATCCTATCGTGTTCAATGACAAAGCGAAGCAATGGCCGCGCTACATCATTGGTGGCACCATCTTCGGTACAGGTTGGGCGCTCACCGGTGCATGTCCGGGCCCCATGTTTGTAAACTTCGGTTACGGCTACCTCGTGTTTATTGTGGTGATAGCCGCTGCGGCGCTGGGTACGTATACGTATGGGTACATTCTGAAGAGGTTGCCGCATTGATAAAGGAATGAAATGAAATGATTTGGCCCGCGCGATGAGTGCGGGCTTTTTTATTGAAGTTTATCGAAAAATAAAACATGTAATCAAGGCCACCGCCGGAAATATCAGTTTACGCCAAAAATCAGGTGTTGGAGGCGGATGTAGGCCCAGGGTGTTTTGGGAGTGTTGAGGTTTTTGTTGGGCATGGGTTTTTCCATTCATCCAATATTATTGCAAATTGTTCATTTCCAAAGGTGCAATCCCGTCCACCAAAGCCCTCAATGGCAACTCTTCAACCACCTCGCGCACTGACACGCCCTCAGGATCACTCCAGCGCACCAACCTGATGTGGCCCTCAGATATTTCAATGCCGGTAATGCTTCGGTCACTGTAGCAGCAGCAGCCCGTGTTGAAGTAGCTGGGCAGGTAAGTTTCGCCATCAGTATGGTGCTCGGCATAGTTGCCTTGGTGGCGGTTTATTTTTTCTTTGAGCCCTTTGATTACACGGTGGGAGCCTGTTTGCTCCGCTTGTAGAAGTTCTTCCCTGAGGCGTTGATAGCTGTGGTAGGAAGGGAAAATGGCCTGGTGGGTGTGCCCGGTGATCAGCACCATATTGTCACGGGTTTTGCTCCAGGCGTACATGATGCGGTTGTGCAAGGTCTTTTCCTTTTCGTTGGCTGCCGGGGTATTGATGTTGATTTCCAGAAAGGTTTGTAGCGGCCCCCAGATATAGGTCACAAACC
>DAIOTP010000084.1:0-16185 GCA_036751905.1 Cryomorphaceae bacterium
GGATTGTCCTTGCTCAGGATCATGTCGAACTTATCAGGCGCTTCCACATAGAGCACTTTCAATCCTTTAATGACCCCGCCTCCATCGCTCACCGCATTCAGTGCCAAATAGGTGGTGACGAGCCCGCCGAAAATGAGAAACACCACCTGCACCACATCCGTCCAGGCCACTGCCTTCAGGCCACCATAGATGGAGTAAGCCACAGCAATCACCGCCAGCCCGACGATGGACTGCGTCATACTGATGCCGAGCACCACACTCAGTGCAAGCGAGGAAAGGTAAAGCACGGTGGTGAGGTTTACAAAAGTGTATAGCAACACCCAGAACACTGCCAGGATGGTGCGTATACGGCTGTCATAGCGTATTTCAAGAAATTGGGGCAGGGTGAAAATCTGCTTTTCAATAAAAATTGGCAGGAAGTACTTGGCCACCACAATGAGGGTAAGGGCCGCCATCCATTCATAACTGGCGATAGCCAGCCCCAGCGCATAGCCCGAACCCGACATGCCAATAAACTGCTCAGCCGATATGTTGGCCGCGATCAATGAGGCGCCTATGGCCCACCATGGCAGCGCATTTCCCGCAAGGAAGTAATCGCTTGAGTTCTTCACATGGCCCTTCTTCTCACGCGATATCCACAGGCCAAAGGCCACAATAAAAACGCAGTATCCAGCGAAAATGACAAAATCCAGGGTAGAAAAGTTCATCTGATCAGGTTGTTAAGTAGCGGTATACATGTGGCATAAGTGGCAAAGCAACAGAAGCATGCTTACGGAGCACACCACAAACAATTCCACCTACCACCTCCTACACGCCCGGGATGCAAGATTTCATCAATGTAACGCCTTCTGCGGTCCATCAGCCTTTTTCCAAACCCACAGGTATGAAAAACAACGAATGGCACCTGGCGTCTCCTGCACCTTGTCGAAGCACATAGCGCGTTGACAAACTTAAGATGATTTGTCGCAATACCACTTCGAGCACTCCATCCGTTTTATAGGCTTCGACGCGGAAGAACTGGGCCTGATAGGCAGCCAGCGATACGTGCAAAATGGTATCAAATCCTTTGAGGACATTCAGGGCGTACTCAACCTCGAAATGATCGGGTATCATACAGAGGAACCGAACACCCAAATAGTTCCCCCAGGCTTTGAGTTCCTTTTTCCGGCCGCAGTTCAGGACATTGCTCAGGATGAATTTCGGGGCAATTTTTTGGCCGTGATAGGAAATGTTGCCTCCAACCCCCTCATTGCAGCTTACATGGCGGCCTCTGAAAACTATGTTCCTGCATTGAGGGTAATATCCCTTGCGGCACCAGGCAATGGCGAAATCACCCCCGACCTGCGGCGCAGCGACCATTCCCGCTTTTGGGATGCCGGCTACCAGGCCCTGATGCTCACTGATGGCGCCGATATGCGCAACTTCAATTACCACACCCCCAATGATGTGATCGCCACACTCGACCTTGGGTTCATGGCCAATGTAGTGAAAGCCACCATCGCCACCGCCGCGGAACTTGCCATTCCCATCAGCGCAGGATCAGCGGAATTCGACCTCTCGACCATCCTGAGCGTTCACAACCACGCACACCATTTTCCCGGAAAGGTGCACCTCTACCCCAATCCCAGTGACGGCATGCTCACCATCCAAATCACCGAAGCCAGCCATAACTTTAATTCGCGGCTCGAGGTGTATGATTTGAGCGGAAGGGCCGTACACAAAGAGGTGCTCAACTTCCGGGCAGGCACGAGCAGCGCTCAAATAGACCTTCAAGGCCTCGCCAAGGGTCCCTATATTATGCTGCTCCACACGGGCGACGCTTCTCTGAGCCAAAGTATTGTGATCGAGAAGTAAGGCATTGATTGACCAAGGTTTTGAAAAGCCCAAAGCAGCCCTCGACGGTGTGGAGGTCGTGGCGCCCGGCCAACAAACCCATTTCGATGGAACCAGGGTGGCCACCAAAGTGAAGAGATCGTAACCTGTGCCACAACCGTTGCCAAGGGCAGGGCTTTTGGTGTTGCCCACGGAGGCTGCCACATTGGCTTGACCCAGGTCTTCAGCGCGCACCGCCCCTACAAGATCAATTGCAGCACCGGACTCATTCGAAGAAGTCCAAACCCATGGAAGGTTCTGGGCTATACCGTACCTGTTGAAGAATGTGGCTTGCACGGCTGCCGAGCAGGCCGAGCTGCTGACTTTCGGGCCGAATGGATTCCCCTACATTGGGATCATCCACCCCATCGGTACCAATGCACACGCATACAAGTTCCAGGCAGCGCAGGCCGTCTTCCCACTTTTGTGCAAAAACCGGGGGTTGATGTATCGAACTTGAGGCTAGAATTTCAGACTTACAACGCCAAATGTTGCAAAACATTCATTGCTCCCTGCATTCACTTGATTTTTTGGTGCGCACAGCTCCTGTCAGGTTGTGGCGCACCGCCGGTTGCATTGATCCCCCGGCTGTGAAGGAAAAGCCGCATTGGAAGGCGCAACAAGCGGCCCGGGCGGCATGGTTTGCAAGTAAACTGCACCTGCGATGCGCCAAGGCCTTTGGTTCAGGGCACATTTTAGTTATTTTCGCCATCTGGAGTCAACAACCACTCCTGAGACTGACCAATATACCATCCATGGCTGACATACGTTTGTACGCCCTTCTTTTCGTTTGCTTGTGCTTTGTACAACATCCATTTACTGCAAACGCCCAGCAAATTGGTGTATGCCCTGGAGGCAGTTTCAATCCATATGCCATCTTTTCAAGCCAGCTCAGTGCCTGCGGTGCCGGTGCCCAACTCAACATAGTGAGCAGTACGGTAAACGGCGTGTCAACGGGTACGGCGCCCCTGACTGCAATGCCAAGCAGTGCCGGTATACTCAACCTTCAGGTGCTCGATGCCGACAATGAAGTATGCGAGACTGTAAGCCTGAACGTATTCATTGCCGATGCCGGTTTTACAGCCAATCCGATTGTTGGTGGTTGCAATGCGCTGGGCTTCGAAGCAGTGAACAGTATCCCGGGATGCACGCATACGTACAACATTATGGGCACCAACTATGCAGGTCCGGATGTTGATTTCAGCTTTCCCAATGCAGGACCGTACCAGGTGGTGCACACCGTACAATGCGGATCATGCACTATAAGTGAAAGCCAGGAAGTTACGGCCCCGGGTGTACAAGCTGCCCTCAACCTGAGCTCCTCCAGCAGCCTCTTCTTCGACGGCAATTTTCAATCGCTTGTATTGTGCTCCAGCACTGGCGATTACGCGCTTGTGATCAATGATGCCTCGAATGCTGCCGCGGGCGCCACTTATGATTTGCAAATTACACTGCCCGATGGCAGCGTGCAAAGCAGCAACAGCATCCCTGCGCCCTACACCTTGACCACAAGCCAGTCAGGAACTGTTGCCATCAGCTACACCATCACCCAAAATGGGTGCGCCTCTTCCCAAAGTTATTCCATCTTCTTCGCCACCAATTTTGGCACTACCCAGCTCGATGTGCCCATCGATATAGGCACTTTGCAATGCGCTGAAGACGATTTTTCGGTCACCGTATGCCCGGGCGGTTGTCCCAACAATCCACCGGGCACCCTGTACAGGGTGGTGCTCGATTGCAACAACTTTCAGTTCGAAACCACCACCGTGCCCTTCACGGTCGACATTCCGCTCAACATAGGCTCCTGTGGTTCCACCTGTTCTGCCGGGGGTTTCCAATCGCTGTGCGCGTGCGAGTTGGTAATTGTGGCTACGCGGCCCTGCGTGGCACCCGCAAGTGCGGCTTTTTGCCCCTTCAGAATTCAACCGCAACCCAATGCCCTCTTTGAACTCATTCCTCCCGATCCGGACAATACTTACTGTCAGGGAGAGCTCGTCACCTTTGCACCGGAGTGGGAGGAGATCGATTGCGATCCTTTCAATCCCACACCCAGCATTTGCGAAATTCAAAACCAGGCATGGACCATCAGCCCTGACACCGGATGGACAAATTTTTCAAGCAATTTGGAATCTTTTCCACTCAACATTCGCTTCGATGTACCAGGTGAATACAGCATTTGTTTCGACTGGGCCAACAGCTGCGGTAGCGCTGTGCATTGTGAAACAGTGTGCATTCTCGACAACACACCACCGTCCATAGATTGGTTGGGTGCGCAGGTGTACTGCCTTGGTGAGCAGCTGAACCCCTCTGTAAGCATTTCGCAGCCCGCTTGCGCAAGCACGTCGGTGGAATGGCAAAGCATGAATCTCGGCGTCAACATTGACAACGACGATGACTTAAGCCCCACCCTCAGCTTTAGCCAAGTGGGCAACGCTGAGGTAAAGATTGAGATCGAAGGTCTCTGCGGGCCATTTCAGGAATCATTCACCTACACCGTGTGTGATGCCCCGCTCATTGCGCTTTCGCAAATGGAGGTGGTGCTGTGTGTGGGGCAAGAGTTTTGTTTGGGCAGCCTTGTGCAAGTCAATTGGAACAACTGCGTGGGTGACCTGCTCTGGACCATACCCGGCGAACAGGGCAGCCCATTTTTAAATCCCCTTGCGGGAGAAACCTGTACCGCGCGTGATGGTCCTGAGTCCTTCACTGTGCTTCTGGAAGCAAGCAATGACTGCGGGAGCGATGGCGTGGCCATCAACGTGGTTGTGGAAGAATCGCCAGCCTGTGCGCTGCTGCCTCCGCCGCCCTTTTGCACGGGAGGTACTGTGAACATTGCCTTGCCCACAGGGTCGAGCGCCCCTTTGTGGTACAGCTCCCCCGATGGAGTAAACTTCAGCCCTTTGCCGGCGGGTATGCCGCAGAGCCCTACAGCCACCACGTACTACTATGTAGAGTCAAGCGTGAATGGATGTTTTTGCATCAGCGATACCGTGGTGGCCGTGCTTATTCCCGAGCCCATTTTCGACGTAATTACTTCGGCGTCGGCACCATGCCCCGGCAATGAGGTATTCTTTGTAACGGGTCCCGACCAAGGAGTGGTGAACTGGCTCGATGGAGCAGGCAACATTCTGGCCACCACCGATACGCTCGTTGTCACTGCCACGGAGCCCCTGTTTCTGACCGCCCAAGTGGTGTATGGGCAGGATGGGGTAAGCTGCAATACCAGTGCATCGGGCGGAATTGTGCCTGAGGTCAACCCATTGACCCTTGATTGTGCCGGATTGCCTTCCCTGCTTTGCGATGGCGATGCGCCAATAGCCCTTCCGGCTTTTGGGCCCGCCGGCGGAACAGTGTCCATAGGCACCCCCGGCAATGTGCTGCAAAGCAATCCCACCGAAATAGACCCTACACTGCTCGGAACCGGAAATTTCTTCTTCTACTACACCCTTGACAACCAAGGCGCGGAAAGCTGTACCTTTCGCGATTCCTGCGCCTTCAGCATCAGTGCCCCAGCAGCGGCTGTGATCACACCGGCAGTAGATAGCCTTTGCTTTGGACAAAGCATTGTTTTTGAGGAAACCAGTGGCCTGGCCGGTACATGGAGCTCTGCATGCCCCGATGCCATTGATCCCTTGAGCGGGCTGTTTGATCCGGAGGCGGCCAATTGTCCACCAGGCAGCCCCACTGAAATTTACTATGGGGGCAATTGCATACTTGATTTTTCTATAGAGGTTTATCTCATTGATGTGCCTGAAATTACAATCACCGCGAGTACCACTACCCCTTGCCCGGGCGATGAGGTGACCCTCAACACGAGCCCTACAGGTGCCGCGCTGGCATGGAGCAGTACCGGTGGCATTCCGCTGGGCAGCGAGCCATCCCTCAATTTGGTGGTGACTGAGCCTGTGGTCATATTTGCGGAAGCGGAATTCGGCTCTGCAAGCACTTCGTGTACTTCGTCAGCTTCGCTCGCCATCAACCCCGAAACGAATCCTGTAATCATTGATTGTGGTGCCTTTCCGGCAAATTTTTGCGCCGGCAATGCCCCGATTCCTCTGCCTTCAGCATCGCCTCCGGGCGGGGTGTACCGCATTGACAACAGCGAAGGTACGGTACAGTCAGCGCCGGATATGATAGACCCAGGAGCACTCGGGCCGGGCGCATTTGAGCTGGTGTACCAAATCGACAATTTTGGTGCCGAGGGCTGCACTTTCAGTACCGGCTGCACTTTCACTGTATTGCTTCCGCAAACACCCGAAATTGCCCCGCAACCGGGCAGCATATGCTACAACACACCCGTGGCCTTTGGCGAACTAACAGGGCTCAACGGCAGCTGGGCAGCTGATTGTTCGGGGGCCATTGACCCCCTCACCGGATTTTTTGATCCTGCGGCGGCGGGTTGCCCAGCCAATGAAGAAATAGCCATCACATACAGCGGCAATTGCATTCTCGACACCACCTTTGTAATATTTGTACATGCTGTACCTGAAGTAAGTATACAAATACCCGAGACAATGGTTTGCGAAAATGGCTGCACCGTGTTGGGAGCGGCCATTGCTGGAAGTTTTGAGGCTGCACTATGGAACCTCAGCTGGTTGGGCGGTGATGCCCAACTGGCACCGGGCGATAATTTTTGCCCAGCTGAATGGGGAATACAAGGCAGTACCGATGTGGCGGCTGTTCTGGAGGTATCGACCAACAGCCAGCCCGTATGCACGGTGCTTGCCGAGGTGGGCTTGCAGGTATTGGGTATTCCCGACGAAGCATTCAATCTGGCATCGCCCCAATGTATCGAAGGAGGTATTGCGCTTCCCCCGTGCGGTGAATGTACGGCTTATCAGATCTCATTTACCGACAATGCCAACAATGCCTTCAACTGCACCGCACCGGGGCCGGGCTGTTTTGCCCCTGATACCGGGCTCTACCTTGGCAGCGTGGTATTCGATTATGGGTTTTGCCAGAGCAATCCGCGCGAGGTTACACTCACGGTAGCCGACAGTCCCTTTCTGGAAATACTGTCGCAAACCTACGAGCCCTGTGCGCCAGTTGTGAACTATGAAGTACTTTATGGAGGGTTTCAAACAAACACCCTATGGAACAGCCCCGGTTCCCTGCTAAGCAGCATACCGGCAGGCAACAATGTGTACAACGTGCTTATAAACCACAGCGGTGCGGTGCAGGTGGATACCCTATACACCGATGTGGTAACCGTGAGCAACTTTTGCGGAAGCAAAACCGCTTCCGCAAGCGTTTTTCACCAGGCACCACCCAATTTCACCATCGATCCGGACGAGGCATATTACTGCTCCAATGTGGAGTTCAATATCGAAATCGGTTTTCCACAGCCGCTACAACTTGACAGCCTTACCTTAGATTACGCGGCAGCAGGGGAGGGAGATGCACTTACCCTGTACGATTTTCCGGAAGCGGATTTTGCATACAGCTTTGAAGCTGTTAATGATACCCTACCGGTGGTATTTACCGCAACAGCCGCCAATGCATGTGCTGTCATTGCCAAGCAGGTTACTGTGTACATCATGCCCAGGGACGTTGCCGCCGACGTAGATGTTTTTTATGAAAATCCACTTTGCCCGGGCGACACCATACCCCTGGTATTTAACAGTGTGGGAAATATAAACCTGGACCAACGCAGCGTGACGAGCAACAGTGCCGACTTGAAGGTAGTACAATTGCTGGGCAATTGGTACCTCATACCGCAAGCGGGCTTGGAAGACGGTACCTACACGGTGACCTTGACCGAATTCGGATTTTGTGGCATTGATGTAGCCACCGAGCAGGTGAGCACAGGGCCAAGTCTCTCCATAGCCTTTGATGCTGAAGACGTGTGCCTTGGGCAGTCCACCACCTTTGTGCCCCTGGTAGGCCCTGAAGCCAATTTGCTTTGGGAATTTGAACCAGAGACTTTTTCAACTGCGCAACAGGCCACCTCATTCAGGTATGCACTGCCTGGCTTGTATTTTCCATCGCTTACTGCCGTGAATCCAAACTATTGTGATGGCTTCTACTCCGCTCCTGTAGAGGTATTCACCCCGGAAATGCCCCAAATAGGATGCGATGTGGGTTGCACAGGCTTCCTGAATGAGTGCAGCATCGATTTCAATGATGGCGTCATTTGCATCAGCGTTGAAAACAGGGATGCCATGCTGGGCTATGAGTGGCGGGTACGGGGGCAATTCATTCCCGAGTACGGAAGCAGCATACGCATACCCGTTGACCAGCTGCGCGCATGCGAAGACAACGTGGTGCAAGTGCGGGTGGTTGACAACAACGGCTGCCGGGAAGTGGGCAGGCGCAACATCGCCTTTAATGACGGCCTGATTCACATACCCAATGCCTTCACGCCCAATGCCGATGGATTCAACGATTTTTGGCGGCCGGTAATATTGGGAGCTCCCTTTGACTACCACCTCAGCATTACCGACCGTTGGGGCCGCACCATTTGGGAAACCAACGACCATACCGCAGTATGGCGTGGTGAGGATGCAGGTGCTGAACACCATGTGGGTGTGGGGGTGTACAACTACATACTCCTATGGAAACCCTGCAACCGCGCAGAGGACAAGATGAAAGTGCTCACAGGTCACATCACCGTGGTGCGCTGAGCCGCCCCGCCGGGCTCAACTCCGGGCTGATGCCCGCACAATGTGGTTATTTTTGTGTGAATCGATGGATTGCCTTGCGCCCTAAAGGAATCATACCGTAAATTCGGAGCCTCTGACAGATTTGTGGTATGCGCATATTGTTTACTTTTCTCTTGTTGATGTTACTGCCCATCTTCGGGAAAAGCCAGTACGACAGCACTTTTCAGGCATATGAGGCCCCTACGGCAGGTTATTTAAAAGTGATGGCCTATACCGAGCAGGCCAAATCACTGATAGGTACTGACGACTCCACAAGTCTGCGGCTGTCACTGGAAGCGCTGGCCATAGCAAAAGGCCTCTCTGTAGACACCTTGACCGAGCGGTGCTTGTTGCGGATTGGTTTGGCGTATGACTTCCTGGGCAATACCGACTCCGCCATGCACTACTACAATCTTGTACAGCGCAGTGCAAAGCACCGGGGAGAGGACGAGATGGTAGCGCAAGCCATATTCAGCAAGGGCAACATGTATTACTACCAAAGGCAGTATGCAGAAGCCATTGCGTACTATGACAGTGCTGCCCAATACTGGACCCTCACAGGCAACCTCGAGCGGGTAAGTAAAGTGCTCAACAACATGGGCATCGTATACCGTTTGCGCAATAACTACAGCAAAGCGATAGAGACCTATCTCCGCTCCATAGACATCAAAAAGCAACTCGCTGACAGTATGGGCTTGGGCAACTCCTACTTTAACCTGGGCAAGGCCTACTACCACAATGATGAGTACCATCAGAGTGAATTGCAGCTCCGCAATGCCTTACATCTCTTCGAATTGCTGGAGGATTCCCATCAGGCAGCCACTGCAAAATCCACACTGAGCACCACCTTGATCGCACTCGAGCGCATCGATGAGGCCGAATCATTGCTCAACGAGGCACTGCCCTTATTGGAGCAGCGCAAAAATGTTGATTTCATACACGCCATGTGCAGCTTTGCATTGATTGACCGATCGAAAGGCAAGCCCAATTCAGCGCTGGAACGGCTGCTACCGTACTATGATTTGGTGGTGGAGTCCAACCTCACCAACATGCACATCACCTTTGAAGAGGAACTCGCTGCTGCCTACGCAGATTTGGGTGACTACGAACGTGCCCATCACCACCAAGGCAATTACCTCAGGCTGTTCAAGGAATTGGCCAACGAGGGCCGCGAACGGCTCGCCGAAGAGATGCAAGCCCGTTTTGAAACCCGGGAAAAGGAGAACAAAATCAATCTTCAGGAGTTGGAAATTGCCAAAAATGCCCAGGAAAAACGCGTGCTGAGCCTTGGTACAGCACTCGTTGTTGTGCTGTTTTTGGCTGCACTGGTTTTTGCGGTGATCAAACTTCGCGGCAACCGCAAGCTCGCCGCAGAGAAGGCCAAAACCGAAGCCCTGCTGCGCGACCGCGAAACCCTGCTGCGCGAAATCCACCACCGGGTGAAAAACAACCTGCAGGTGGTGAGCAGCCTGCTGAGCATACAAAGCCGTGAAATAACAGATGACAAAGCCCAACAAGCCGTCAATGAGAGCCGCAACCGGGTGCAATCGATGGCGCTCATCCACCAATTTCTATATGGTGAGGAAAACCTCAGCAGCATTGACATGTCCCATTACGTAAACGAGCTAAGCCATAAACTCTTCGATGCTTACCGCATGGACCATGATCAGGTAGCGCTTCACGTTCAGGTGGACTCCATCATGCTCGATGTAGATACGGCCATCCCAGTGGGCCTCATCCTAAATGAGCTGATTACAAATGCACTGAAATATGCATTCCCGGAGCAGCGGGAAGGGAATCTTTGGGTCACCTTACAGGAAAAAAACGAAATGCTCACCCTGCAAGTGCGCGATGACGGAGTGGGCTTCGGCCAAAAAGGCGATTCCAAGAAAACATCATCCTTCGGAATGAAACTGCTCAATGCCTTCAAGCAGAAACTCGATGCTACTTTTGAAATTCAGCACACCGATGGTGGGGTGTGCATTGATTACCAAATTCGCAAGTACAAGGTCAGCCAAAAAATTTAAAGACAACAACCCTGTGCCGGGCTTGTGCGCTTAGGAAGCCATCCAAAATTGGAACACCATGGCGTCACCTGCATTTTCATGTGCAATAGGGGCAAATAAATACCAAAGCAGTGCATCAAAAAAGGGGTCCTGTGCCTTGGTGGAGCCGGTTATGCGTACCTCGATCTTGCCCTTTTCGGCAAAAATGCCATAGGCGAGCACATCCTCGCCCTCGAGTGTGATGGCATACTCAGCCATGGGTCGGTTGCGCAATTGCACCCTGTATTTCATGCCTTTGTACTCAAGTATAGAAGAGTTGGCAAACCACTTTTCAGGATAGATTTTTGCCAGGAGCATGCCGTTCCTGTCGGTGACTTCCACTGTGTTTTTCCAAAAGCCTGTCCTCTGGATTTCAAACACTGTGCCATCCATTTGGGCCGTAGCCTTCTGGTTCAGGGAATTCCAATCGATCTCCAGGCTGCCTGCCGCTCCCGAATTTGCCGTGAAGGCATACTTTCCTTCCGCCACTTTGCTCCATTTCGTTTCCATCATTGCTGGGCTTGTTGCTTTTTTTCTTTCCGAAAAATAGTGGAAAGACAAGCTACCCCTCCTACCGTTCGTCACATTCCAGATAAAAAGCCCGGCAATTGAGTGGTTTCATGATCATTCAAAATTCGACAAATGCCTGGCAAAGCATCATGCCTGCTTAAGCCCTGGCCATTACAAAGTACATTTCCATAGCACCCTTTCCTTTCGCACTTATTTTCCCTCTGCTCTCAAATTCAAGTATGGGCCCTGTCCCCGAAGATTTTGAGTGATTGTCATTGAGCAATTCATAGGTGTTTTGGGAGATATTCACTTTGCCCACCTCACCGCTGCTTTCCATGCGGCTGGCTGTATTCACCGTATCGCCCCAGATGTCGTACTGGAATTTCTTGACGCCCACAATGCCTGCCACCACCGGGCCCGTGTGGATGCCGATCCGCACTTCGAAGAAAGGGAGGCCTTGTTCAATTTTTCTCATTTTGCCTAAGCGCACCACTTCGGCCATTTCGAGGGCGGCATGCACCACATCCTGTGCATGGGTGGTATTGGGCGTGGGCAGTCCACCTGCAGCCATGTAGGCATCGCCGATGGTTTTGATCTTTTCGATGCCGTACTTTTCGCAGATTTTGTCGAAGAGGGAAAAACATTCATGCAGGTCTTTCACCAATTCTTTCGGACTCAATTGCTCGCTCATGGCGGTAAATCCCTTGAAATCTGTAAATAGTACGGTGACCTGCTCGATGAGCTGAGCTTCCGAATGGCCTTTCGCCTTGAGCTCCTGCGCGGTTTCTTCGGGAAGTATGTTCAGCAGGAGGTTTTCGCTTCGTTCCTTTTCTTTTCCTATTCGGTTCCGTTGCACCAGAAACACTCCGGCAAACAGGAGCACCACAGCAAAACCGCCTATAAAACCATTGCGCACCAATTTTTGTCGCTGCAGTTCCTGACGGGCTATGGCGTCGCGCTTCTCCTGCTCGGCGATGGTGGCGGCTTCTTTCTTGTCGAATTCGTATTGCATATGAATACGCGTGAGCTTCCTGGTGTTCTCTTCGTTGTATATGCTGTCTCTGGTAGCAATCATTTGTTCATAATAATCCAGCGCTTTACCCTTGTTCCCCATTGCTTTGTAAGCACGGTAAAGGCAACTGCAAGCCCGGTTTTGTCCTCTTAAAGTCCCAATTTCTTCAGAGAGGGCAAGACTCTTTGTACAATAGTCTAAAGCGCGTTTGATATTGCCCTGACCGAGGTAATAGATCCCAAGGGTAGCCTGGGTTATGGCTACTTCTTGTTGCACTCCAACTTCTTGAAGCGTCGCCAGGGCTTTTTCATAGTTCTCTAAAGCAAGTGCGTAGTTTTTCAGATGGAGGTGAAGGTTACCTATACTTCTCAATGATGTACCCACGCCATACATGTCACCAATTTCCGCATTTATTTCTAAGCCTCGTTCATAGTATGCCAGGGCTTCAGCAGTCTTACCTTGTTCTTGATAAATATTGCCAATATTGCTCAACTCTATAGCAATGCCTTGCTTAATCCCGAGTTCTTCATCAATGGCCAATGCCTTTTTGTAGTATTCCAACGCGCGGAGGCTATTGTCCTGAGTCGAGTGTATATTGCCAATATTGTTCAGGCTCATGGCCATGCCTTCTTTGTTTCCAATTTCTTCATCAATGGCCAAAGCTTTGTTGTAATGTTCCAATGCCTTCGGAAAATTGCCCTGTTCTTCGAAAAGTACGCCGATCACAATCTCAGCTTCTGAAATGCCCCATTTATTTCCAATTTCTTCATTTCCAGCAATCGACTTTTCCAGGAATTCCAGCGCCCGGGTGTAGTCGCCTTTCATTTCATAAACAATTCCTTGCAATGTATAGGCCTGGTTGGAAGCTATTGGGTAGTTGCGCTCTTCGGCAAAAGCGTGCATGGCTTCTGCAAAAATGTGAGCACTGTCTGGGTTGGAAAAAAGGTAACCATCCCATATGTAAGTCTTGTAGGCTTGCACACGGACGGAATCTGATTGACTGTGATCTTTCCAAATGGAATAGAGGGAGTCGAGGTTTTGCGCGGAAGCAGTAAATAATGGGCATTGAAGCGTTATTAGAAAGCAAAGAACAGCAAAGCGTGTTGTCCTGCCGCAGCGACCCCATCGGTACCACTCAGCTCGGAGAAAGAACCGTAAATGTGGTCTTGCGTTTTTCATAGTTTTCTGGATTTTAAATTATTCATTGAGGCCAGCCGCATATTAATGGGTTCGGTACAGTTTGATGATAGATGTAGAAAAGGTTCTTTTTCGAGCCAATTTGTACCGCGTCAATTGTTTAACCAACAATGGATTTCATTGGTTTACTTAGCAAAATGGTGCGTTTTTGGATAGAGCCGGCTTTGCTTTGGCCGTATTCTGCTTCAGCGATCAAAGCGCCAATGGCTGCTCCCTGGCGGAGCTTCTGCTTACCTCCAGCGTATTTTTTCCGCTCTTTTTGAATCCACTGAACCGCTTTCACGGCTTCTATGGCGAAGGCATCACTTTTATCTTTCAGAATAGACTTTCCCATTTTTCACAGTGCTCTATTCACTCTTCACTTTCAACTGATACAAACCACATTTCTATTTCGCCTTTGCCTTTGGCTTCAATTTTTCCACGGCTTTCGAAGGTGAAGTCCAGGTCATTATTGAGCCACCCATAGGTACTTTGGCTGATATTCACCTTGCCCACTTCGCCGCTGCTTTCTATACGGCTGGCCGTATTTACCGTATCACCCCATATGTCGTATTGAAATTTCTTCACGCCAACAATACCCGCCACCACCGGGACGGTATGGATACCTACGCGCATTTCGAAGGCGGGTTTTCCCCTGGCTTCGTTTTCGGCTTTGCGTTTGGAAATAAAGTCCTGCATTTCGAGGGCGGCAAGCACCGTGTTTTTCACAGAATCGTCTTTTGGCACCGGCAAGCCACCGGCGGCCATGTAAGCATCGCCTATGGTTTTGATCTTTTCGACACCGTATTTGGCCATGATGCCATCGAAGGCTTCGAAGCAGGTATTGATTTCGGCCACGAGTTCCTGCGCGCTCAGTTTTGCGGAAGCTTCAGTGAATCCCTTAAAGTCGGTGAAGAGGATGCTCACCTCGTCAAAATCGCGGGCATCGGCGCGGCCTTTTTCTTTGAGCTCGGCGGCAATTTCAGCGGGGAGGATGTCGAGGAGAATGCCTTGACACGGGAGGAGTCGGGCTTTGTGTTGTCTTTCCATACTGCGTATAGCGCGTCGAGCTTGGTTTACTGAGCAATGGTTGGGCCTGCAAATCCGAAAGTGTAAAGTAATAAACTTGAAAGCAATAGCAAAAATCGCAGGGTCGAATTATTGCGAAGGGCCATGTATAAATTATTCATGAGGGTTTTGGTTTTCAACATGGTTTTGAACGGTATGGTCAATCTTCCAGTCTCCGCATTTCAAGGGCAAGACCCGTGTTACGCAGGCTATATTCGGTTGCTTTAATTGTTGCTAAAAGCGACATAATTACGGAATTTTCCGGCAATCCCGGCCGTGTGCTCTCGCTGTTTAGAGATTCATAGAGCATCGCCTCCAGCGGGAAATGATGGATAGAATGCAGATGTTGTCACCCCATCAACAATTTCCTCACCGGGAGCAGCGTGATTTCTTTGTTATCAACGTGATATACCTCTGATTGGTCAAAGGTCACCATCTTGCCCTTTTCCAAACCGAAAAAATCCATGGCTTCGGTTAGTCCCGCTATTTCCCGCTTTAGGTTGTCTTGATTCACATCGTAACACACCTGCACGGCTTCTTGAATTTTTCCGTTTTGGAAGACCACAAAATCACACTCATTCTTCTCATTGAAATAAAACAATTCTTTGCCCTGCCGTCGGTAATGCAAGTAAACGAGGTTCTCCAGGCGGCGCCCGTGCTCCTCTGTAAAGGTAGTGGCGTTGTGGGTGTATAATCCCAGATCGATGGCATAGACCTTCTTAGGGTTTCGAATTTGCGCCTGCAGCGAATAGCTGAATTTGGGAACGAATTGCAGGAGGTAAGCACTTTCAATATGGGAAAAATACTCCAGTATCGTACTGACAGCTTTCACATTAAAGAGTGTCGCCAACTTGGTGGCGGAAAGGGGTTTTCCGATATTTGACAATAGATAAACAGCAAGCCTCCGCAGTGAAACAACATCGCGGATGCCATGTGTGGCGGCGATGTCGCGCAGCAAGATGTCATTTAAAAGCTGCTGCAAAATGGTCGGATCTTTCAGCCTGAGGTAATCCGGAAAGCCTCCATCCACGAGGTAAGCCTCCAGTGCCTTTAGGCTGTCCTTCCGGCCTTGGAAACGCAGTGCTTCCCTGTATGAAAAAGGGAAAAGCTCGGTACCCAGGTGCCTTCCGGTAAGCTTGGTTCCAAGCTCCTTACTCAGCAGCGTGGCATTGGAGCCGGTCACGACGATATTGAAGCCCTCATCCAGTTTCTGCCGTACGTACCACTCCCAGCCCTCAAGCATTTGTATTTCGTCCAAAAAGAGGTTCTTGATTTTCCTGTTTTTCAACACCTCATCCAACCGCCTGAAGTCATCCTGCTCAAAACCGGAAAGCCGGGGATCTTCAAAATTGATAAACAGTGTTTTTCCAGAGACTTGAGGCAACAATTGCCTAAGTAAAGTGCTTTTGCCACAGCGCCGTATGCCCGTGATGATGCGGGCAAAGCCAGCATGCAATTTCAGCTCCGCGAGCTTCTCACGCGGGGTACTCTTGTCCTCCCTGTTCCAAAAAGCATTCTGGCTTTCTATCACCTCTTCTATAAGGCCCGAGCTGATCATGTTTACTTCGTTTGATACAAAACTACATCTTTCTTTGATCGTATCAAATATTGTTGTTTGATGCTATCGAATGACAATACATATTTGTTGGGTGTTTGTTATTGCCTTCGATTTCGAAAATGGATTGTTCAGTGGTATGTTCCGTAGCAGCACAATGACTCCCGAAGTCGTTGGAATGATACAAACCCATTATCCGGGAAACTTCTATTTTTTCTTCACGAGATAACTCCTTTGTGCTATTTTATTGGTAGTCGTGATGCCCTGTGGGGTAACTCCCTGCGGTCCATGCGGACTCATTTCAGTCGT
>DAIOTP010000085.1:0-16182 GCA_036751905.1 Cryomorphaceae bacterium
TAAGCGAAGCGAACACCCGCACCACACCATCTGTGTAATCTGTGCAATCTGTGGACATATGTAAGCGAAGCGAACACCCGCACCACACCATCTGTGTAATCTGTGCAATCTGTGGACATATGTAAGCGAAGCGAACACCCGCACCACACCATCTGTGTAATCTGTGCAATCTGTGGATATAAATGAGCGAAGCGAACACCCGCACCACAACATCTGTGCAATCCGTGTAATCCGTGGACAATTAAACATCCGTGAAATCATTCCCTAAAGCGTTCCCACTTAATCACCATATACTTATCTCCCAGCTCCGTGACAATCATCCCCGCCCCTTTCAGGTTTGCCGCTGTTGCGCAGTAGCGCACAAACTCTTCATGCGTTAAAATGCGGTACGTGGGGTGGTACTCCGTGTTTTCGGGGCGCTTGATGCCGTGCTGCTTTACCCAGTTCATCACGCTCACGTGGCTGATGCCCAGGATGCGTTCTATTTCGCGGTAGCTTACACCCTCCACGTAGAGCTGTAATGCTTTGGTGACGTAGTAATTGTCGATCTTCTTGCCGAGTTTTTCAACGCTGAAATGGTAGCCGCAGGCCTTGCACTTGTAGCGCTGTCGGCCGCCAACGATCCCGCTTTTGGTGCAGTGGTCATGGCCGCAGGAAGGACATATTTTGGGTTTTTTCGCCATGGCTATACGAATTTAGCATAAATATAGCAATTTAGCAACATAATCCCAATAAAAAAAAAGCCCCACCGGAGTGAGGCTTTTTTTTAGCAAAGTTGTTGATAGATCAGTCTACGAAAGTAAAAGCCCTTCCGGCTTTCCCTGCCCTTCCTGTACGGCCTATGCGGTGCACATAGCTGTCATAGGTGCGGGGCACCTGGTAATTGATCACTTGGGTTACATCGCTTACGTCGATACCGCGCGCGGCCACATCAGTAGCAACGAGCACCTGTATTTTGCCAGCCTTGAAGTGATCGAGGGCGGCCTGACGGGCATTCTGTGATTTGTTGCCGTGGATAGGGGCGGCTTTTACACCTGCTTTCACCAGCATTTCGGCCATGCGGTTCACGGTGCGCTTGGTTTCGGCGAATATGAGCACCTTGTCAAAAGATTGCTCAGCCAGCATGTCGAGCAGCACCTGAAACTTGTTGCTTCCCGCGGGCACTTTCACTATTTCCTGCTCGATGTGGTCGCCCGTGGCTTCACCGGTACTCACCTTCACCTCTAAGGGATTGTTGAGCAAGCCGTCGATAAGCTTTTGCTGCGATTTGTCGACTGTGGCTGAAAAGAGCAAAGTTTGTTTTCGGTTGGTCATCATGCGCACGATGCGGTTTACATCGGGTGCAAAGCCCATATCGAGCATGCGGTCAAATTCGTCGAGGATGAGCACGTTGAAATTGTCCATACGCAAGGCACGCCGCTGTGCAAGGTCAAGCAAGCGTCCGGGTGTGCCCACCACAATGTGGCTTGGGCGGCTGCATTTCTGCAAATCACGGTTGATGTTGGTGCCTCCGATAAAGCAAGCGGCATGAAAACCGAGGTCTTTGGTGAGGCTCCGAAATTCCTCCTCAACCTGCAAGGCGAGTTCACGTGTGGGCACTACCACCAAGGTGGAGAGTTGCTCTCCGCGCAGCATGCGCTCTATGAGTGGAAGCAGAAAGGCTGCGGTTTTGCCGGTACCCGTTTGGGCAATACCCATGAGGTCACGTCCTTCGAGAAGGGCTTCAATGGTTTGCTGCTGTATGGGAGTAGGTTCTGTGTAGCCTTTTTTGAGCAAGATGGCCTGCAATTTTGCCGAAAGGGGCATGGCTGTAAATGGCTTGCCAGTGGCTGCTGCGACATGATCCAAGGGTTCGGCCGACTTGGTAAGCAAGCGTACATCCATTGTTTTGGTATCGGCTTTGCGCCCACCGGAAGGTGCAGCAGAGCGCCCCCTGCCTGAGTTATTTGATTGTTGTGTGCGGGTAGCGCCAGGTTTGGCGCTGTTAAAACCGGGCCTTCTGTTGCGGCTTCCGGATGATGTTCTTGTGTTATTCAATTTAATTCTTGTTTAAAGCTGGATGCTGCTGCTCCTTGGTTACCGGAATGGTACCCAGCTGCTTCAGCATTTTTCCGTGGTTCCATATGGCAAGCACGAAATTCTTTTGCATGTTGTATTGTATGCCAAACTCTTTGGCAGTACTTTGAACGATTTTTGAGAGTTCGCGGTAGTGCGTGTGGCAGATGTGCTGAAAGAGGTGGTGTTCCACCTGAAAATTCAGCCCGCCCACGAACCAGGAGAAGATGCGGCTCTTGGGTGAAAAATTGGCAGTGGTCATGAGCTGGTGCACGGCCCAGTTGTTGTCCATTTTGCCATTGGCATCGGGTACAGGATATTCACACTCTGGCATTACGTGCGCACATTGAAAAATGAGCGCCAAAGTAAGTCCAAGTACGAAATGGCTAAGTACAAAGCCCAAAACCACCATTCCAGCTGAAACCGGTAAGAAGATGATGGGCAATATCAGTATATATGAGAAGTATACGACTTTCCATATGGAAATGTTCCACAGCAGTTTTTTAAAGTCGCTGGGGTTTTGCAGCAATCCATACTTGCGAAAGCGCCAGGCGTTGGTGAAGTCCGTGACCAAACTGCGAAACAAGGTCATCAAGCCGTACAAAAACCAGGCATAAATGTGCTGAAAACGGTGCATGGGCTTCAATTCCTGGTGGGGAGAAAAACGCAGGATGGGAGGACCTGCTATGTCGTGGTCGTGGCCATCAATGTTGGTAAAGCTGTGGTGCAATACGTTGTGCTGCAGCTTCCATGTACCGGCATTCCCACCTATTACATTCATCCACAAACCCATAAATTTGTTTACGTTGTCATTTTTGGAATAGGCGCCATGGTTGGCATCGTGCATAATATTTACGCCAATTCCGGCGGCTCCCAAGCCGATAATTACCCACATCAGCATGAAAATCCATGGGTTTGTTATTTGAAATACAAATAAGGCAACCAGTGGTAGAAAGTACATGCCGAGCATGAATACGGATTTTGCAATGGCATTGGTATCTGCATGAACGCTTTTGCCCTTGTCGGCAAAATACGCATTTACGCGCTCACGAAGGGTGGTGTTGAAGTCTTTGTCCTTCTGGTTGGAGAATCTTACCGCTCTGTTCTTCATCGATTCAAAAAATTAAAGTTAAGGAATGGCCGTTTCGGATGATACACATCGGAAATCAAGCTTGTTATAAAAGATTTAAGGAAATTTGCGCTTGTAAGCGCCACAGGTTTATTCATTTACAAAAGCAGCATTAGGACTGCTTGCACTCATTTGAACAACATGGTGCGCGAAGCCATTGTTTAGCGCGGTTAAGCCGATTGTTTGTTCAAATGCGTGAAAAAACCACCAACTTCATGCAAACCGATCTGTGCTTATGAACGGTTACATATGTTCGACAAAGATACGCTTCATTTCGAGAATCGTTTGTTTCTAGTGAATATTTGGCAATTAGTTTTCAAAAAATCAACGTTAAGAAAATACCTATATTCTATGTAATGGATTGAATATCAACTCAATTTTTTGGACTTTTCCTCATACCAGAAAAGCGTGCACATGGCGTAGAGATCATCAAAAAAGCCTATTTTAATACCGAAAAAATGATAAAATCACTGACGGAATCTTATTTGAAAATGCTAAAACTAAGGAGCAAATCAAAGAATAGACCGCATATTGCTCATTCTGCAAAGCAATTTATCCATGCATAGTGCCCACTAAAAAAGAAAACGAGGCACCACTTGGATGCCCCGCAATCAGACCATGGCGTGCAGCAAATTAAGAAATCTGCACTTTTTTCGTCACCATTTTGCCATTGATCTCAATGTGTACGTAGAACAAGTTCAATTCACTTGCGCTCAGGTTGACCGTGGCTTCCACTGCACCGTTGGAAGGCGTGCTCAGGCTATCAATCAGCATGTAGCCTGGCGTGACTGCATGAATGTAGCAGCTGCCTTGTTGTGGTGTGTTGAAGCGTACTGTCAAAGATCCATCGGAGGGTGTGTAGCTGTATTCAAAATCCTTTACCCTAAGGGTAGCCGTATTGGGGTCGAATCGGTGCAGTGCCAAAGTACCGAAGTCCATGACCTCCTTCACCACAATTTCGCTACTTGAGCGGCGTACACTGCTGCGGGCCATAAGCAGTTCCTGTTGCAGTTCAGAAATCTCAGATTCAATGGCTATACGGTCTTCACCCTCCGATGTCGCCACACTTGCCGCAAGTTCTTGCAATCGCGCCACATGCCTGCCGATCTTTTCTTCAGGCAGCAACGATCTGTTCAGTTGGCCATCAGTCAGCTCCGCTTCGGGAGTCTGTATCATTTGAGCATGGGTACTGCATACCAGTAAAGTGTTGGCCACAATAGCCACAACAATTGATTTTAGGTTTTTCATTGGTAGATGTATTTGGGTGTTTGTGTATGTAGGTCGATCTGAATCAAACCTTTGTTACACAAATTTTTGTCGATTGTAATGGCGGTCAATATCCATGATGAGCGGTTACTCCCTTAGCGTGAATCAGTGGATGAGCCTTACTGAATTTCGGATTACATTGTACCAACTGCCTTTGTACATTTGCGGAAGCAGTGACAACCCACACTCCTTCATGAAGCACTTTGCTTTGGCAATTCTTTTGGTTACCACTTCACACAGCATCCTGTTTGGTCAGGGCACTTCGAGCGCTGAAGTGTGGGGTGGCTATATTGGCTCTATCCGAATCAACGACAAATGGTCGGTGTGGAATGATTTTCACTATGTTCCCACCGCGTTCTGGGCCAACCGCCACGGCTTGAGTTACCGGCTCGATAAGTATACCACCGCTACTGCAGGATATGCTTTTATACTTACAGGTACCCCCTTTACGGAAAAATTGAGGCGCCAAGAGCACCGCCCATGGTGGCAGGTAGAAATGATCAGGCCAATCGGAAAAGATGCCGGTTGGCGGGTGCGTGTGCGCTATGACCGAAGAATCAGGCAGGCCCTCACCCCTTCCGACTTCGATGAGGGATGGATAGCCTACAACCGCTGGCGACTGATGCTGAGCATTCGACACAAGCTCCACACCTATGAAAATGGACAGGTAGTACAAATCAACCTGCTCAATGAAATATTGGTCAACAATGGTGCCCAATTTACTGGAAAAACCCTGGATCAAAACCGCACCTATTTGATGCTAAGCTACGAATGGCCCACGCTCCGTGTCATGTTTGGACCCCACCTGCGTGCCATTCCGGGCTCAGGCGATTTTTTTAATTACCGTTACGGACTTACCTGCTGGGTGATTCACCGTTTCGACCCAAAAAAATATTGGCCCCAACCTTGATAGTAATTGCCCTTGAAACACACCTGCATGTGAAACATACCTACATGAAATACGTCATTTGCCTGCTCAGCAGCCTTGCCCTCTACCCTGCTCTTCATGCACAAAAGGCAGAGGGCTATTACCTCAACGCGGTGAATATGGTCAATGTGGGCAATATGGACCAGGCCTTTGGAGAGCTCAACAAGGCCCTCACCCTCGATCCCGCACATGGGCAGTCGCTCGTGTTGCGGGGCTACCTGTACCTCGTGGCAGGGCAAAAAGAAGCAGCACTAGAGGACTATGGAGCTGCTTTGAAAGTGGCACCTACCGATTTGGGTGCATTGACCAACAGGGCCTTACTGCTTATGGAAATGGAGCGCTATGAGGAAGCACTGAGCGATTTGAAAAAGCGCATCAAGCAAGATCCCTACAACTGGATGGCCCACTACGACCTCGCCTACTGCTATGGACTGCTCGAAAAGTTTGACCTGGCCATCACCGGCTTCAATGAAGTAATAAAGCGCAACCCTGAATATGCCGAGGCCTACCTGAACCGGGGCTTTGCGCGCTACAACAAGCACAGCAATCTGGGCCTCACCCCTCCTGACGAAGCAGTGATGCACGAGGTATGCGCCGATTTTGAAACGGCCGAACAACTGGAACACCCCGATGCCCGCAAAACCCTCGATAAATACTGTAAGTAATCGGTTTGCAATGAAATGGCTGGAGTACCCGCCGGGTCAACTTTTCATCTGTTCCATTAGCGATGCAGCAAGTTCTTCGTAAAGGAGTCCGTCAAAGTTGCCTGAACTCATCATCAACAGGTTGCGCCCCGGCCAAGAGATGGCCTTCAAAGCTTTGACCAAATCATCGGTAGAGGTATACACCTCTACATTGGGCGATGCAAATGCTGCCTTCACTTCCTCAATGCTCAAGTGCTCAAGGCGCTTGTGCTCCAACACCTTCGGATTGAAATACACCAAAGCCCTGCCAGCCGCAGCCATCGAGCCCTCGTAAAGTGGCAAAAAGTTCTTGTTGAGGCTGCTGAATGTGTGCAATTCCATGCATGCTATCAGCTCCCTTTCGGGAAATTGGGCGCTGAAAGCAGCCGTGGTGGCCTTGAGCTTGCTCGGTGCGTGTGCAAAGTCCTTGTAAAAAGCGAAATCATCCGTTTCAAGCACCCGCTCCAGCCTGCGGGCCGCCCCGCTGAATGATGCGAATGCAGGGTATACCGCGGCATCGCTCAGGCCCAATAGGCGCAACACTTGCAGAGCACCCGAAAGGTTTTGCAGGTTATGGCCGCCAAAAATGCGCAAAGGTATTTCGCCCGATGGGGTGTCGAGGTAGGTGTGGCCTTGGCGGATGGTATGCGGATGGGTATCATAGGCGTGGAAGTGGATGTCGGGCCTGCCCTCAGCCACAAGTGCTTCGAGCACAGGATCGCCAGCGTAATATACAAGGTGTCCGCCCGGCTCAATAAGGTTTATAAAAATGCGAAACTGCTCTACATAATTGTCAAATGTGGGAAATACATTGATGTGGTCCCATGCAATGCCGGTGAGCAGCGCTATATGGGGCTTATAAAGGTGAAATTTTGGCCTTCGGTCAATGGGTGAGCTGAGGTATTCATCGCCTTCAATCACCGCAAGGGCTGCATTTGCCGAAAGGCGCACCATACAATCATATCCCTCAAGCTGTGCCCCTACGAGGTAATCCGTGTCCTTACCCAGAGCGCCAAGCACGTGAAGCAACATGCTGGTAATGGTGGTCTTGCCATGACTTCCGCCAATGACGATACGCTGTTTGTCTTTGGTCTGCTCATAAATGTACTCAGGGTAGCTGTACACCTTCAAGCCCAATTCCCTGGCGCGTATCAACTCAGGATTGTCGGCACGTGCATGCATCCCGAGCACCACAGCATCGAGCTCAGGCGTAATTTTCTCGGGCTGCCAACCTTCCGTGGCGGGCAGCAAACCTTCACGTGCAAGGCGGGAGCGGGAGGGTTCGAAGATTTCATCGTCGCTGCCGCTGACCCGTATACCTTTGCGCGCCAGCGCGATGGCAAGGTTGTGCATGGCGCTGCCACCAATGGCTATAAAGTGAATTTTCATAGGCTAAACTTAGGGGCATGGCTGTGATGACCTGGACGCAGGCAGCGTCGGTTTTGCACAGCCCGCTGTTATTACAGCCTGAGGTGGGCTGCCTTTCGGCAAATGTGTGGATGCCTGAACGCCGTCTTTTTTTCGTAACTTAGCCCAAAGACCTTATCCCATGGACACGCTCAGCCCTGAAGCCCCTATTTCCATTGCCCATGCAGCTTTCGACGCAAAGCGGCAATTTTTTGACAATGGCCATACGCGAAGCTATGCCTTTCGCATACAGCAACTCAAAGCACTTTCAAAGGCCATAGCACAGCGTGAAGCGGACATTAGCAAAGCCCTTTACGCCGACCTGCGCAAAAGCGAGGCAGAGGCCTACATCACAGAAATAGCCGTGACCCAGGAGGAAATCAAGCACACCTTGAGGCACTTGCGTGATTGGATGGAGCCTGAGAGCCGCCCCACTCCCCTGCCGCTGCATCCCTCCTCAAGCCGTGTGATGTACGAGCCCAAAGGCGTGGTGCTCATCATTGCGCCTTGGAACTATCCCTTTCAGCTTGCCATTGCCCCGGTCGTTGGGGCCATTGCAGCCGGATGCTGTGCCGTGGTAAAACCCTCTGAAGAAGCTCCACACACCGCCGCAATCATTGAAAAAATCCTCAGCGACACCTACTCAAGCGATTACATCAGCACAGTACAGGGCATTGGTGCCGAAGTAGTTCCGGCTTTGATGCGCAAGCATGACTTCAACCACATTTTCTTCACGGGTAGCCCCACGGTGGGCAGCATTGTGGCCAAGCAGGCCGCTGAAAAACTTACTCCCACCACCCTCGAACTGGGCGGCAAAAGTCCCGGAATCGTCGACACAACCGCCAACCTGAAAGTTGCCGCACGCCGCCTGGTGTTTGGAAAGTTTACCAACGCCGGCCAAACCTGTGTGGCTCCTGACTACCTGCTTGTGCATGAAGACATCAAGGACAAGCTTATGGCTGAGCTGACCGCTTGCATCAGTGATTTTTACGGAAAGAACCCACAAGAAAGTGGCGACTACGGACGCATGGTCAACCCCAAGCGGTTTAAAGCTGTGGCAGCTTACCTTAGCGAAGGACGCATCCTGTACGGAGGCCAAACCGATGCCGCCGACCTTTACATAGCGCCAAGCATCATAGACCGTGTCGATATGGAATCGGCGGTGATGCAGGAGGAAATATTCGGACCTGTGTGGCCCGTGATCACCTGGCGCGAACAGTCGGACCTCTTGCGCATTACGCGAAAATTGCGGTATCCCTTGGCTTGCTACGTTTTTACGGAAAGCAAGTCCCTTGAAGAATTTGTCATGGAAAAGGTGGAATTTGGAGGAGGCTGCGTAAACAATGCGCTCGTACACCTGGCCAACCCCGACCTGCCCTTCGGGGGACTGATGCAAAGTGGCAGTGGGGCTTACCATGGCAAGGACAGCTTCATGGCATTCAGCCATGCCAAGTCCATCCTCAACTCTGCTACATGGATTGATCCCAGGCTCAAATACCCGCCTTACGGCAAATGGAAAATGGGCTGGCTGAGGAAATTGATGGGTTGATGAGCGATGCTGCCCGTTCAAAGGGCCAAACCCTGGCAGCCTTCACCGCTTCTCATTTTCCGGTGGCTGGTACTGATGTCATTTTCTGCCTTTCAGTTTCCACACCTCAAACTTGAAAACAGATACGAAGGCATAGTTATTATAGATATGGGCAAAATAGTGCAAATCATATAGTATTCAATAGTGTTTTCTCCAATATTCTTTATTTTTTAACCAATAATCTGAATCACTCAAAACATTAGTTAGCTTAAGCGCTACATTCGGTTCATATTTGCTTAACATTCCATAAACCCTTATATTTGGAAAGTAACCAAAAATTTAACCAGATGAAAAAGCTGCAAGTGCTGTTGGCCCTTTGGGTACTATTTTCAATTCACCCCAACACATCTGCCCAAAACGTGGCGATTAACAATACCGGGAGTGCTGGCGATGGCAGCGCCATGCTCGACGTGGAAAGCAGCACCAAAGGCGTGCTCGTGCCGCGTATGACGGCTGCGCAACGTATTGCCATTGGCAGCCCGGCCGAAGGACTCTTGGTCTATCAAAACGACGGCGATGCCGGATTTTATTTTTACAATGGCAGTGCATGGGAGTTGATCCTTGGCCGCGGTAAGGGTTGGAGCATCGGAGGGAATGCAGGCACCGATGTGGCCAACAATTATGTAGGCACCTCTGATGCGGAAGATTTGGCAATTGGCACCAACGGTGTACAGCGCTTGCGCATCGTAGAAGGCGGCGCTGGAACAGTAGTCAACGGAAATCTTCCTTTGCCGGGCACGGTATTGAGCTCCTTCGCCATCACCACCGACGATGCCATTGGCGCTTTGTCTGACAACGGCCTCGCTGTGTACGGCATCTCTGTGGGTGCCGGAGATGGTGTGTGGGGCCTTGCCGACGGCTCAGGCGATGGCGTATACGGATACGCAGGCGATGGTATTGGCGTATTTGGCGAAAGTGATAATGGTGACGCGGCAAGTTTAGGAATACATACAAGCAATGGAACTGGTGTATGGGGCGAGGCCGCAGCTGGAGGCAATGGTGTATATGGTTTTAGCCCCGGAGCAGGCGAAGGCGTGTGGGGTGCCAACAATGGTTCAGGCTTGGGGGTATACGGACTCAACACCAGCAGTGGTACCGCCATAAACGCTTTGAACAACAGCACAGGAAGGGCCTTTCAAGCGGTTAAAAGCAATACCACAAATACTGAGCTCGCAGTAGGCGTTTTTCACGATGGGCTGGGCAGGGCCGGTAATTTTCAAAACAACAATACAGGCAATTATGTCACCCAAACTTTGTTTGCCGCGCTCAACAGCACTTCCACAGCGACAAATGCCTCTGCCGTGTGGGGGCAATCACAAAGTGTGAGAGGTGGAGTATTCATCTCAAGCAGAACAGTAAATGCCAGTGCAGGTGCAGTGGGCCTATACGACGGCGGTGGAAACATTGATGCAGCAGGTGTCATTGGAATTGCAACAGCCAATGCAGGTTGGGGTTACGGTGTTAGGGGGCAGGGAAATTGGTTCGGAGTTTATGCCACAGGCGATCTCGGTGCAACCGGAGGCAAGTTCTTTGAGATTGACCATCCTTTGGACCCTGAAAATAAAGTGTTACGCCACGCCAACATCGAAGCCAACGAGATACTGAACCATTACCGCGGAAATGTGCAATTGGATGCCAATGGCGAAGGCACTGTGCAGCTGCCGGATTACTTTGAAGAAATAAACATCAATTTCTCTTACACACTCACTGCTGTTGGAGCGCCAGCACCAAACCTACACATCAGTGAAGAGGTTAGTGCAAATCAATTTAAAATCTCAGGGGGCCAGCCCGGCCAAAAGGTATCATGGGTGGTGCAAGCCGAACGAAATGATGCGTACATCAAAACCTATCCGGAAAAGCGTGTACTCGAGTTGGAGAAGAAAGATTACCAGAAAGGCAAATACCTCGACCCCAAGGCCTGGGGCCAGCCTGAAGAAAGAGGGGTTTTCTATGGTGACCAACAAACCACAAACCTTCCCCTCGCGGAACCCAGTGGAGCGCACAAAGAGGACGTACAGCGCATCGAACGGCCTGTGAAAGCAAAGGATAAGCTGCGCAATGCACCGCGAATCGATCCCATTGCCACACAAAACACCTCTGAAAAATGAAAGCCCGGAACGCATTGCTAGTGATGCTTCGGGGCCACATGCCCAGCTACGGTGTGCTGCTCGCTTGGATGCTGATGGCCCATCTTGGCATTCAGGCCCAAACCACGCTTCGCTCCTCCGCTCCCATCTACACAGACGGGGTCTATGTGGTGCTCAATGGCGCGAACCTGCGGCTCGACAGCGGCGCAGAGTTGCCAGGTGATGGCACATGGCGCTTTGAAGGCAGCATGCAGCAGTCGCTCACCAACAACGCCGGAAGCAATGCAGCATTCCCAAATCTTGAACTTGACAATGCCGATGGACTGCTCCTCGTGGGCGATCCCTTGTACATCGATGGCAATGTGGTATTTGTGGAGGGCATCATCGACGCGGCCACCAATGGGCTGAGGGTCGATTTCGGCAGTACTGCCAGCCACACCGGTGCAGGACCCGATGGGTATGTGGAAGGCGCCGTGTGGAAGGCGGGCGATGCGGCATTTACATTTCCCGTAGGTGAAAATGGCATCTACGCCCCTGCCCGTAGGCTCGCCACTCCGTCGGGGACCTATGAGGTGCGCTACCGCGGAAGCTCCAGCCCCAATGCCGGGCCGTATTACGATGGAAACAGCTTTCCTGTATCCACTTGCGAGTATTGGGAGTTTGACCGCATCAGTGGCACGGCCAATCCACGCATGTACTTCAGCTATGCGTACAACAGCTGCAACGATGTGGGTGATTTCAACTTTCTTGACCTGGTGTGGTGGAACAGCATCAATTGGGACCCGGTGATCGGGGTGGATCCCAATGCAGCCGAAATTGGCTCCATAGCCCCACTCGATCCCTCATGGACAGGCCAATACACCTTATCCTCCTTCAATGCCAACCTCAACGTACTGCCAATCTCCTTGCTTGCATTTGACGCGCAGCCCACATCAGAAGCTACAGTGCTGCTCACTTGGAGCACTGCCTCAGAGATAAACAATGATTATTTCAGCCTGGAGCGCAGCAAGGATACCGGTCAATGGGAAGCCATTGCGGAGATCAAGGGTGCGGGCAACAGCAACAATACGTTGCACTACAGCCACGTGGACAAAAATCCTTTGATGGGTCTCTCCTACTACCGCCTCAAACAAACCGATTACGACGGCACTTACAGCTACAGCGAAGTGAAAAGTGTAATGGTTGACCAAGAGCCTCATGGGTTTGAGCTCAAGCCGCCCTACCGGGTGGGCGATGATTTGCAGGTGCCCTTTACCCTCGCCGAAGGTGTGGCCTACTTTGAAGTATTCGATTTGTTGGGCAAACGCATGAGTCCAAAAGTGCAAACCCAATCAAATGAAGGCAATGTCCGCTTGGCCTTGTCCATGGCGCGGGGAGTTTACGTGCTCCGGGCATCGAGTCAAGCAGGTGAGGTGGCAAGCAGGCCTTTCTTTTGGTGAGTTGGATATTCAGAGGTTCTGATGTACCAAGGAAGCAATGCTTCTAAGCGCAGTAGTGCACCTATGTTTCAATCATGGCAGAATTATCCTCAGCATAAATACATAAAGGGGATTTACTTCTACACATCACCAACCATCTTACATTGGTCATGTAAGGATTCTTACAATACCAATATAAGATGTGTTCTCAAAACCTATAGCCCAACCCGCCGATCAACCACCTGCCCGGCATGGGTGCGCCGAGGATGTTCTGGTAATCGATATCGAAAACGTTCTGCACCTGGGCGCTCACTTGAAAGCGCTCACTGATCTGCAAACCTGCACGGGCATTCCAGAGCAGGTAGTCGGGCTCGAGGTTGGCATTGATGGCATTGGCCATGCGCGCGTTGCGCGCCTTGTAGAGGCCCGATATGCCCAGATGAAAACGCTCGGTGCGCAAGAGTGTACTCAGGGTGGCGAGGTGGCGGGCGTGGTTGCTGATGTACACGCTCACTACATCCTCTGCATTGCCGGTATTTACGAAAGTGTAGCCCCCGGTAATGAGCAGGCGGCCCTTTTCGCGAAAGCGCAGCTCATAGCTGAGTTCCGTTTCCACTCCAGTGGTGTTCACATCGGTAATGTTTCTTGCGAAAAAGTATTCGGCGTCGGGCTGTAAGTCGCCCACATTGCCAATCACCGAAGCAGGTGTCCGTACATAATCAATCAAGCGCTCCGACTGCCGTGAAAATCCGGTGATACGGGCTGTAAGTCCTTCAATCAGGTAGAGATCGAAGCCCAGCTCCTGGCTCCAGCTCACTTCAGCGAGCAGGTCGGGATTGCCGAGGCTGCGGCCCGGGGTGAGGTTGTTCAGGTTGTTGCTCACGAAGCGCTCGGTATAGTCGGCGGCGCGGATGCTGCGCCCTGCTGCACCGCGCATTACGAGGCTGCCATCGCCGGGTATGTAGCTCACATTCATTTGCGGAAGCAGCTCAAATCCGTAATTTTCATCGTAATCGCCGCGGAGGCTTCCGGTGAGGTGCAGTCCATCGAGGGGGCGGTACATGGCCATGGTATAGAGGCCTGCATGCCAGTCGCTGTGGTTGCCGCGGTCGTTGCTGATGATGCTGCGGTGATCTACCTGCACGCCGGTTTTTACCATGAGCTTTTCGGTGATATCGAAAAGGTGGTTGCTGATGAAGTTGGTAAAACCCATCTGATGGCGGTTGGTGCTCGGGAAGCGGGGGCTGAATACGAACTCGTCGGTGCTGTATTTGTAGCTGAGCTGTATATCGCTGCGGCGCTTGTCTTTGATTTGCTCCAGGTGCAGGGTGCTGAAGCTTTGGTTCACCGTTTCGGTGCTTTCATCGGAGGGAATGGGGCTATAGAAGTACCTTGCAGCAAAATCGCGGTAGTCATAGCTCGTGCGGAACTTAAGCCGGATGTCGTTCCTGATCTTGTAGAGCAAACTCCCTCCCACCGTATTGAGGGTGAAAAAGGTACGGTAAGGGTCTAAGCTCACTTCCTCGCTTACCACACGTCCTGGAATAAGCTCGCCATCGCTGCTTTGGGTCATGCCCGAAACGTTCCAGCTCAGGCGCTCCCCGCCCTGGCTTACCGAAGCCTCCGCGCCGAGGTAGGCATTGCTCCCGTAGGTGATTTCAGCCATGCCACTGAGGCCATCGGCGGTGGTACCTGCGAAGGTTTTGGTCACGATATTGATCAGACCGCCCACTGCATCAGGGCCGTACATGGCAGCCGCCGGGCCCCTGAGCACTTCAATGCGCTCAATTTCCTCTTTTGCCACAGGGATGTAACCATTGAAGTGGCCCGTGAGCGGATCGTTGAGGCGCATGCCATCAATGAGAATCAGCACTTGGGTAAAAGTGCTTCCGCGCATGATGATGTTGGCCTGTACCCCAAAACCGCCCCTTGATTGCACCTCCACCCCTGGTATGAATTGCAATATCTCATCAATCGATACGCTGGGCATATCGCGGAATACTTCGGGAGTGAGCACTGTGATGTGGCGTCCGGTTTCCTGCAGTCGCAGGGGGATTTGCGTGGCCGAAACCTGAACTGTATCAATAGCGCGTTGATTTTGCGCGAAAGCGCTGCCACACAACATCAGGACCCCAAGGGTGTAGAGGTACTTCATTCAACTCATTTTAGAACGCCGCAAAGATGTGCAAAATACCTTTGCTGTCATCGGCTGTTCAATCTACCCCTGCCACCACTGTGGCCCTGTCGCGCGCTGCGGCGCCAAAGAAGCCAAGTGCAGGACGTTGCGCATCATTCACATTGAGCACATTGCCCCTTATTGGAGCCGGAGGTGTGTCGAAAGGACCACCCACAAATGCTGTTTGAAATTGTACCAAGGTCAAAAAATCAAGGGCTTGGCGCGAAATCCGTTCTTGAACAATGGTGATGGTATCGCCGAGAAAGAAAAGGTCATTGACCGGTGAAAAGTTGACAATGGCATTGCCATCCACGAAATCGTCGTTGGTTACAAATATATCAAAGGGATCGTTCTTGAAAACTCCGTTTACGTAGGTGCGCCATCGGTAATTGTCACCCAGACCAGCGGGTTCCTGGGTATTGATCAGTACGCGGTATATTTGGTCGGGTTCCTGTTCCAGAAATTCGCTTGGGCCGTTGGGATCTATATCCCAGCCTATGCTCAGTATGGGTACGGGCTCGCGCAGCAGTTCGGGGTTGGAGCGGTAATGGTCGCCATTTGGAAGGCGGATATCGAGTACATAACTACGGCCGCTCACACCCGAATCGGGCCAGGTGTATATGCCAGGTTCCGTTTCCAAAAGCAGCGCTTCCATACCCTCATCATCGAGCAAGTGCACCACGGCGTCAGTGGCCGCGGGCGGGGCACTGTTGTCAAAATACTGCTGGGAATAGCTCAGGCGGATGTGGTAGGGCCCTTCTTCCTGACTTATCCAGCCTTCTACGGCAAGTAAGGTTTCGCCTTCCGGCAAATCGAGTTCTACCTTGTCTTCACAAGCACCCAAAGTCATGGCAAGCAAGGTGCTCAACACAAGGAGGCGTAAGGGGCTATAGATTGCGATGTTCATGGCGATTAAAACTTAAGGTTGTACGTAACTCCCGGAATGATGGAGCCAAAAATGCTCAATTGAAATGCCTCTGTGACCTGCGGGTTGTCACTGTTTTGGCGGAAGAAGATGCTGTAAGGATTGCGTCGTGCATACACGTTGTAAAGGGAGAAGGTCCAGCTGCTTTCCCACTTTGCGGGTCTGTTGATGAAAAACAGTACTTTGGCTTTTGTTTTCTGGGGTATGAGGGTTGCGCTCAGGTCGAGGCGGTGGTAATCGGGGGTACGGGCGCCGTTGCGGTTGTTGTATACAGGCACTACTATACCTTCAAACACAAAACGGCCATCGGGATAGGTAATGGGGCGGCCCGTCATGTACACCATGGTGCCTCCAAATTGCCATTTGTCATTGAGGCGGTAATTGCCCACCACGCTGAAGTCATGAGTTTTGTCCCAATTGCTTGGATACCACTCATTGCGGTTGATGCCCTCCACCTTTACCTCACTGCGGGCCAGTGTATAGCTGAACCAGCCTGTGAAGCGCCCTTTTACCTTTTGCA
>DAIOTP010000086.1:0-7935 GCA_036751905.1 Cryomorphaceae bacterium
AATTACATTCACGTTTCATCAATATGAATCAAAATAAGGCCTTCCTGTGGCCCCTTTTCTGTGCAACAATTTTTGCAACTTCTTGCAACAACAAACCAGCAATACCCGAAGCCGAAACGTTTCAGGTAGTTCGGCCCTTGATCAAGGACATCGAATACAACAACGAATACGTGACCGACATCCAGTCGGTGAACCATGCCGAAGTGCGCAGCCGCATCAAAGGCTACATTGAGAAGGTGCATGTGGATGAAGGCCAAAAAGTAGTGGCTGGCCAATTGCTCTTTACGCTCAGCAGCCCCGAATACCAGCAAGAAGTGCAAAAAGCCAGAGCTGCTCACAAAAATGCAGTGGCCGACCTGAAAGCAGTCAAAGTGGAGTTGCTGAATATGAAAAGCCTGATGGAGAAAGAGATCATCAGCAAAGCCGAATACGACGTGATGAAAGCACGGGTAGAAGCCCTCGAAGCTGATGTGGAAGAAGCTGATGCCCACAGGCAACAGGCAGAACAAAATCTGAAGTATGCCAACATCACTGCACCTTATGAAGGCACCATCAACCGCATTCCAAAGAAAATGGGAAGCCTCATAGATGAGGGCGAAATGCTCACTTCCATATCTGACGACAGGGAGATGTTTGCCTACTTCAACCTTTCTGAAACCGACTACCTTGACTATGTGAGCCACCTCAGCCCGAATGATTCGAAAAAGGTATCACTCATCCTGGCAAACAATGAGCCCTACCCCGTAAAGGGAAATGTGGAAATCATCGCAAGCGAGTTCGACCGCTCCACCGGTAACATTGCTTTCAGGGCGCGCTTCGCCAATCCAGACAAAATCTTAAAACACGGCTCGAACGGAAAGATCGTCGTGAGCAAAAAAGTGCGCAATGCCATGGTGATCCCCCAAAAATCGAGTTACGAAATTCAGGACCTCACCTATGTCTTTGTGGTAGACCGCGACAGTACGGTGAGGCAGCGAAACGTGACGCTTGCCCTGCGCATACCCCACTACTTCATACTTGAAGGTGGGCTCAATGAAGGTGAAACCATCGTTTACGAAGGCGTGCAGCGGCTTCGTGACCAAATGAAGGTTACCCCGGAGCCTATATCACTTGAGGAGGTGATTCGCCTCGCTGAGAAACATTGATACTGTATTTTAACTGGTTATGACCTCGAAGTTTATTCACAGGCCGGTACTGTCTATTGTACTGTCGCTTATCATCACCCTTTTGGGATTCTTGGCCCTATTTCAGCTGCCTGTAACCCAATTTCCCGATATTGCCCCGCCTGAGGTCAACGTGACCACACGGTTTACCGGAGCCAATGCCGAAGCCAGTGTAAATGCTGTGGTTACGCCACTCGAAAGGGCGATCAATGGCGTACCAGGCATGGCTTACATGAGCTCCGTTTCCGGAAATGATGGTGTAAGCGAAATTCAGATCATTTTCAAAGCGGGCACCGACCCCGACGTGGCAGCCGTCAATGTGCAAAACCGCGTGGCGACTGTGCTGGATGAATTGCCACAGGAGGTAATCAAGGCCGGCGTAGCCGTAGAAAAGGTGCAAAACAGCATGCTGCTCTACATCAACATTCTGAGCACAGACAGCCTCCTTGACGAAAAATTCCTCTACAACTTTGCTGACATCAATGTGCTCAAGGAACTGAAGCGCATCGAAGGTGTGGGCTTTGCCGAAATTCTGGGTTCCAGGGAATATGCCATGCGCGTATGGCTCAAACCCGACAAGATGCTGATGTATGACATCGGTGCCGATGAAGTGGTAGAAGCTCTAAAACTGCAAAACGTTGAAGCAGCGCCCGGAAAAATTGGCGAAAGTTCAGGCAAAACAGAACAAACACTGCAGTATGTACTGCGGTACACCGGCAAATTCAAAACCAGCGAAGCCTACGAAAACATCATCGTAAAAGGCAATGGCACAGGTGAATTTGTGCGGTTAAAAGACATCGCCGACATAGAGTTCGACTCCCAGGATTACAACGTGCTCTCCAAGGAAAATGGCCAGCCCTCGGCGGCCATACTGCTCAAGCAGCGGCCCGGCACCAATGCAAAAACCGTAATCGAAGACATCAAAAGCAAAATGGGAGAGCTTGAGGCGAGCTCCTTTCCCCCCGGCATGGGCTATACCATCAGCTACGACGTATCCCAATTTCTCGACGCCTCCATCCACGAGGTAATCAAAACCCTGCTTGAAGCTTTCTTGCTGGTGGCGCTTGTAGTCTTCATTTTTTTGCAGGATGTGCGCTCCACCATCATTCCCGTCATCGCCATTCCCGTGTCGCTGGTCGGCACATTTTTCTTTATGCAACTGATGGGTTTTTCACTCAACCTTATCACCCTTTTTGCCCTGGTGCTCGCCATAGGAATTGTCGTCGACAATGCCATCGTGGTGGTAGAGGCGGTCCACGCCAAAATGGAGCACTCGGGCATGAGTGCCCGCAGAGCGACAGAGAGGGCCATGCGCGAAATCAGCGGCGCCATCATCGCCATCACCCTCGTGATGTCGGCTGTGTTTATTCCGGTGGCATTTATGGATGGTCCCGAAGGCATTTTTTACCGCGAGTTTTCGCTCACCATGGCCACAGCGATTGTGCTGTCGGGAGTTACTGCCCTTACCCTCACTCCCGCCCTTTGTGCGCTCTTTCTCAAGAACAACCACGGACGCAAACCTGGGAAGGCCAATGCGCTCACACGTTTCTTTGACGGTTTTAACCGTTGGTACAATGGACTCTCGGACTGGTATAAAACCCTGCTCGGCACCATCGCCCACCGCCGGGTGGTGACTTTTGGTCTACTTATTCTTTTCTGCGTTGGCGCCGGACTCACAGGCAGCTTTGTTCCATCCGGTTTTATTCCCGAAGAAGACCAGGGCACCATTTATGCCAACATCAACGCCCCGGCTGGAGCCACCCTTGAGCGCACGGAGCGGGTAAGCGACGCCATTGCTGAAATTGCGATGGAATTGGATGCCGTGGCCTCCGTGTCGAACCTTGCAGGCTACAGCCTGCTTTCGGAAGGCACCGGCGCCACCTACGGCATGAACCTCATTACCCTCAAAAACTGGAACGACCGCAAGGAATCAGACCGGGAAGTGATCGCCATGCTTCAGGAAAAAACCATGCACATTAAAGATGCAGAAATCGAATTTTTCACCCCGCCCCCTGTTCCTGGCTACGGAAATTCGAGCGGGTTTGAATTGCGCTTGCTCGACCGCACCGGCAAAGGCGATTTTGCCCAACTGCAAGAAGTTACCGAATCATTTATTGAAGCGCTCAATGCCAGGCCTGAGATCAACAACGCCTTCACCACGTTTAACGCCAGTTTTCCGCAGTACCTGCTGCACCTCGACCCTGATAAGGCCGCCAAAATGGGCGTGACTGCTGAAAATGCTATGAATACGCTGCAAATTCTCATCGGCAGCGAATACGCCACCAACTTCATCCGCTTTGGGCAAATGTACAAGGTGATGGTACAGGCCCTCCCCGAGTACCGCTCCCAACCGGACGACCTGCTCAAGTTGTACATCAAAAACAGCGAAGGCAACATGGTGCCTTACAGCAACTTTTTGGAAATCGAAAAGGTGTACGGTCCCGAGCAAATTACCCGCTACAACATGTACTTCTCGGCCATGGTGAACGGGCAGCCCGCTCCGGGCTACAGCAGCGGCGACGCGCTCACAGCCATCAAGGAGGTTACTGCTACTGACCTTCCACAAGGCTATGGATTCGACTGGGCGGGCTCATCGCGTGACCAAGCCAATGCCGGCAATCAAGCGGTTCTTATCTTCCTCATTTGCCTCATATTCGTGTACCTGCTCCTCGCGGCCCAGTACGAAAGTTTTTTGCTGCCGCTTGCGGTGATTCTCTCCCTGCCCGTTGGGGTATTTGGAGCCCTTTTCACCCTGATGCTGATGGGCCTCGAAAACAACATCTACGCCCAGCTTGCCATGATTATGCTCATCGGTATCTTAGGAAAAAATGCCATTCTGATCATCGAATTTGCCGTGCTCAAACACAGGGCCGGACTGAGTCCACTCCATGCGGCCATTGAAGGTGCCACGGTGCGTTTGCGGCCCATCCTGATGACTTCTTTTGCATTCATCGCCGGACTCATTCCCTTGATGCTGGCCAGCGGTGCCGGTGAGATAGGCAACAACACCATCGGTAGTGCTGCTGCGGGCGGCATGCTCTTCGGAACTGTATTCGGCGTGGTGGTGATACCCGGTTTGTACGTGGTGTTCGCTTCCATAAAAGACAATGCCCGGCGAAAATCGCGGCAAGCCCGACGTGAAGAACTCGCCCTTACTGAAACCTTTTGATCCACAGATGAAACTTAACATAAGGTCCGGATTGCCTTTTCTTGTTGCACTGACTCTGCTTTCGGGCTGTGCATCGCTAAGTACACAAGTAGCTGTTGAAGAACGTTCTACACCCGAAACATACGGCAATGAAATACCGGGCGACAATGCTGCATCGTTTACCTGGCAGGCCTATTTTGATGACACCCTTCTCAATACCCTGATCGATACAGCCCTTGCGCGCAACCTTGATCTGATGGTGACCTTGCAGCGCATCGAAGTGGCGCGGGCTGGGGTGAAATTTGCCAAAGGGCAAATATTTCCGGAAGTGCAGCTCAACGCCTCCGGTGGCATGCGCCGCTTCGGCCTCTACACCATGGATGGCGCGGGCAACATCTCAACCGAAATACTCCCAGGCAAGGTGGTGCCCATCGACCTGCCCGACCTCTACACCGGGGTGCTCGCCTCATGGGAAGCCGACATTTGGGGCAAACTGCGCAACCGCAAACGCGCAGCCCTGTCGCGGTACCTCGCCTCTGTGGAAGGAGCGCATTTTGTAGTGACCTCACTCATCGCCGATGTGGCCATTTCGTATTATGAGCTGATTGCGCTCGACAACGAACTCGACATCATCCGCCGCACCATTTTGAGCCAGCAGGAAGCCCTTGACGTGATTTTGCTGCAAAAGGAAGCAGGCCGCGCCAACGAACTCGGCGTGCAGCAGTTCAGGGCTCAGCTCCTCAACACCCAGGCCCTTGAGCGACAGGCCATGCAGGCCGTGGTGGAAACCGAAAATCAAATCAATTTTCTCCTTGCGCGCTACCCCCAACCCATTGAGCGGCGCCAAGAGGTGCTCTTTGAAGACCTTCCCGAGCAAATCGCGTCGGGACTGCCCTCCGACTTGCTCGAAAACCGCCCCGATGTGCGCAGGGCCAAGCTCGAGGTAGAGGCCAGCCGCTACGACCTGAGGGCCGCCAAATATTCATTTTACCCCTCTCTTCACATCAATGCGGCGGCGGGATTTCAGGCGTTCCGGCCCGATTTGCTTTTCCTTTCACCGCAATCTATCGCCTACACCGCCACGGGCAGCTTGCTGTCGCCATTGGTAAACATGGCCGCACTCAAGGCCCAATTCAACACCGCCAAAGCCGACCAGATCAGCGCGCTGTACCAGTACCAGGAGCGTGTGATCAATGGGTACATGGAGGTGGCCAACGAATTGGCCAACCTGGAAAACCTCAATGCCATGGAAGTGTACAAGCAGGAAGAAAGCGAGGTGCTCACCCAAAGCATTGAGACATCCATCGACCTGTACCGCAGCGCCCGCGCCACCTACATCGAAGTGTTGCTGGCCCAGCAAAACGCCCTTAGGGCCAACCTGGACCTGGTGGAAGTGAACAGACAGCAGCGGTTTGCTTCAGTGCAGCTGTACAAGGCGCTGGGCGGGGGCTGGAGGTAAGTTTTCCGGCTGCATGCATCAGTGCTACAGCGCAATGACCCTCTGCACAAAGCCAACAAGTCATAGTGTTACTTTGAGGGAATCCGCTATTGGCAAGTATGCTTGATAAATCATTGAAAATAACACTCTAAAGTGTGAGTGCGCGTGGGCAACGGATCAGCCGATGACGGCATTTGGCCAAATTGGACACCATATACACCATGGTCTCAAGGAGCTCAATACTCTCCTGCCCGCTTCCGCAAAAACCACTCCATGCTCAGCAATGCCAAAATAAGGAAGAAAATCCACTTCAGGTTTAGGGCATTGTTGAATACCTCGGTGGTGTAGCTCACAGGTTTGAGGCGCTGGGTCTGCGCAAGATAATCCTTAATCTCACCGGCATTTAGAGGGTAAAACACTTTTCCTCCTGTGCCTTCGGCCAATGCTTCGAGCAATGCATGATTTGCCGTAAGGCTTGCCCCCTCAAGTGCATAAGGTTTGATGCTGATGCGCCCCCGCTCCTCAAGCTTTTCACCTGAGCGCCGGGCACTTGCCACATAGGTGTAATTGCCCACAGGCAGGCTGCCCGCATCAAGCCTGTAACCCGTTGACGTGCGGCTAAAGCTAAATGGATATTCCCGACCTTCCTCATGGCTGAATACTATGGTCACCTCAGGCTCATTCACAGGCTCGTAGGCGTCGTTGTATAGCTCTGCATTAAGCACCACGCGTTCATTTTCCATAAAACTGGCCTCGTGGCTGATCCTAAAAAAGCGTTTGTCGGCTTTCAAAGCAAGGTACTGCACGAGAGATGAGATGAGCCCGTCGAATCGCGCATGGCTTTGTGCGGTGGCATAATCATAAAGGCGCCAACGCCATATGCCTTCTCCAAGCAGCACTGCCACCTTGCGCTCCTGCGTTTGATTTACCAACAGCAGCGGGGCATCGGTACGGATGCTCCCGACGCGTTGGAAGAGCAATACATCGGCACTGTTGGCCCGACGCCACTCTCCAAAAGGAGCTTTCAATGGGGGCGCATCGCGCAGAAAAGAGGCCAAGCCTTCATCGAGCCTGAATGTGCTAAAGCCCTCAGCCACATGGGCACCTACATCATGGTAGCTTCCTCGCCAGTTGCCCATATCCACGCCAAGACCGAAGCGCGGAATCATGGAAGGCACGGTTTGCGTGCCAATAATGGAAAAGATGGGTCTGTCGGAAGCAAGCAATTTGAGCCGCAATGACTCTCCACGGGGGTGGTTGGTAGGAATTTGGTGCAAAACTACAAGGTCGTAGGCACTGAGTTCGGGCAATTCATCATTGAGAAAAATGAGTTCAGCCTGGTAATTTTCATTGCTGCTTATAGCTGCCCGCAGTGCGCCCAGGTCAGGGTGTGGAGCCGCGGCTATGATGAGGACCTGTTGTCGGCCGTCGATCACATCCACGTATACATCGCGCACATTGTTCACCAAGGTTGCCTCACCTTGCAGCGGGGCAATACGCAGGGTGTAACGCTGCGTACCCGGCTTGGTAGCTTCGGGAAGCAAGCGCAGGGTATGACGGAATGAAGGACCTTTTATGGCTATGCGTTCGCTGTGGATGACTGCGCCGTCATGGCTCAAGCTAAAGTTCAAGTCATCACCTTCAAACTTCTGTGCTTCAACAACAAGCTCAATCGGAAATTTATTACCCAGATAGGCTATCCTGTTCACCGCCACCTCGGCAATAAGGGCATCGCGCTGTATGGTGGTATCGCCAAGGGCAATGGGCAGCACCATCCAGGGTTCATTGCCCAGCTGGTAGCGCGGATTGGCTCCACGGTTGTACAAGCCATCGGTAGCGAGAATTAGCGCACCGAGGTTGCGGTTGGTGTAGCGGTTGTTCACTTCCCTAAATACAGCGCTGAGGTCGGTCAGTGGCTCATCGTAACCCATTTGGAGCCCTTCCTTTACGTCCTGCCCAAAAGTGAGAGTGGTGACTTTGTACTCTTGCCCGAGCTCATTCTGGAGTGCCTGCAACATTTGCGGAAGCGCTACCCGTGCCTCTAATGAATCATTGCCCAAAATGATGGACTGCGAATTGTCGGCAGCAATCACTACGATGGGCGGCTCCACTTCCCGGTCGAAATAGCGCAGGAACGGCTCAAGCAGCAGCACAGCGATCACACTTACTGCGGTAAACCGCAGCAC
>DAIOTP010000086.1:7945-15979 GCA_036751905.1 Cryomorphaceae bacterium
AAGGCGGGGACATCCACAAACCGGCTGTCGCGCCAATAGAGCAGAGCCGCATAAGCTGCGCCAAGCAAGGCACATAGCAGCAGGAAGCCTGTAGGGTATGCAAAGAATATATTGTTCACAGCCAGTGAGGTGCCCATCAGGTGAGCATACCTCCGTCCACATTTATGGTTTGTCCGGTGATGTAAGCGCTCATATCGCTTGCGAGAAAGAGACACAAGTTGGCTACATCTTCAGGTGTGCCGCCGCGCTTCATCGGGATGGCGTCCCTCCAGCCCTGCACGGTGGCGGCATCGAGCGCTCCAGTCATTTCCGTTTCTATAAATCCGGGGGCCACGGCATTGCAACGAATATTGCGTGAGCCCAACTCAAGTGCCACACTTTTTGTAAAGCCAAGTATGCCCGCCTTGCTTGCCGCATAATTGGCCTGACCGGCATTGCCCTTCACACCTACCACCGAACTCATGTTGATGATGGAGCCGCTGCGGGCCTTGAGCATGGTGCGGAGCACCGCTTTGGTCAGGTTGAATACGGACTTGAGATTCACTGCCATGACTTCGTCCCACTGCTCTTCCGACATGCGCATCAGCAAGGTATCACGGGTGATGCCTGCATTGTTCACCAGCACATCCACAGTTCCAAACTCCTTCGCCACCTCATCCACCAATTGCTGAGCGGCTGTAAAGTCGCCTGCATTCGATTTGAAACCTTTGGCTTTGCCGCCATTTGCGGAAAGCTCATTTTCAAGGGCACGCGCCTTCTCATCGGAACTCACGTAGGTAAAACACACCGTAGCACCGTGATCAGCAAAGCTCTGGGCAATAGCACGACCGATGCCCCGTGAGGCTCCAGTGACGATGGCTACCTTGCCTTCAAGTAATTTCATAGGTTGGTATTTGCATTTTTGACGGTGCCAAAGGTAGCAAAATTGCTTGCCCCCTCATCACCGCTGACAAGGAGCGTATTTCGGCTTTATACAAAGCAATATTCAACCTAAAGCAAGGCAGAACATGCGTAGATTACCAACACATGGATGATTAATCCTTATGTTCCGGTAACCCGTATAATCATTTCAAATTGTGCTCAGTATTATTCCAATAGAAATTGATGATGTGTGCAATTAGGCGGCTGGTACCCCCATTTACATGTCTGAAATGCCAGCCTTTTCATCTGCCCCACCAACAAGATTCCATCTATGAAATGTATCTTTCGCAGCCTCTACTGCAACCCAGCGACTAAAATGCGCGTAGTTGGCAATAAGCATAGCCGTTTCTGTGTTTATAATCAACAGCGATTTTTCATTAAGATCGTTATGTTGACATCTTAATCACCTCAAACAGCAATGCAACAGCCCTACAAGGCTATTTTTGTGAAATATACAAATTTGAACCCATGAGGAAACACCTGTTTCTATGCATCTTCTTTTTTCTATGTGTGCACATAGCTTCCGCCCAGGACCTTACAGCAACCCTCGAAACCGAAGTGAACATTTTTGAGGCTTACAAACCTGTGATTGAAAAAGAAAGCGAAACATGGTGTGTGAATGATTCCTTGATGAATATCCCAGCTTACGACCTGTACTGCTCATGGGTAAGCAACAAAGTACATCCCTACAAAACAGACCTTACCCGAATGAAAGGGCGGGTGAGCATTCCGCTGATGTACGACAGTTGTAGCTTTGTATCGCCTGTGATAGGCTCAAAAACAAGCGATTTCGGATGGCGCCGCTACCGCCACCATTATGGGGTAGATATCCGCCTCAGTGTGGGTGACCCTGTGCACAGTGCATGGGAGGGTGTGGTGCGCGTAGCCCACTATGACGGCGATTATGGCAAGGTGGTGGTAGTACGCCACAACAATGGCCTTGAGAGCCTCTACGCCCACCTCAGCAAGCTCAATGTAAAGCAAGGCGATTGGGTGGAAGCCGGCAGTGTGGTTGGTTTGGGTGGCAGCACTGGTCGCAGTACTGGACCACATCTCCATTTCGAAGTGCGCTACCTGGGCGAACCCATCAACCCCAATGAAATTATTGATTTCGAAACAGGCAGCCTAAGCAAGAACGAAATTGTAATTAGCGCCAAAACCTTCGATTACCTCAAAGAAACAAGGGCCATACGCTACCACAAAGTGCGCAGTGGCGATACGCTGAGCAGCATTGCCAAGCGCTACGGTACCTCCGTGACCACGTTGTGCAAATTGAATAAAATCAAATCAACCACCACCTTGCGCATAGGGCAAAACTTGCGCTACACCTGAAAGATTGACCACATAACCGGGCGATGAAATCCAAAAAAAAGCCCAGCCCAGCACACCCGAAGTCCAAACCCACTTCCAAAAAGCCCTCGCGCGCACGCGGTTGGGCTTCCAAAAAGAATTCCCGAAAAAGCAGTCTATGGTGGAAACCATTGGTCAAATGGTCACTATTTGCGCTATTCTTGTGCATCCTGGCCCTCTTCATCCTTTTTGGAGCGGTGTATATAGGCCTTTTCGGTAAATTGCCTGAAGCCAGCGATCTCAAGGGCTTGAGCAATGCCAATGCCTCTGAGCTGCTCGCCTCCGATGGAAGCCTGCTCGGCAAGTACTTCGTGGAAAATCGCTCGAGCATTGCATTTCAAGACATCCCCGATGTGGTGATTCAGGCACTGATCGCCACCGAAGACAACCGTTTCTTCCAGCACGAGGGCATCGACTTCTACAGCATACCAAGGGTGGTGGTGAAGAGTATACTGCTCGGCGACCAATCGTCCGGCGGCGGCAGCACCATTTCCCAACAATTGGTCAAAAACCTCTACGGACGCCGTGATTATGGCGCCCTCAGTATGCCGGTCAACAAACTTAAAGAGAACGTTATAGCCCTAAAACTAGAGGAAGTATACAACAAGGAGGAAATTATAACCCTCTACCTGAATACAATAAGTTTTGGCGAAAACGTATATGGCATCAAGGCTGCGAGTCAGCGCTTTTTCAGCAAACTGCCCAATGAATTGAGCACCCCCGAGGCCGCCACGCTCATTGGAATGCTCAAAGCCAATACCACTTACAACCCACGCCTCTACCCTGAAGCTTCCCTGAGCCGGCGCAATACCGTGCTGGCCCTCATGGTGAAGGAGGGCTTTATCGCACCGGAAGAATTCGCAAAACTCAGCACTCAGCCCCTCACACTGCGTTACCGCAAAATGGAAGGCAGCAAAGCCCCGGCGGCTTACTTTCATGCATTTGCCGAAAGGCAAATCAATGCCCTACTCCTGGAAGCTACTGCCCGCAATGGCGTAGCCTACGACCTTTACCGCGATGGACTGCGCATTACCACCACCATACACCCGCGCTTGCAGCTGTACGCCGAGCAGGCCGTGCAAGCGCACATGAAGCAATTGCAGGCTCAATTTGACAAGCACTGGAAGGGACAAAAGGCGCTCGATGAAGCCTTTATTTGGCAAGAAGCCAAGCGCTCGGAGCGGTACAAACGGATGGCACAGCGCGGTGTTGCTGAAGCCGAAATACGCAAAATTTTCAGCACCCCTACCCCATTGTTGCGCTACACTTACGAAGGCTATGAAAGGGTGGAAATGAGCCCTCTGGATTCGGTAGCTTACCACCAAATGGTGTTGCAGGCCAGCTTTGTAGCCATCAACCCTAAGTCAGGTGCCCTCCTGGCCTATGTAGGCGGGATTGACCACAGCCACTTTCCCTATGACCACGTGCGCAACAGCCGCCAAGTGGGCAGCACCTTCAAGCCCTTTGTGTATGCGGCTGCCATAGAAGCCGGCTTTTCTCCTTGCGACTACATTGAAAATGAACGCATCATATTCAGCAATTTCAAAGACTGGAGTCCCGAAAACAGCAATGGGCAGTACGGGGGCTATTACAGCCTACGCGGTGGCCTCGCAAGGTCAGTCAATACCATCGCTGCCCGCCTCATCGCCGAAACCGGGCCCGAGGCAGTCATCAATATCGCCCGCAACGCGGGCATTCAGGGCGACTTGCCTGCTGTGCCATCGCTTGCCCTTGGCGTGGCCGAGCTGAGCCTTATGGACATGGTGCAAGGTTATGCCGCTTTCGCGAATGGTGGCAAGCGCAATGAGCCATTTTACATCAGCCGTATTGAAACGGCCGATGGCCAAGTCCTCTTTGAAAACAAAGCGGGGAAGAGCGTGCATTCAATCAATGAACACACCGCATTGAGTACCCTCCACATGTTGCAAACGGTGGTTGACAGTGGAACAGCCCGAAGTTTGCGCAGCACCTACGGACTGAAGTTGCCCCTTGCGGGCAAAACAGGGACCACCCAGAACAATGCCGACGGTTGGTTCATTGCAGCCACGCCTGGCCTGGTGTGTGGCACCTGGGTGGGTGGTGAATCACCGAAGGTACGCTTCCGATCTACTGCGCTGGGCCAGGGTGCTGCAACGGCCTTGCCCATTGTGGGCAGTTTCCTGCAAAAGGCCTCCAACGATAGGCAAACGAGTGCCTTACTCGGTACTCAATTTCCGAATATCTCCGCCGCCATCCTCCTTGATAGCCATTGCCCCTTGTACATCGAAAGCAAAAGTGAGCGCCTTTTCGATTCACTCTTCGACAAGGACACCCGTTTGGAAAAAAAGGAGCTTAGGGAGCAAGTGCGCGAGGAGCGGCGCCGCGATCAGGACGCGTCAGGGGGTGAGGAAAAGGATTCAAGAGAAGGCTGGATGAAGCGCTTGCTCAATAAGCTCAAAAAAGACGAAAAGTAGCCCGTTGAAAACAGTACAGCCCTTGATGGTTGCCGTTTTCGCGTGTGGCTAGAAACGAATTGCCCTGAGCACGCCCTTTTTATATGCATGCTCACATGCCTTTGGTACGCACAAAGCGCACCTTACCCATCAGGGCTTCACCGGCTCTGGCAGGCCGTACTTGTCAATTAGATATATGAGCGAAGTCATGGCCGCAGCACCGAGTTCGAGTTCGCGCTTGTTGACCGTTTCGAATACGTCATGGGCAGTATGGTGCACATCGAAATACCGCTGCGAATCGGGCACCAAGCCTATGAGGGGTATATTTTCAGACTTCAACGGGCCTATATCTACCCCGCCATAGCCCTTTTGCATCACATGCAGCAGGTAGGGCTCAAGCAAAGGCATAAACTGCTGCATATGGCCCACATACCGCTCCTGACCATCGATATGGAAACCCCTTGGTGAGAACCCTCCACGGTCGCTTTCCATGGCGGCAAGGTGGGTTTCACCTGCTTCGGCGCTGTAGCGCGCATAGGCCTTTCCTCCCCGAGTGCCATTTTCCTCATTCATGAAAAATACACAGCGGATGGTATGCCGGGGCTTGATGCCCAACTCTTTAAAGGTGCGCAGCACTTCAAGTGATTGAATCACCCCCGCGCCGTCGTCGTGCGCACCTTCACCCACATCCCAGCTGTCGAGGTGCCCACCAACCACAATGACCTTTTCGGGAAATTCGGAACCGCGTATCTCCGCAAGCACATTGTGTGAAGGCGCGTCGGGCAGCATGCGGCAATGCGACCCAAGTGCAAGCCGGGCGCTGCCGTGTTCCCTCAGGTGGGCGGTCAGTGTATATGCAGCGTTGGTGCTCAAGGCAAATGCGGGTATACTGTCCACCTCCTGATCGTAAAACAATACCCCAGTATGGGGAAAATCATCGGCGCGCAAGCCCGCTGAGCGCATTACAAAAGCCACTGCACCCTTGCGTGCAGCCTCAGATGGACCATTCACCCTGCCATTCGCACAGCCTCCATAGGCATTGAAGGTATCGATAAGTTTGGCATTCATGGGCACATCGAGGTAGGCTATTTTGCCGTCAAGGCTACCCTCCGCAGCGTCTTTGATTGCCTGCAAAGAGGTAAAGCGATGCACTTCGGCCAGCAAGGTATCCTTGGTGCCCACCGAGCCTCCAAGGGCAAGCACCGAGAGGCTATCGCCGGTTTCGATGAGGACGCAGTGCTCGGCTTCCCCGCGCTCCCAATGGGGTACCATAATGTCCTGAAGCCACACACGGTCAAATCTATAGCGCCGCATGAGCGCCTCCGACCAACGCACGGCCTGCGCAGCACCCTGCGATCCACTGAGCCGATGACCAACCTCCTTGCACAGTCCACGCAGATTCTCGTATGCATGTCCCTCTTCCAATATGAAATCGTGGATGCTGCGCAACATCAGGCTATCGGCATGCCGGGTATAGCGCTGCGCTGCAAGTCCGCTCGCGGCACCATGACATACCAAACACATGGCAACAAAGCACTTTAATCGATAGGGCATGAGTAATTTGATTTTCTGGGTGGCGCGAAAATACCAATAAATGTCTTCAAGGGCTGACCTCTGCCCCCTGCTGTGGAGTTGCAAAAAATTGACAAAATATAAACAAACCTTCCAATTGTATGTATCTACATATATTTACAAACCTTTTCAAAACTCAAATTTCATAAACTATGGAAACGACAACAGTAAAAACCAAGTGGACCATAGACCCACCGCACAGCGAGCTGACCTTCAAAGTGAAGCATTTGATGATCACCAACGTAAAGGGTGAATTTCGCAAATTCGACGCAAGCTACAGCGGCGAGGGGAGCAACTTTGATGCAAGCAGCATACACGCTGAAATTGATGCCACAAGCATTTTCACCAACAACGACGACCGCGACAAGCACCTGCGCAGCGAGGACTTTTTTGACGTCGCCAGCCATCCGACAATCGTATTCAAAGGCAAGAAAATGGAAAAATCAGGGGATGACAACTACACCCTCACCGGCGATTTGACCATGCGCGGCACCACCAAGGAAATTGCTTTGGGCGTGGAATTCGGAGGAATAGCAACAGACCCTTGGGGAAATGCCAAAGCTGGATTTTCGCTCAACGGAAAAATCAACCGCAAAGATTGGGGTCTCAACTGGAATGCCGCGCTGGAAAGTGGGGGTGTATTGGTGAGTGAAGAAGTACGCATCAATGCTGAAGTGCAGTTTACGAAAAGTGAAGATTGATTGAGATACAAACAATGCCTATATGCAAGGGCCGCCCGATGGGCGGCCCTTCTTTGTATCTAAAATCCAATACCTTTACTCTACCATCAGTTTAGCGCTGTAGCGCGTTTCAACTTGCTGCCCGTACTGCAGGATTACTTGATACAGGCCTTTTGCATAAGCCGGAAGTTGAAATTGCAGCACATTGCCCTGCACTGCATTGGTATTTTCAGCATGTATTTTTCTTCCTGCTACATCGTAAATTTCCACGCGCACTTCGCCGTTGGCAGGTGCCAGCACCTGAAACTGCCCCCGTGTGGGATTGGGGAACAAATGAAGATGCTGATCATCGCTACCCTCCTCTGTGCCTAGCACATTGCATACCTCACATGAAGCAAAACACACCGTTTCTAATGTGACTGACTGCTCGGGCATTACAAAATGTCTGTTGCCTCCGCTCATGGCTCCGTTTATTCCACAAGCAGTGGGTACAACCTCAGCGGCATCGGCACCATTGCCATTGAAAAATTTGTAAGTCACGTTCACAGAAGGAGCTACTGCGGCAGCGTATTTGTAAAGGTTGAGCGATACCTGATCCATAGGTTCGGGCACGAAATAGTTGAAAGTTCCGGCCACAAACATGCCTTCATGTGCTACCTCAACACCTTCAGTGTTTACATAGATGTCCACAAGATTGCTGGTGGAAACACTGTTGGCACTGCCTTTGCGCATCATCACCGCCGACTGAAACCCTTGGTCATTGGCATTGCCAATGGCCAACTTGAAATGGTATGTTTCGCCTGCAACAAGTTGGGCAAAAGCGGTGAGCAGGTGGGTATGTCCCGGCAAGGTGATGCTGTTGGACAGGTAAGGTTGGTTGTTCATAAAGTAAATGGCATGTTCCACAAAATCCGGATTGGCCTCGATACATGAGCCGTTGTCATAAAATCCGGAGGCGCTACCGCTGTTAATTGTGTTGATCCCCACAGGTACATCCGTATTAGGAATCGTTGCAATATTCACAGCATCATTGGTGAATGGGCCATCTATACCTGGGCCACTCAGGAAAATACCAAACA
>DAIOTP010000087.1:0-15358 GCA_036751905.1 Cryomorphaceae bacterium
CAAGGCATTCGCCACAGAGGTCGGTTTCGGAGTTGCCATTGGGTACGCCGGCACAATCGAGGCATGTGGAGTTAAATCCAGGATCATCGGGAAGTCGGCATACACCGCATTCGTCCAAGACGTTTTCTCCGTTGGGCACATCTGCACAGTCTAGGCAGGTGCCGTTGAAGGCAGGGTCGGAAGTTAAGCGGCATTCACCACATTCATCGAAAACTGATGCGCCCCCGAATACCCCGTTGCAATCGACGGTCACAGAATTGGAGGGAACCGCATAGATCAAGGCAAAAAATCCGAAGCATCCTCCCAGATTGGTCAATGTTGCTTCAATCAAATTGTCACCATCCAGCAAAAATTCGGTCAGGTTCAGTATTTCATTTTGGATTGTGGCATTATTGTCTACAAGCACAACCTCACCATTCACAGACCATGTAACCCAATCGTCCACAAGCCACGTTACAAAATACTGCAGGTCAGATGCTGAATCATATTGAATAACTTTTGATACCGTGCTTGGGTTGCCATTGCCCCAGATTCTGGTGGCATTCACCCCGTTTATTTCAAAGGTATTGGGTTGACATGCGTTTCCTGCCGCCGGATTTGAACCCGCCCAGTCTAAATCAGTCACCGCAACAATTTCAAATCCAAGATCTACGCAAGGTTCCTGGCCTGTTGTGCCGCCGGTACAAAAGCCACAATCGTCAATGGTAGCCTCTCCGTTCGGCACCCCAGCACAATCCTGACAAGTAGTATTCCAATCTGGATTTTCAGCACCGTCAGCAAGACATTCACCGCAAAGGTCAATTGCGCTGTTGCCATTTGGCACGCCTGCGCAGTCTTGACTGCAAGGCTCATTTCCGGTGTCTCCACCCACGCAGGTACCGCAGTCGTCGAGGAAGGCATTTCCGTTAAGGACACCAAAACAATCTAAATTGTCAACTGTGCCTGTATCTATTTGCACTTCAACCCAGGTTGATGCATCAAATATAGTCACAGGTACTTTGATTGATAAAGATTCAAAAGTCACATGTAGAGTATCATTACCTTCTTCTATAAAGGATAGAATACCTGCATCTTCAACGGAAAACTTTGCTCCAAGCGAAACAACGTTTAAATCTGGAAAGGAGGTTATGTTACGGTCAATGCCATCGGTACATTCAGCTACAACCGCATATTGACCTGTCTGAAGAGCCGTGCCGTATATAGATGTAGGCTCTACACTTAAGCTCGATACTGTAATCTCCGGAGTATAACTAAGATTGACATGGTGATACCTCACCAAGCCATGTGCTCCAAATCCGATTGCTATTAGCGGAAACTGTCCATAGAGCTGCACTGGAAGCTCAATTTGAGCATTTTCTGAAAGATCAAAAAGCACATCAGCACGCATTCCTTCTCTTGTAGCAGCAATAACAAATGCCCTGTCTATATCTTCAGATGCTATTAAGTCAACCATTAAACTTGTTGACTGAGCCGTTCCACCATTCTCATAATTAACAATTTCTATGAATGATTCTACGCTGGTTTGGTTGGAAATTAAACTAGTCAATTGCTGCGAAATGAGGGATTCGGATGCAGTGGGGGAATCGTAAGAACTATTAAATGCAGGATTCAATAGGGACTGTGAAGGAGGCACAAATTGGGAACTTGCGAAATAATTTGGGTTTTCAGGGTTGGCAGATAGACAATTGTCAAGACGTTCAATAAAATCAGGATGACTAGTAATAGATGAATGGTTTGCATCTGGGATAACAAAGGAAGCATTTGACCCAGAACCAAGCATATCGAAATTTCCAATTTGACTTGGGAGCTGAACAATTAAATCGTTCATGTAATAGCCATTATGAAGAGTATCTTCAAAAAATGTTTGTAATTGATCTTTTTTTGCCAGAACACTAAAAATAGCCAGATATGCGTCATATCTTCTTAATGCCTTCGAATTTATACCAACCGCTGATAAATAATTTTCGTCTATTTCATTCAAAAAATTTAGTACCGTTTCTATTTCTTCAAACTCTTCCGATTCCCCAATTCCTTCAGCCAAGCTCCATAGCCATGTTGGAATATCTGATGTTGATCCGATTAAAGATTTAGGTATCGTAATACTCATTTCAGTTTGAGCTGCTAATCCATTTGACTGAGATAGGATTGCCGCAGAATTCAACCGGAGATCTGCCAGAGCTCCATTCTGATAACACAGATTAAGTGGGCCTTGAGGGCCAAGCTGATTACATATAATGTCCATTGAAGATCTTAGGCTTTCTGAATCAGGTCGATCAGCAAGAATATAGTTTGCTACAGGACTGCCATAATGCGGTGAATTAACCGTAATTAATCTATATACATTTTGTTCATCCTCGTAGCTCGGTGATTGAGTATGGAGACGGGCCAATATACCGCCCATACTATGGCCAACAATGTCTACTTTTGACGAAATTGTTTTGTATACAATTTGGTTGACTGCCAATGCGATATTAATTTGCTCTTTTATCTTTGGTATATTGGATTCGAAGCTGTCCGAATTTGGATAGTTTGGATTGTGAAGCTGATAATTGTAATATTTACTTTCTAGTGAGGCTTTCGCAGGTTCCCAAATACTTCCGTCTGAAAATAACCCATGCAGGAAAAGAACCGGAGGCCGAACCAATTCTATTTCCCATTCTCTGATCAATTCTTCATTGTCATCGAGTAGTAATAAGTTGAATAATTGACTCTTGCCGGGCCAAGAGAAATATGTTGGAGTTTGATATGAAAAAGTGATTGTATCAGGAACGGTTGTCAACATATTCAAGGAACCAAATTCATGGTCACCTTCATTTAATAAGTTTTGGCCTATGGTTAGAGTAACAGTTGTGAGATCAATACTTGAGCTGGTTAATGTAAAACGATTGTGGTCAGTCCCGTCACAAGCGATTTTTAATTCGCCCAGATTTCCGATTTCAAAAGAAGATCCACTTGATGGAATGTACTGTTTGGCTATGAGCGTAACTTCAGGGAGGTAGTTTAATTTAACAATTCCATTTGCAGTGGCACACCACAATGAGCCGTTGTAATCAATGGACACTCCGTTCACATTATTTTGGGCGCCGGTTCCTATGGTTACCATTTGGAATGCTGAGGGATTGTCAATATTTAAGGTAGAATCATAAATAAATAATCCGTCGGATGTGGCGACATACAGTTTTTCGTCTTTTGATGTTATTCCATGAAGGTTAATAAGTCCTCCTGAAGGGAAGCTAGAATTGTGGTGGTCAATATGCGTCCAGGAGGAATTCTCAATGTCGTAGACGAACAATCCCCCATTTCTCATGCCGACCCAAACTCGATTGTTAAAAAAATGTATAGCGGAAGTCTGGATACCCGGCGAGGTGCTAAATGGAATTGGAGAATTTGTAATATCAATGGTGCCCAATAAAACACCATCAAGATTGTATCTATTGATGTAACCTGGTTGGCATGGAGCACATGCCCTTTCTACTCCAACCCAAACTTCGCTAATTCCATTCGTCCCAACTGCTGCGCATAGTCTGTCGCTAGCTAGCCCCCCAGTTGGTAATCCGGGAAAAACGGTAGACACTTCAGCACTCTCAATCTTTTGAACACCCCCTCCAGTGTTCGGTGGATTGGTTATTGGCCCAGAAGTATAGTAGATTTTGCCTTCAAAATTTGCGGCGACTCCATAGCCAAACCTCGATGCCAACCCATCCAAAAATCCGTAGTGTGTTCGATTAAATTCTGGACTTACGATGTCCACACCTCCGTTTATTGCCTGGATCCCATTAAACCCGCTTTGCGCAACTAGTACATTTCCATTTTCATATGGAACTACATGCCTGAAACTATGATTTTGAAAGGTTGGAGCTTTTTGCCAAAGATTTCCGTCGAAACGATATAAACCTTGCCCATTCGTACCCGTCCAAATAGCACCATCTGAGGCTACTGCAATAGTTCTGAAAAAATTGGTTGTAAGTTCTGGTGATCCAGTTGAGGTATAAACTGTATCTACAATGTAATTCTGACCATGGACAATGGTTACAGTAAATGAGAAAAGAAGAAGTAAATAGTATGATGCTTTAGATTTCATGGTTGTAATTTTGATTGGTTCTATAATGCTCAAATGTATTATATACGGCCTTATTCGTCAATAGCCACTGATCGTCATTTTACACCGTTAAAACACCCTTTTTTTACCTTCAAGCGCACATTTCTTACTACAAAATAATTTTACCAAGGACGGTTGGAAACAATTCCTAATGTTGATAAAAGGATTGTTTTATTCAATTTTCCAAAAGGGAAATATCCAGAAACCTGACTGAGCCAGTGACCTCAACGAATCAGCGTAACCATCCCAGTAAACTCCTCCACCTCAGTGCTGCGACCACCCACGATAACATGGTACACGTATGCCTGGGTGGCGCTGTAGTAATCGCTACCCTGGTGGGAGCCATCCCAACCCTTTTCAGGATCAGTGGTGTAGAAGACTTCGGTGCCCCAGCGGTCCCAGATGCGGAAAGAGTAGGAGGAGATGTCTTCACCGTAAATGGACGGCTTGAAGAGCTCGTTGATGCCATCGCCGGTGGGCGTGAAGGCATTAGGGATAAAGACCAGAAATCCACCGATGGGCACCAATTGAGAGGCGCGGTCGGTACAGCCCCAAATGTTGGTCACGGTCTGTATGATGTTGAAGGTGTCGGCTTCGGCATAGAGGTGCAAGGGTTCGGAAATGTCGTACAAGGTTTGGTCGCCCATATCGTATTGCCATGCCACTACATTGCCTTGTGATTGATCTCGAATTTGTATTTCGGGATGGCTGATGCTCGGCCTGAAGGGGTTGATGGCAAACTGCGCCCGTGGATTGGGCCATACCTGAAATACTCCGCTGGTGTCCAGGGTGGCCACGCAGCCACTGTCGGTCATTACGAGCAATGACAAGTCGAAGGTGCCTACAGCATTGGCAGCAACTATCGCGCTTGAATCGGTAAAAGTGGCTTCATTGCTGAAATCCCACATTACCATATCGATCGATTGAGGGTAGGGTACGGTTGAAACATTGTGAAAGGCAATGGTGTCGCCTTGGCATACACCTGTATCAGATTGTAAAAAGCGGACTTGTGGCAAGTGGTGTACCAGGATCATGTCGTTTACCACGGTCACACATCCGCGGTTCGAGGTCATTTGCAAAATGATGTTTTTGTCGCCGGGACTGGCGTAGGTGTGCTCAAATTGTGGCTCATCCACAAGCACCAATTCCTGTCCCGAAGTCCATACCACATGGTCAATGCTACCGGCCTCAATGCCCATTTCACTGCTTATCCATGTGGTGGTATTGAAGCAATGGTTTTCGGCCGTAATTTCTCCGAAAGGAGAGGGGTCGATCATTAAGGTCTGCTCCACCGTATCCCGGCATCCAAATTCGGAAATGCTGCTCAGGCCCGCCGTGTGGCTGCCCCATTGGCTGAAGAGGAATTCAAAATTCTCATCGGCTGGGTAAGCAGCGCCATCCATCCACCAAATGTAATTGTCCATGGTCCCCGATTCTATGGTAGAGGTGGCTGAGAAAACCACGGGAACATTGTCACAATTTCCCGAAAAGGTGAAGCTGCTCTGCGGTACAGGGTGCACTGTAAAGCTGCCTTGGGTATGGCGGCTGCAGCCAATGGTCGAGGTGGTGCTTGCCGTATAGTTAAGTTCGGCAGCCGCATCAAACCAAAGTGTTGGGAGCTGGAAGCTGTGGAAAGTATCCAGGCCTGTTATGGTCCAGTTGAAGCTTTCCAGAGCGCTGCCATTTACGTAAGTGCTGTTTGTGAACTGCAGCGCTTCGTTTTGACAGATGTCGGGAACCGAAAACTGAAATACTGGCAAGGGATGTACCGTAAGCGGCTGCATCACTACGCTGCTGCAATTGTTGTCATTGGTGTATTCAAACTTCACCGGAATATTGATGGGCGCTCCTGCAAAATTTTCTACCAGGCTGGGCTGTACCGCTTCGGTATCGGTCCAGGTGCCCGGTCCGTAAGCCGCTGACGTCGCACCGCCTTCGTGACTCAGGTAGGATTCGAGCGCTATAGCCTCAGCGTCAATGCACATGGGAGGAAATGGCGCGTTGAATGAAATGGTGGTTGTGTCGGTGATCACAAACAGAATTTCCATTTCGTTGTAGCAAGTATTGCTGTCGGTGTATGCGTACTTGATGGCATTCACACCACCGGTGAAGTTGTAGGTGTTGACTACATCGATCATTTCATTGTTTTGAAAAAAGTCACCTCCGGTGGGACTCACCTCTGGAAAAGGCACTTCAGCCGCATTTTGGCAGTAAGGGCCATAAGGTTCATGGCTCAGCGCGGGCAGGGCAAAAACTTCGAAATAGGCCACGTCGATGGCCATGCAGCCGATATCTGAGGTCAATGCCAGGGTTGCCTCGTAGCTACCTGGTACATTGTAAATCACACCCGTTGGCAATTGGTTGGTGTACGGGTTGTTCTCCTGAAATTGCCAGGCGTATGCTGCCACACCTGATCCAACCACGGTGCTGTTGTTACTCAGTTCAAGCTCCTCGTAGATGCAGGCGTCATTTACTGCAAAATTGATGACAGGCAAGGGATGAATCTCCAGCTCATCCGCGATGTGGCTTGTGCAATTGTCCGCATTCGTATACGTGTATGTGAGCCAATGGGTGTTGACTGCTTCCCAATCACCGAGAATGGCCGCCGGGTCAAATACATTTCCCGTAAGGGTATCCACGTCTGCCAAGTCATAGCTGTAGTGGAAGTCGCCACCGGCATGATTCACATGTGCCGTAAGGTTGAGTGGTGCAGCGTTGATGCAAAGGTCCGGCAGGTCGGGCCCGAAGGCAATGGTGGTGGTATCGCTCACGGCAAATGGGATAAGTACTTCATTGAAGCATGTATTGGAGTCAGTGTACTGATACCACACTTCTGAATTTCCAGCCCCCAAAGCATAGGTGTTAAGCGTGGAAATGTCCTGGCCCTCCTGGAGGTAATTTCCTCCTGCAGGAGCAACTACGGGCATGGGTATCGTTCCGTCGTTGTGACAAAACGGCCCATAGTTCTCCACTTGCAGGTTTGGCAAAGCGTATATTTCAAAACTCAAATTTTGGGTTTGGCTGCAGCCAATGGCCGAGGTTGCGCTGAGCCATGCATCGTAAACGCCACTATTTGCATAAGCCACATCTGTGGGAGCGGTTTCCGTTGAGCTTCCCCATCCCTGCAATTGCCAGAGGTAAGCCTCAATACTCGATCCGTTTACGGCGGTATTGTTTGAAAGGGGCACGGTGTCGTTCAGGCAGGTATTTGCTGCTGCAAAATCGACATTTGGCAAGGGGTGTATTGTCCAGGAATCGCTTGTGATACTGCTGCATCCATTCTGGTTCTGATGGCTGTAAGTAATGCTTACCTCAAGTGGTTGATTGTCGAAATCGGTAAGCAGTGCAGGATTAAAAAATGCGGCGCTGGTATCCGTTCCATTTTCCGCGTAAGCGAATGAAAACGATCCGGGATTGTGGCTGGCGTAGTTCGCAAGGTTGAGCGGAGCCGAATCGATACAAACCGTTTCCGGAAGGGAAAGCGCAGTGGTGGTGGTGTCGTTGATGACGAGGGCTATTTGGGCGGCGTTGCTGCAGCCCAGTGCATCGGTAAAGGCATAGCTGAGGTTAAATGTCCCCGAGCCGTAGGTGTAAGAATCGATATTGGTCACTTCACTTTCATCGAGTGAAAAGGAGCCCCCTGCTGGAGTGGCCACGGGCAGTGCCACTGCGCCATCGTTGAGGCAAGCGGGGCCGTAAGGCTCAAAAACAATTTCCGGTAGGGCGTGGATGGTTACGGTATCTACAAAAGTTTGGCTACAGCCAATTGCGGAAGTGGCCGTGAGCGAAATTGCAAAATCGCCTGAAGATTGAAAGGCAATATCCTGTGGCACTTCATCGCTGAGTGTTCCAAAAGTTGGAATCTGCCACTCGAAGCCTTGCACTGCGCTGCCCACGACCGTGCTCAGATTTGCAAAGGTGGTGGTGTCGTAAATGCAGACATCGGCCACGGTGAAATTGGCAACGGGCAGCGGGTGAACGGTAAGGGTTTGTGCTATAATGCTACTGCAATTGTCGCCGTTTACGTAAGTCATGCCGACGTTAAAGTCACTTGGCAAATTGGTAATGCCTGGCACCAATGAGGGATCAAAACTTGTGATGCCCATGAGGGTATCACCCGAGGATTGGTATTGAACGGAGAAAACACCACCATTATGGCTCGCGTAAGATTGCAATCCCATGGGTGCCGCGTTGATACAAATTTCCGGAAAGGGTCCTGTCCATGAGATGGTCGTAGTATCCACGATGCTGAATGGCAGCTCGATGCTCCATGCGCAGGTGTTGGTGTCGGTGTATTGATAACTCAAGTTGTAACTGCCCGAGCCTACCGTTGCGATGTCAATTTCCGAAACCGCATTTCCTTCAAATATGTATTGTCCCGAGGTAAAGGGAATGTCGGGAAAAACGACTTCTGACTCGTTCAGGCAATACTGATTATCATACACCGGCGATGGAATATAGGGTTGGATAATTTCCACGGACAGCTGTCCACTTTGTGCGCAGCCATCCTCGAAAGCGGTCCAATTGTACGTGGCGGAATTTTGCGGATGAATCAGAAATTGCAAGGCAGAAGTAGCGGTGATATTCCCTCCGCCATTGTTCCACGCAAGCGAGTCGGCGCCCGTTACAGTGAGGGCCACGGTATCGTTGAGGCAGGTGGTAACTTCGCTTGCAAGCGAAGGATTTACGTAGAAAATGTCGACCTGAATGCTGGCATCGGCCACACATCCCATACTGTCGATGGTAAGGGCGTAAGTACCTGCCGTGTCTACTACAAGGCTGGGCCCCGTGGTGCTGTCAGACCACAAATATTGGACGCCACTGATTACAGCCGGATTGAGCAGCAAGCTCGCCCCATCGCATATGGTGGTGTCGTTGCCAAGGCTGAAGGCAAGGTCCAGCACCTCTACATTCATTTCGGCTGTGGATGAGCAATGCAAAGAATCTATCTGCAAGCTATAGGGACCTGCGTTGCTCACGGTAATGGTGGGCGTTGTTGCAGCGGTGTTCCACGCGTATGATACCCCAGTCGGAGTGAGCGGATCAATGAGCAAAGTGGCGCCTGCGCAAATGGTGGTGTCGGCAGGCATTTCGAAGCTCAGGTCCATGACGGAAACCTGCACGCTGTCGCTGGCGAAGCATGCCGCCGAATCGACCTGAAGGCTTACCCAGCCATTTTCGAAAACCGGCAGTGTGGGCGCCGTAGATCCATTTGCCCAAAGGTAATTTACCTCAACATTCGTTTGTGGTACGAGCCAGGCCGTATCGCCCAGGCATAGTATGGTGTCTGGTCCCATATTCAGTTCCAGGTCGAGCACGGATACCTGAAGTGAATCTATGGTAGTGCATCCATCCATCGATATTTCAAGCGAATACGAAGCAGCAGCGTCAATTTCTATTTGTGGTGCTGTGATGCCATTGCTCCAGGCAAATGCCACTCCGGGAGTTACATCGGGGCTCAATGTGAAAGACGTGCCTGCGCAAATGGTGGTGTCGCTGCCGAGGTCGAAGGAAAGGTCGAGAACATCTATGGAAATGGTATCGGCCACAACGCAATTACCAGTGGATAGCTCGAGCCAGTAGCTGCCTTCATTCACTACTGCTATGCTATCACTTGTAGCTCCGGTTGACCAAAGATATGTTACTCCAGCCATACTCTGGTGACCAAGATCAAAAGTGTCTCCTATGCAAATTTGGGTGTCGCTGCCAAGGTCAAAAGCAAGGTCGATCACTTCTACATTCACAGTGTCGGTATAAAGGCAGCCATTAAGGCTTAACTCTAGCCAGTAAGTGTCAGCTGCTCCTACTTCGATGCTTTCTGTTTGGGCGCCATTCGACCAATTGTATACCGCCAAAGGAATAAATTCACCAAGACTTGTAGTTTCGCCCTGGCAAATGGTGCGGTCAAAGCCGAGATCCAGTGGTGAACTTCCAGGTTCGAAAAGTACTGAGATCGTTTTTGTAGCGGTATCACCCAGGGAAGGATTGATGACGCTTAAGCTCACGTCATAGGTGCCTGGGGTTGGATAAACAAAAACAGGGTTGGTCTCGGTTGTTGTAAAGTTGTTCCAGCCCATATCCCAGAGGTAATCCAGGCTCGACCCGGAACTTGCATAGTTTGTAAAGATGAGTGAATCACCAGTACAATTCATTTGGTATACAAAATCCGATGAAATCAATGTAGGGTTGAAAGGATTGCAGTCGGGATCCGTGTTTTCACTCACAGTGAATGTATAACCTAAGGTTCCGCTAGATTGCTCCGGGTATACCACTTGGACATAAAAATCTCCCTCTGAAGCGCTAATGCAGGCAATACTGTTGTTGATAAAGGCATTGGTGGAGCATTCCTGACCTTCTATCATCGTGCTGCAATCGTCGCCGTAAAAAAGCCTGTAGCGCACATTGGCGGGGCCTATGTAATTGCTCAGAGACGATAAGTTGAGTTGAAAGAGTATATCGACAAGGTCGGGGCCGGTGTAGCTAAACTTGAACCATGTTGACTTGTAGCCTTCAGGTCCTTGCAGGCATTGCATGTTGCTGCCATCCTCGCCAAAATCATTGCCAATGGTATGGCACAAAACCGGTACCGATACGGGGTACGCACCGAAAGTATCGCCGGTTGTTCCTATAGCATTGGAGCAATAGTCGCCTTGCCTTTCGGCAAAATAGGCATGCACCCGCACTTCGGAAGTATCTATAGTAGCGCATCTTGCAATATTGTAATAATAAGTACCCGGCCCCAGACAATAGCGTTGCCAGTTGTAGTTGGGTACTGTTCCTCCCGGGCCACCTCCGGCACCACTTCCCAAATTGAGCAATCCATTCACTCCTCCTGGCGATACGATACTATCACCCTCTTCTATTTCTTGTAAAAGTGAGCGGGTGAAATTCCAGTAGTTTGTAGCATTGCTTTCCAACCCCATGTACAAAAAGCCTGTCTGCTCAATGGTAAACTTCCACCACAGTGATTTCTGGTCTGAAGCGGCGCAGCTACCAAATATTGCTTGATCGGTAGTGTCGCCTGTTGCGCACGACATATCGCCCCAACCTCCCGTGTACAGCTGATTGTACTCCAGCGGAATTTCCGTGTAAGGTGGTTCGGTTTCACCATTGCCCAGCACATTTGCCTGATGGAAAAAGTCGTATTTCGGATCACTTGGATTGGCGATAAAAGGATTCCAGCGCACCTGCAAGTCCATTTGCACGTTGGGTTTGTTGTACTGTTCTCCTAATGTGGCGAGCACGTAGTACCTCCGTTTTATCGTGTCTTCAACACAGACATCGTGCAGCCAAGTGAATGATGCTTCAGGTCCATTAGAGCATGTCCACCAATTTTGGGATACTGATTCAAGTCCCATTGCAAGGGTGCTGTCCACCTCACCTGCAGAAATTACGTCATCAAATTCCAAAAAACCATCTACATCTGAGCGGAACACCCGAAAGTAAGGAAGGGCGGTTCCCGTGTGGTTTCTAATCCGCACAGTTCCGGTTCCCATGCCCTGAACCACAAAGGTGTACCATAGGTTTCGGGTTTTGCCATTTGGTTGGGTTCCGGTTTCATTGTGGTAAATATTGTTGAGCGTATCCGGGTAAATGATTTCGTAAATGGAATTGTAGCATCCCACTGGCGGATCGGTGGCCGCAGCACCCGTAGTGCAATAAAAAGTATCATCACTGGGCAAGAGGGCAGGATTTGTGGGATGTACATCTCCGATTTTACCTCCGTGAAAAGAATTATCGGCAGGAACCAATCCGAAATCGTAACTGTTTATGGCATGGTCAAACCGAGAATAATTTATCGGTGCCACAGTAACCGTTGGAGTAAAGGTGACATTGCAGTTTTGGTTGGCACGGCCGTAGACCACTAAAGTATATGTTCCCGCCTCCAACCGGCAGGCTTCGATGTCATTCGAGCTTCCTTCACAGGTAAGCAGAGGCTCGGTGCTTGGAAAATCGAGCGAATCAATGCGGGCATCAAGCGGATACAGTTCCTTCAGGAAGCTTTGGATACCTGTAATGCGCAAATAGTATTCATCATCGGTAGTGAAAACGTAATAACTTACCCTGTAAGCGTCAGCACAGCCCACAAGGGGCAAGTCTACAAAAGGTGTGTCAGTAACTGTTTTAAAGCGTTCTGTACACAGAGTGTACGAGGTGGAGCCTGTGGGAAAATCATCACTTGCAAGGTTCACGTACGAAATCGTATCCGCAGCTTCACAAGCTTTGTGAGGACGGTTGAAGAATGGTCCGGGTAGTTCGCTTGTATCGGCTACCACGGTGATATAGGAAGGACGATGAATGCTGTGCATGTTTGTCCCACTGTAGGGCCATGATTGGCTGTACACATGCTCCTCTCGAAACTCATTGTTGTTATCGTAATTGGGGCCGTGGCCATAACTCACCACTGTATACCAACCCGCAGGTACGGTGGTGCATGCTGGAAGACTGAAATTGCTCCAGCTGCTACCGCTATAACATCCGTTGGTGTGAAAAGGTGCAAGACTTACATTATCGGATCCATCTGTGGACAGGCGGCCCTGATAGAGCCGCATCAGATTGGTCGGGCTGTGGTTGGTGCCGTGCTCATTTACAGTGATTCTGCATGACTCACTCAGGTAAAACTCCCTGTATAACTGTTTTGTGTATCCATTGCACGGCTCCAGACCGCCTATAGTATCAGGGTTATCGAGGCAGGTGAAATAATCAGTTTGACTTGTTACCGAAAGGCCCTGCCCGATGATGTCACCGAGGTTCTCCGGTGCTGCCATATCGGCAAAGAGGGATTGCATGGATTTAGTAAAGGTGAAGTTCGGCAAGCTCAGTGCCCCGTTGTCTGTACTGTCGCCTACACTTGCGAGCGTGTAGGTGCCCGGTGTTACACAGTACTTTTTTATATTGTGCGGGGTATTGGTTGTGTAAAGAAATGCATTGTACATATTGCACCCTTCATAAGGATCAAGGCCCGTCAGTGTGTCATTCCACAAGAATGCGTTTTGTGCAGTTGCCAATGCATTGGCGTCACCTTTGTAGAATACCGACCTTACCCTCTGGTTCAATAAAGGATTGATGTATGCGTAGTCCTGTACCACTACATGCCCGCTATCGGCTACGCCGTCACCGTCCGAATCGCCAATGATTATTTGTCGGTATATAGCCCTGTCTACGACATCGCAGATTGCAGTGTCGGGCATTACGGTTTTGCTGCAGCTAAATCGCGCGCTGTCGGCGATGTAGGTCACCCCTGTGAGCAAAGGGTTTCCAGTATTTACAAAGTCTGCATCATCTTCTTCAGTAAGCCCAAAAAGTACTTCCGGCACCGCGCTTAAGGTGATGTTCAGAGTGATTCGCCTGCCCATTTGTGAACTATTGCAGCCGTAGTAATTTGAAGGGGTACTTCTTCCCAGCAATTGCACTGCATAATCGCCTGTTGGGAGGCAGTTCAAAATTACCAGTCCATTGTTGTTCAGCTGGCCATCGTAGTACAAGTCGCCAGGATAATCATAACTGCCGCAGTTATTGTCGGTGTTTTGGTAAAACACCCTGATGCGCATTCCATGGTTGTAATAGTCGCTGTTGCAAAACTGTGTAGTCCTTTGCCTGACACGCAGCGTGGCGTTCGATTCTGCACTTGAGGTGAAAGTATACCAATGCGTCAGGTCATATTCCACTGCCCCATACACCACTGTGTCAGGAGGGTTGACAGTTCCGCATTGTATGGAATCATTGCTCAGCAAGGCTTCGCACGACATATAGTCAAACCTTTCAACTGTTGTGCCATCACCAGGTGTCGGATTAATGATGCCAAATTGATTGGCCGGATTGAATGCAGCTTCCTGAGGATAAGCACCCGTTACAAGCCCTTCACCGATATGGTAGAGCGTAAAGTTTGAGTTCATGTTGTAATCCTTATGTCCAAGAATTTGAACGCTGTAGGTGGTGTTGGGCTTAAAAAAGCAAGGTACGTTGTGCGTATCCCAGCTAAATAGCTGGGTCGTTTCGAAAACCGCTGGCAACGTATCGATTGCACCAAGGTCTACGTCGCCTTCATAAAATCTTATCGCATAGGTTCCGCCGTTAGGTGAAGCATATGTCCGGTAGCTCAACAGATCAATATGATCGTCAGTAGTGAACTTATACCATGCGCTTTTGGTGTAGTCAATGGAGTCGGAGCCCAGTACATTACTATACTCCGCTGGCGATTCTATACTGAGGCATGACCAGTTCAACCCGTGATTGTTGCCATGCGCCAATATCCCTAAGTCGTGCATATTGTTGAGCATATCCATTGCAAAAGTTGTGGACACCGGATGGGTATATTCCACCAGAATATCCGGGAAAACCTCAGTATTGGCTCCACTCTTGGCCACCACCTGCACGTAATAAGTACCTGGGTCCAGGCATATGTTTTCTGAATAACTTGCAAGCTGAAAGAAGGGTGTGAATACGGCCAAATCGGCCATTGTCGGTATGGCGGTCGTGCTGTTGTACACCAGGAAGCCAACATCATTGTTGTTCAGTGCTTCAACAGGTTCGAGTACGCGCACCCGCACACTGCGGTGGCTGGGAATGGTAAATTTGTACCATATTGATTTTGCATAGGTAGCGTTTTGGATATACTCCCCAGCCTGGCTGGTAGCTCCTGCGAGCGGAATCGCAGTTCCTTGAAAACTACCTACAGCAAAATTATCAGGGCCAAGAGGGATTTCCAATGCATTTTGCCACAGGTTGTTTGCCGGTTGAGCAAATAACACTCCGCCCATTAAAATAATGAAAACCAGCGTTAGCAACCTGATTATTTTCTTCCAATACTCCACAATTCAAATCAATTCAAGGTTTATGCTTGGCTGGTTTTTCATAACCATTTTATTGGTTCAAATATCTTTGTAAAATGATAATTCTACAATAGCCATTGATGGTCATTTTGTGTCGTTAAATCACTTATTTATCAACAGGAGATGCATTTAAGCTTCGATAAATTAACTTGGGTTTGATCTTAATCCGGAAGATTTAATCTTTTAATAATGCATTATTCTTATTCGGTTTTCGAATTAAATTTCTTGATTGCTCTTGGAGCGGTTCTATTTAGGCTAAACAATGAGCATAACACGAACGAATCAGAAGTAGTCATACCCAACCCCGTTCTACCCCCATCATCACAAGTTGCAGTGTATTGCTGGTATTGGTTTTACGAAGCATTTTCTTTCGGTGGTTGTCGACGGTGTGCTTGCTTATATTCAGTGCCAGTGCGATTTCGTCTGA